>NZ_JBFUIH010000001.1:0-295769 GCF_056401975.1 Pseudomonas sp. P4_C8 | reverse complement strand
CTCCCACATGGGTCCGCATTGCTTATGTATCACTTCGAAACAATCTCGCCGCTTTTTGTTGGCTAAACTGGTCAAAATGCCCGTTTTTGACCGCCACCCGAGTCGAGATCCCCCATGCGAACCCATCTGCGTCTGGCCGCCCTGAGCGCCCTTCTCATTTCCTCCCTGGCCCAGGCCGCCGACCTGATCCCCATCGAAGTCCACCGCGACGCCAACTGTGGCTGCTGCAAAAAATGGATCAGCCACCTTGAAGCCAACGGCTTCAAGGTTGAAGACCATGTCGAAACCAACATGAGCGAATTCAAGCAACAACACGGTGTGCCGCCGCGTCTGGCTTCGTGCCATACCGCTCTGATCAACGGCAAGTTTGTCGAAGGCCATGTCCCGGCAGACCAGGTGCTGGCCCTGAGCAAACGTGACGACCTGCTGGGCGTTGCCGCGCCGGGCATGCCCATGGGCTCCCCCGGGATGGAAATGGACGGCATGAGCGATGCCTACCAAGTGATCGGCCTGAAAAAGGACGGCACTGATGTCGTGGTGGCGGACTACCCCGCCCATTGATGTCAGGTGCTTACTTCGGGCTGTTTTTCGCCGCGTTCGGTGCGGCGACGCTGCTGCCGTTGCAGTCCGAAGCGGTGCTGGTGGGGTTGTTGCTCAGCGACAAATACTGGGTCTGGTCGCTATTGGCCGTCGCCACGCTGGGCAACGTGCTCGGTTCGTTGGTGAACTGGTGGCTGGGACGCGGTATCGAACGGTTTCGGGAGCGGCGCTGGTTCCCGGTCAGCCCAAGTCATCTGGAAAAAGCGCGAAAGCATTATCAGCGCTACGGCCATTGGTCTTTACTACTGAGTTGGGTGCCAGTCATCGGTGACCCGCTGACGCTGGTGGCCGGCGTCATGCGCGAACCCTTGGGGCGATTCTTGTTAATCGTGACTTTGGCCAAGGCCGCCCGTTACGGCGTGCTGGCATTGGCCACGCTGGGCTGGATGGGTTGAACGATCAAGCACGGCGATTGCCTGTGTTTAATCTCGCCCTAATCAGGCCGATCCAGCATCGGCCGGTTTCCTATGGAGTTCACCCATGCCCCTTGCCCTCTCCCGATGGCTGCCCAGCCTGTTACTGTCCGCCGCGCTGCCCGTCCTCGCCCACGCCGAAGGGCCGGAATATGGCCCTGAACTGCAGGGCTTCGAATACCCCTACACCGTCAAGCACTTTGCCTTTGAGTCCCAGGGTAAATCCTTGCAAATGGGTTACATGGACGTCGCCGCCCATGGCAAGGCCAACGGTCGCAGTGTCGTGCTGATGCATGGCAAAAACTTCTGCGGCGCGACCTGGGACAGTTCGATCAAAGCCCTCAGCGAAGCCGGCTACCGGGTCATCGCCCCGGACCAGATCGGTTTTTGCACCTCCAGCAAACCCGACCACTATCAGTACAGCTTCCAGCAACTGGCGACCAACACCCAACAACTGCTCAAGGCCCTGGGCATTCAAAAAGCCAGCCTCCTCGGTCACTCCACCGGCGGCATGCTCGCCACCCGGTACGCGTTGCAATACCCCGAGCAAGTCGAACAACTGGCGCTGGTCAATCCCATTGGCCTGGAAGACTGGAAAGCCCTCGGCGTGCCCTACCGCACCGTCGATCAATGGTACGAGCGCGAACTGAAGCTCAGCGCCGATGGCATCCGCACCTATGAACGCAACACCTATTACGGTGGCCGCTGGAAGCCGGAATTCGAGCGTTGGGTCGACATGCTCGCAGGCCTGAACAAAGGCCCGGGGCATACGCAAGTCGCGTGGAACTCGGCGCTTATTTACGACATGATTTTCACCCAACCGGTGTACTACGAATTCAAAGACCTGAAGATGCCGACGCTGTTGCTGATCGGAACGTCTGATACCACGGCGATCGGCAGTGACATTGCCTCGCCCGAGGTCAAGGCGAAGCTCGGTCATTACGACGTGCTCGGCAAGCAAGTGGCCCAACTGATTCCGCAGTCGACCCTGGTCGAATTCCCCGGCATGGGCCATGCGCCGCAGATGGAAGAACCGGCGCAATTCCACAAGGCCTTGCTTGACTGGCTGAACAAAACCAACCCGGTTCATTGATGAGGTAACGCTGATGGCGGTGCAGATTGCGGTAATCGATGACTGGCAGGATGTCGCGCGCGACGTGGTGGACTGGTCAGTGCTGGACAGCGTTGGCGAGGTCAGTTTTGTTCACGACTACCCGGCCGACAACGAAACCCTGGCCGAGCGTCTGGGCTCCTATGAGGTGATCTGCGTGATGCGCGAACGCACCTGGTTCGATGAGGACCTGTTGCGCCGGTTGCCAAAACTCAAGCTGCTGGTCACCGGCGGCATGCGCAACGCTGCGCTGGACTTCAAAGCGGCCGCTACTTTGGGCATTCAAGTCTGCGGCACCGACAGCTACAAACACGCCGCGCCGGAACTGACCTGGGCGCTGATCATGGCCGCCACCCGCAACCTCGTGGCCGAAGCCAACGCCTTGCGCGCCGGTCTATGGCAGCAAGGACTCGGCGGGGATTTACACGGCAAAACCCTGGCGATCCTCGGGTTGGGCAGCATCGGCAAGCGCGTCGCTCAGTTCGGGCAAGTGTTCGGCATGCGGGTGATTGCCTGGAGCGAAAACCTGACCAGCGACGCGGCTGCCGAAGTCGGCGTGACCTATGTCAGCAAGCAGGAATTGTTTGAACAGGCCGACGTGCTGTCGGTGCATCTTGTGCTCAGTGAGCGCAGCCGTGGCCTGGTCGACGCCCAGGCGCTGGACTGGATGAAACCCACGGCGCTGCTGGTCAATACCGCCCGTGGGCCGATTGTGGATGAGGCGGCGCTGGTCAAGGCGTTGCAGAAGAATCGCTTGGCCGGGGCGGCCCTGGATGTGTTTGAAGTGGAGCCATTGCCTGAACATCATCCGTTCAGGACCCTGGAGAATGTGTTGGCGACGCCGCATGTCGGGTATGTGAGTCGGCAGAACTATCAGATGTTCTTCTCGCAGATGATCGAGGATATTCAAGCGTGGTCGGCGGGTAAGCCGATTCGGTTGTTCACCTGATACCGAGTTATCGTTCTTCGCTGGCAAGCCAGCTCCTACAGGGTATACGCGAACCCGGTAGGAGCTGGCTTGCCAGCGAAGAGGCCCGACCAAACACCACAAACTCAGCGGTCAAACGCAACTGCAACTCAACCAGCCGCCACAACCACAACTGTGGCGAGGGGGCCTGTCGGAACGCCGCACCGTCCCGCTGGGTTGCGAAGCAACCCCAAAACCATTGAACTCGGCGTGCCTGAAGGAATGCGTTGTCAGTGTTGGGGGCCGCTACGCAGCGGGAGCAAGCGCCCTCGCCACAAGTACTTCGTCAGGACTGCGGATCGACGTTATCCAGCATCCGGTTCACCGCCAGCTCACCCAACATGACAGAGTGTTGAATCCCCAGCAGGGTGTGGCGCTGTGGGCCATTCAGTTGCCCAGCGAAATCGCTCAACATCACACTCGCTGACGCCAACGTTTCACAGGCGTTGACCAGCAGGGTTTCGTTATCAGTGTCTGGCCCGACGAAGTAGATGGTGCTGGGTTTGCGCGGGGTGTCTTTGGGGATGACCGGTTTGAGGTAGTAATCGAGGGCGCGGTCGGCGGCGGTGTTGAGTTTTTTGGGATCGGTGGATTCGTACGGGGAAACGTCGTCGGTTTCGGGCGGGTTGGGTGTGATCTTGAACATAGTGAAACTCCTACAAAAAATGGAGCCACCAAGACCTGTCGCTAAACAAGTGAGGGTGGCGGCTGCACGCAGGTTAGCGAACCGGGTGTAGGCGCCCGGCAGATCCGAAGATCTCCCGCGCACAGCCGCCATGACAACTATCGCAAACATGAACAGTCTGCAAGAGAGTTTGGAGCGCTGTTGCGCCTACAAAGGTTCGGGTCGCTAAACCCGATCGCTGAATTGTCAGCGACCGGGAAACAATAGAGCCCGGCCCTTAGGCGCACAAGCCGGCGGATTCTGGCGCAGTCGTAGGCAACGACGCAAGGATGTGTAGCCTGAGAGAGTGTCTGGAGATGTTTTTTAAACATCTCCGTTTAACTGCTCATTTAGTTACATGGGACAAAAAATCGGGCAGGCAAAAATGCTTCCCCGTTTCCTCGTCCCCTTAACATCACCATTCGCTTATCCGATGGCCATGACCATGACCGTGTTTCGACTCGTATTACTGACATAGGCCAGAGTACCGTCAGGGCTGATGGCGATTGCTCCCGTATCACCGTCGACCTGTATCGTTTTCTCCACTCTCAGGCTTGCGATATTAACGACAACGATCGTTTTGGCATGGGTTACATAAACGCGAGTGCCGTCGGGGCTTATAGCAAGATGTCTGAAATAGCGCTGAAGAGGAATGGTTCCAATAGGAACGGTTCCGATCACCGTCCAGCTCACCGCGTCAATGACCGCCACCCCAAATTTTTCCTCACAGGCAACTGCGCGAGTGCCATCCGCACTGACGACAATTCTGCCCCCACCAATCCTGACAGGAAGAGTCTTGATGACTGTCTCGCTAACTGTATTGAAGACCGCTAGACCACCATTGACAGGACCGACAAGTGCCCGCGTACCGTCCGGGGTGAGAGCAATGCTCAGTGGCTGATCGCTTTGCCCGAGGGGCACCGCCTTGATCACCGTCTGAGTGACGGTATTCACGATCAGAACGCCGTTGCCTGTTGTAGTGCTCGCACCAAAGGAGAAGTAGGCGCGGGAGCCATCCGGGCTGAGGGCAACATCACCGCCCGAGCCATTTCCTGGGGTTCCAATCGTCCGGAGGAACGCTTGGCTCACGGGATCATAGAACGAGATCGTCCCGCCAGTGTAATCGGCAGTAACAAGGCGCTTCTCGTCACGACTGATGGCGATAGCGAGTGCCCATCTCCCTCCCCCCCGAATAACTTTGATGACCTTCTGATTAATCGTATCAATGACCGTAATCGTGCTTTGAGATTCGTTATGGCATGCATAGGCGCGTGAGCCGTCTTGATTCAGGACCATTTCGGACAGCCATGGGTCCACTGAAATCTGCTGAACCACCCCGAGAACAGTCACTATCGCCTTATCGGACAGCTCCCCGCTGGATACGATCAAGTCGTAGATCCCGGGAGTACTGTGCCCCTTCACGCCACTGACCGTCACCGTGCCATCCGAAGCCGTAGTGAACTCACGCGCACCGCTACCACCATCAGCGAAGGTAAATCCGTTCGGAAGGGTCAGCGTAAGTTTGCCATTCACCACTGGCTGACCGTTGTCATTGGTGAGGCGCAGCACGATGTCCTTAACCTGACCTGCCGGATCAATAACGTAAGGCGGGTTGGTGAAGGCAGGATTGCCAACCTGCACCGCACGAACGGTATAAACCTGCACCGGAAACCTGACCATCGTGGCAGCGTCAGCCTTCTTCTCGAAGCTCACACCAAAGGTAATGGTCAACCTCGAACCGTCCTTGAGCGTTTTTAGCCACGCAATGTCCGCTGCCGTGGTCAGCCCCGACGTGGAGGCATGCGGCGCGCCCGCCCAAAACACCTTTCCCGTCGCGTCGCCCTGCTTGTCGAAACCGTCATAACGCAACCAGATGCAGTGGTTCAACACCTGAAGTAACCACGCGGCCACCCTCAATTGAGCCGAGCCCTGCATCTGCGCCACATCCAGCTCGCCATCCCCTGTTGCGCCGTCAATCGTCGGCTTACTCAACCGCGGATCGTCATTCGCAATCCGGTTCACGGTCAGAACCAGTGGCGCCGATTCGGCCACCGGCTGATCGCCCTTAATCAACTTCCAGGCCAACTGCGGCACCTTGCCGTGCCACAACCCGAGGAAAGTGGCATCGAGGGTGAACAGGGCAACTTTCTGATCCAGCGGTTGATCGACAAACGCGGGCGAGTCCGGCAACGGATTCAGCAAAAACAGTCGCGCCTTGTCACCGGGCACAGCCGCTGCATAGTCGACACGCACGCTCACGCCTTGGGGGTAGTTCAGTGGGTCGAAGGGGTTGGGAGCGGATGGCAAGGTGGGCGGGGTCAATTCAATCGTACTTTCACCCACCACCCTCGCCGTGGCCACTCGCGATTGGCCAAGCGGTGTTTCGCCTCTGAACACTTCATATACCACTGTGACGCTGTAGCCGGAGATGAGCTTGTCATTCGGCACTTCCAGCACACAAGGCATTTTCTGGCCAAGCTTACCCTCAACCACGCCGCTCACCGTCACCACGATGTCGGATTGCCCGGATAACTTCGCGGTATACACCGCCACGATTCGGTCGCCGATACTGATGCGGCTGTCCTCGGTCTTGACGAACACCGACAACGGCTTGCTGCCCAGTTTTTCCAGTTCGATGAGGGTTGAATCGTCACCGGGATAGTCGTCGAGATTTTCCAGCAGAATCGGCATCGCGAAGCGCTGGCCGGCCAGGTCCACATCGACGATGTGTGCGGCTGACCATGGCGCGTCTGTATCAGGGCCATTCCCGATTTGGTCGGTAACGGTGAACGAAAACACAAATTGAGGATGGTCTTTGGCAGCCTCCAGGTCTGCGCGTGTCACGGTGAAGCACACCGTCACCGGGGTGTCCGAACCTTGCGCCGGTGCTTGACTTGGGGTCACGGTATGCAAGACGTCATAACCGTTGCAGTTCAGTCGAATGAGGTCGTGAGCCCGGCAATACGGGTAGCGCACGCATACCTGAACGCCGGCGACGGGGAAGTCTGGGCCGACGCCGTTTTTGATCGCGTCGGGCAGGAGCAATTCCAGTCGGGAATGATCATGCGGTGGCCCCGGTGTCGTGTCCTGATTGCCCGGCCGGATGTCGTTATACAGGATTTCCAGCGGTGGTTCGGAGGAGCCTTGGTTTTGACTGTTACGAATCACGGTGTACGTCATACGGTTGACGATGTCCGGCTTCAGGTGGAGTTTCGGAAGATTTATCCGTGTGTCGGAAGACTCGGTTTCAGTCTGTGCGCTGGCAATGTTGGGTTGTCCATTCAAGTTGAGCTGGACGGTATCGTTCGGCGCCTGACTCAGGTACGCAGCCACCAATACCTGGGCACCCATGGGCGGCAGGTCTACCACATGGATGGGGGCACCACAGTGCGCGCCTACCACTGGTTTTGTGCTGCCGAGCACCTCGGGCGGAAACAGTGCCAGCACGGTGTTATCGGACGAAATGTCAACGGGTGGCTGGCTGAATTCAACAGTCATGAAAACGCTCCTGCATCGGACGTGGCTGGCCTGGTTTCGGCGCAACAATTGGAGCGATCACACACGGATTGGCAGTGGGCTGGCTACTGTCAAATCTGACAGTAGCGACAAGTGGTCAAGCCCTTGAACGGTGGGAGGATCTGAAAAACGTGCTGGCGACGCCCCATGTCGGGCATGTGAGCCGGGAGAACTACCAGTTGTTCTTTTCGCGGAGGATCGAAGATATTCAGGCGTGGTCGGCGGGGAAACCAATTCGGGTTTTCACTTAGGACCGAGTCAAATTCTTCGCTGGCAAGCCAGCTCCTACAGGGTATGCGCGAACCCTGTAGGAGCTGCGGTGCGACGATTCGACTTGCCAGCGAAGGGGCCATCAAGCACACCCAACAAACTGAATCTAACGCACCGCAACAGTGCAACCCCACCGCCCAACCCGCCCACTTTTGTGACTTGCCAGTCCTGTTTTGACCCACCTCCAAAAATAAACCTGCACTTCGTCGGTGCGGTCACCCCTTCGTCACGCGGTTCTTTTACCCTCTGAAAACTGATTGTCGAACAATTTCACCAGATGACCCGCCCCGCTCTAGGATCTGGCCTAGACTCATTTTCGCGAGGTAAAACCGGTCGGTCATCTGGTTGTAAAAAACTCGAAACTTTCAGTCTTGGCCATGGGTCAGGGTAAAGGTAGGGCCAACGCGACTGGTGCATTCCTTGCAACGGCCCCTCCACCCATCTGCTTCACCGCATTGGGCAGCATTTGCTACCGATGCGTGCGCGTTTGCGCACGGCCACAGGATTTGGCCACACCGTTTGTGCCAGACCTAAGAATTAGATCAACACCACGGGAGATTCATATGACAAGTGCGGCTTTAGATATTCAGGGTGAACGTGCTCAGCAGCAGGTCGGCGAATCGAGCGTCGTCAATGCACCGAGCGCGCAATCAATCAGCGTCCCTGGCACCAAGACGCTGACACCGGCTGCCAGTCAGAATCCGAACAGAAAGAAAGTGTTGTTTGTCACCTCCGAGATTGCCGATCTGGTTAAGACCGGCGGTCTGGGCGACGTTTCCGCCGCACTGCCACGCGCCATGTCGCACCTGCACGATGTGCGGGTCCTCATCCCCGGCTACCCGCAAGTGCTGCACAGCGAAAACCCGATCCACATCATTGGTGAACTGGGTGGGCACGCCGCACTGCCAGCCTGCAAGATCGGGCGCATGGACATGCCGGACGGTCTGGTCATCTATGTGTTGATCTGCCCTGAGCTCTACGAGCGAGAAGGTTCGCCTTACGGCGCCAACAATGGCCGCGACTGGCCAGACAACCACATTCGTTTCGCCCGCCTGGGCCTCGCTGCTGCGGATATCGCCGCCAATCTCGCACAAATTCACTGGTGCCCGGATCTGGTGCACGCCCATGACTGGCCGGCGGGCCTGGCGCCGGCCTACATGCACTGGCGTGGGCAGCGCACCCCGACCCTGTTCACCATCCACAACCTGGCCTACCAGGGCGTGACCAGCCTCGGCTCGTGCCCCGAGCTGGGGATTCCCGCGCACGCCCTGCAACAGGAAGGCATGGAGTTCTACGGCAAGATGTCGTTCCTCAAGGCCGGCATGGCCTATTCGAGCCACATCACCACCGTCAGCGCCACCTATGCCCAGGAAATCACTACGCCGGCCTTCGGCTGTGGCCTCGACGGCTTTCTCGCCGCCAAGACCCAGCAAGGCCTGCTCAGTGGCATCCCCAATGGCATCGATGAAAGCTGGGACGCAGCGACTGATACACACCTGTTCCGTCCCTTCAGCATCGGTGATTGGGACGGCAAAGCCGTCAACGCCGCGCATGTACGCGAACTGTTCGGCCTGGCTGATTCTGAAGGTCCGTTGTTTGCCGTGGTTTCGCGTCTGGTCTATCAGAAAGGCCTGGACCTGACCGAAGCGGTCTCCGAATACATCGTCAAATCCGGAGGCCAGATTGCAATCATCGGCCGTGGCGAGCCGGAGGAAGAACAAGCCATGCGTGAACTGGCCCTGCGTTTTCCAGGGCAGATCGGCGTGCGCATCGGCTTCAACGAAACCGACGCCCGGCGCATGTTCGCCGGCAGCGATTTCCTGCTGATGCCCTCGCGTTATGAACCCTGCGGCCTGAGCCAGATGTACGCCCAGCGCTTCGGCTCGTTGCCGGTAGCACGCAACACCGGCGGCCTGGCCGACACCATTGAAAACGGCGTGACCGGTTTCCTCTTCGATGAATCCACGGTCGAGAGTTATCAGGAGGCCCTGAGCCGCGCGTTCAAGGTGTTCGCCTTCCCCGACCTGCTCCATGCCATGCGGTGCCGGGCCATGGCCGCGCCTTTCAACTGGTGCAAGGCGGTGGAACCCTACGCCGAACTCTACGAACAGCTTGTGGCTAAGGCTTTGGGTAAATCGGGCCGACAGTAAGAGGTTTTCAACGATGCCGTTACGGACCCTTGAGACCTGGCCCCACGGCGCAATCATGCTGGACGCAGAGCACACGCGTTTTGCCTTGTGGGCGCCTGATGCGTTTTACGTCAGTGTCGAACTGGAAAATGGACAATCCCTGCCGTTGCTGCCTCAGGCTGACGGCTGGTTCGTGATCAAGACCCGCTGCCCGGCGGGGACCCGTTACCGCTACAACATCGATGGCGAGCTGGAGGTGCCGGACCCGGCCTCCCGCGCGCAAGCCGGGGATATCGACAGCCACAGCGTGGTGGTCGATCCGCTGGCCTATCAATGGCAACACAACACCTGGCACGGTCGGCCATGGAACGAGGCGATCATCTACGAGCTGCACGTCGGTGTGCTCGGCGGTTTCAGTGCCGTCGAGCAACATCTTTCGCGCCTCGTCGAACTCGGCATCACGGCGATTGAACTGATGCCCTTGGCGCAATTCCCCGGTGAGCGCAATTGGGGTTACGACGGCGTCCTCCCTTACGCACCCCAGGCATCCTACGGTTCGCCCGAACAACTCAAACACCTGATTGACACCGCCCATGGCCTCGGCCTGGCGGTGATTCTCGACGTGGTTTACAACCACTTCGGCCCGGATGGCAATTACCTGCACCACTACGCCAAGGGCTTTTTCCGCGAAGACAAGCACACGCCGTGGGGGGCGGCCATCGACTTCCGGCAGCGTGAGGTGCGGGACTTTTTCATCGACAACGCGTTGATGTGGCTACTGGAGTATCGCTTTGACGGTTTGCGCCTGGACGCGGTGCACGCCATTGAAAGCCCGGACTTCCTTGAAGAACTGGCCCAACGTGTTCGCCAGCAAACCGAGCCCACACGCCATGTGTGGCTGATGGTGGAAAACGAACACAATGAAGCCAGCCTGCTGGAACAGGGTTTCGATGCGCAGTGGAACGATGACGGTCACAACGCCCTGCACGTGTTGCTGACCGGCGAAACCGACGCCTACTACGCCGATTACGCCGAGCAGCCCACCGAACAACTCGCTCGCTGCCTGAGCCAGGGTTTTGTGTTTCAGGGCCAACTCAACCGCCACGGTAAGCCGCGAGGTGAGCCCTGTGGTCATTTGCCGCCGACTGCCTTTGTGCTGTTTCTGCAAAACCATGACCAGATCGGCAACCGTGCGTTAGGCGAACGGCTGCATCAACTGACCCACCCTGATGCGCTTTACGCCGCCACCGCATTACTGCTGTTGTCGCCGATGATCCCGCTGATGTTCATGGGAGACGAATTCGCAGCGCAGGCACCGTTCCTGTTTTTCACCAGCCACCACGGTGAACTCGCAGAACAGGTGCGCGAAGGTCGACGCAACGAGTTCGCGGCGTTCAGCGCCTTTGCCGATCCGCACAAGCGTGAGCAGATTCCCGACCCAAATGCGCCCCAGACCTTTGAAGCGTCGCAACCGAAGCTGAACGCCAGCGCTCTGCCGGCCATTCACGATGTGTATCGCCACCTGTTGCAGCTGCGCCACCAGCACCTCATCCCTCGCCTGCCTGGTACCCAGGCACTGGGCGCCCATGTGTTGGGGCACGGTGCGGTGAGCGCACGCTGGCGGCTGGGCGATGGCAGTGAGCTGCGCATTGACCTGAACCTCAGCGACACGCCGGTGGTCCACACCCCAGAGGTCGACACCATCTTACTGTTCGAACACCCGCCCCATTCAGCCGGCCTGTTACGCCAGGGCAAACTTGCCCCGTATTGTGCGTTAGTCAGCCTCACCGCCGCAGCCCCTTTGCTACCCCCGGATGGAGAGCGCCCATGAGCGATGCGCAACTTGAAATACTGGCCAGCCGCGCAGGCCTGGCCGTCGATTGGATCGACGCCAATGGCCGCCCGCAGAAAGTCGGCCCGTCAGTCTTGCGCGCCGTGCTCACGGGCCTGGGGCATCCGGCCGGCAGCGCCCAGGAAATCGACGCGAGCCTGCTGGAACTGCAAGCCGCCCAGCAGACCCACCGCCTGCCGCCGCTGATGACGGTTGACGTCGGTGTCGGTCTCGATCTGGCGCGCTACTTTGAACCCGAAACGCCCTGCGACGTTCATCTCGAAGACGGCTCGCGGATCTACCTGAAGCTCGATGCACACGCGGTGCTGCCGGGGTTGATTCCGGTCGGCTACCAGCATGTCAGCATCGATGGGCAATCCTTCACCCTCGCCGTGGCACCTGAACGCTGCTATAGCGTCGGCGATGCCGTGGACAATCCGATCCCGCGCACCTGGGGACTGAGCGTGCAGCTGTACTCACTGCGGCGTGCCGGCGATGGCGGTTTCGGCGATACCCAGGCACTGGAAGACCTCGCCCGGGTGGCCGGTGAACGCGGCGCCGAAGCGTTGGCGATCAGTCCGTTGCACGCGATGTTCGGCAGCGACACCCAGCGCTACAGCCCTTACTCGCCCTCCAGTCGCTTATTTCTCAACAGTCTTTACGCCGCGCCCGGCGCCATCCTCGGGGAGCGGGCGATGCGCACGGCGATTGACGCCACCGGGCTCGCCGCCGAACTGCAGCAGCTTGAAGAACGGCCGTTGATTGACTGGCCCGTGGCCGCGCACGCCAAACACCGAATTTTGCAGGCGTTGTACGACGGCTTTATTCACGGCGAACACCCCTTGCATGAAGACTTCAGCAGTTTCCGCCATGCCTCGGGCGAAGCACTGGAAAATCATTGCCGCTTCGAAGCTCTCCAAGAAGCCCGCGCCACCCTGGGAGAAAGCCTCGACTGGCGCGAATGGCCCGAACAATGGCGCGACCCGCGCAGCGTCGCCCTTGCCGAGTTCGCTGAAGAGAACGCCACACGCATCGGCTTCTTCGCCTTCTGCCAGTGGCTGATCACCCGTTGTCTTGAGCGCGCGCAAGCCGCCGCCCGCAGTGCCGGCATGAGCATCGGGCTGATTGCCGACCTCGCCGTCGGTGCCGATGGCGGCGGTAGTCAGGCCTGGAGTCGCCAGGACGAACTGCTCGCCTCGCTGACGGTGGGTGCGCCACCGGACATCCTCAACCGCACCGGCCAGGGCTGGGGCATTTCCGCGTTTTCGCCCGAAGGTCTGGTGCGCAACGGGTTTCGCGCGTTTATCGAAATGCTGCGCGCCAATTTCGCCCACGCCGGCGGCCTGCGGATCGACCACATCATGGGCCTGCAACGGCTGTGGGTGATCCCCAACGGCGCGCCTCCCCGCGATGGTGCCTATCTTTACTACCCCGTCGACGATTTGCTGCGTCTGCTGACGCTCGAATCCCATCGTCATCAAGCCATTGTGCTGGGCGAAGACCTCGGCACCGTGCCTGACGGCCTGCGGGAAAAACTCATCGCGCGCTCGATCCTCGGTATGCGTGTGTTGTTGTTTGAACAGGATAACGCCCACTTCAAGCCCATCCTCGACTGGCCGGATAACGCGCTGGCGACCACCAGCACCCATGACTTGCCGACGCTCAATGGCTGGTGGCATGGCCGCGACATCGACTGGCACGCCCGCCTCGGCCTGACAGACGCCAGCGGCGAAATCGAATGGCGCCAACACCGCGAGCGCGAACGTGAAGGCCTGCGTCGGGTGTTGAGCGAAGACCCACAGAACTTTCGTGAGGAGTCCTACGAAACCGATCAGGTGCTCGACGCCAGCGTCCGGTTCCTCGGGCATACCCGCGCGCCCTTGGTGTTGCTGCCACTGGAAGATGCCTTGGGCATTGAACAGCAGGCGAACCTGCCCGGTACCATCGACACCCACCCCAACTGGTCACGGCGCCTGCCCGGCGACAGCGAAGCCCTGCTCGATGACCCTGACGCGGCCCGGCGCCTGGAACTGCTTGCCTGCGCGCGGCTTCAAGCGGGCGAGCGTGACCAATGACGGCACCGTTTATCCAATCACCGCGGGCGACCCTGCGGCTGCAATTTCATAAAGGCTTCACCCTGGATCAAGCGGTGCCACTAGTGCCGTATTTCGCCCGTCTGGGGATTAGCCACGTCTATGCCTCGCCGCTGCTGGCTGCTCGCGCCGGGTCCATGCATGGCTACGACGTGGTGGACCCGACCACCGTCAACCCTGAGCTGGGTGGCGAAGCGGCGCTGCGGCGTCTGGTCCATGCCCTGCGCGAACAGCGGATGGGGTTGATCCTCGACATCGTGTCCAACCACATGGCCGTCGGTGGCGCTGATAACCCCTGGTGGCTGGACTTGCTGGAATGGGGGCGTTTGAGCCCGTTCGGCGAGTTCTTCGACATTCAATGGCACTCGCCGGACCCGTTGATGGAAGGTCAGTTATTGCTGCCATTCCTGGGGAGCGACTACGGCATTGCCTTGCAGGACGGCACCCTGCCCTTGCGCTTCGATGCGCAGGACGGCAGCTTTTACGTGCAGCATTACGATCACCGCTTCCCGATCTGCCCGATGCATTTTGGCGAATTGCTGCCCATGGATGTCGAACCGCTTAAATCGCTGGCGGAGCGCTTCACCACCTTGAGTTATCAGACCGACGCTCACAGTCTGGCGGTGCCGCTGAAAGCCGGATTGCGCGAACTGGCCTGTGATCCGGCGATGCACCAGGCCATCGAACAACACCTCAGCGCTTACGACTCACTCACCCCCGATGGTTTCCAGCGTTTGCACACCCTGCTTGAACGCCAGAGTTACCGGCTGGCGAGTTGGCGCACGGCAGCGGATGACATCAATTGGCGGCGTTTTTTCGATGTCAACGAACTGGGCGGCTTGCGCGTCGAGCGGCCGGCCGTGTTCGAAGCCACCCACGCTAAAATCTTCGAACTGGTGGCGCAAGGGCTGGTGGACGGTTTGCGCATCGACCACATCGACGGCCTCGCCGATCCCCGTGGCTACTGCCGCAAACTTCGACGCCGGGTCGATAGCCTGTCACCGGGTCGACACCTGCCGATCTACGTCGAGAAGATCCTCGGCGAAGGCGAAACCCTGCACCGCGACTGGTCGGTGGACGGCACCACCGGTTACGAATTCATGAACCAGCTGTCGCTGTTGCAACACGACCCGCAAGGCGCCCAGACCTTGGGCGAACTCTGGCAGCGCTTCAGCGAACGACCTGCCGACTTCCGCCAGGAAGCCCAATTGGCACGCCAGCAAATCCTCAACGGCTCGTTGGCCGGTGATTTCGAAAGCGTTGCCCAGGCCTTGCTGCAAGTGGCCCGGGACGACTTGATGACGCGCGACCTGACCCTCGGTGCGATCCGCCGGGCGTTACAGGAATTGATCGTGCACTTCCCGGTTTACCGCACGTACATCAGCCCCCGTGGCCGCTCAGCTGAAGACGATGTATTTTTCCAGCAAGCCATGGACGGTGCGCGGCAAACCCTCAGCGAAGCCGACTGGCCGGTGCTCGATTGCCTGGCCGGCTGGCTCGGTGGTGCCCCCTGGCGCAAACGCCCGGTAGGTCGTCAGCGCAAGATCCTCAAGCATGCCTGCGTACGCTTTCAGCAACTGACGTCACCGGCCGCCGCCAAAGCGGTCGAAGACACCGCGTTCTATCGCTCGGCGGTGCTGCTGTCACGCAATGATGTCGGGTTCAGCACCGAACAGTTCAGCGCCCCGCTGTCCGACTTTCATGCCGCTTGCGTCAATCGCCTGGCCGAATTCCCGGACAATCTGCTGGCCACCGCCACCCACGACCACAAACGCGGCGAAGACACTCGTGCCCGTTTAGCCGTGCTGAGTGAACGCAGCGCCTGGTACGCCGAGCAAGTCTCGCTCTGGAGAACGCTCGCCCGGCCGCTGCGCGAAGACGAGCAGATGCCGACGGCGGGCGATGAGTTGATCCTGTACCAGGCGATCCTCGGCAGCTGGTCGTTGACCCTGCGGATTGACGATCAGCCTGCACTTGAGGACTACGCCAAACGCCTCTGGCAGTGGCAACAAAAAGCCTTGCGCGAAGCCAAGCTGCAAAGCAGTTGGAGCGCGCCGAACGACGCCTATGAACACGCGATGCAGGTGTTTATCGAGCGTCTGTTTTTGGCCCCCGAAGGTGAGCTGTTACGCGCCGCCCTCGGCCAAGCGGTTCAGGCCATCGCCGCACCCGGCGCCCTCAATGGATTGGCGCAAACCTTGCTGCGAATGACCGTGCCGGGGATACCGGATCTCTATCAGGGTAACGACTTCTGGGACTTCAGCCTGGTGGATCCGGACAACCGCCGTCCGGTGGATTACGCCAGCCGTCAACGGGCCCTTCAAGCAACACCGGACGTGCCCGAACTGCTGGCGAACTGGCGTGACGGGCGCATCAAGCAGACGCTGATCGCCGAGGTGCTGAACCTGCGGGCCGAGCATGCCGAACTGTTTTCGCGAGGGACGTATCAAGCCCTTGAAGTGATCGGCAGCCAGGCACATCGAGTGCTGGCTTTTGCTCGCTCGCTGGAAGGCAAACGCGCCATCGTGATCGTACCGATACGCTGCGCCGAACTACTGAAAACCGATCTGCTAAAAAACAGTGCTGAACCAAGGATAGATGCGCTGCAGTGGGGCGATACACGGGTCAAATTACCGTTCACCGCCTCTGATGAAAATCTGAAGGGACTTTTTTCCAGCGTTGCAGTCACAAAACACAGGGAGCTGAACATCAGCGCTGCGCTGGAGATTGTCCCGGTCAATCTCTTTATCCAACACTTTACCCAAGCTTGAGTTCAGTTCAGGAGCATTGCGATGAGTACCGACGATAAACGCGTTCGCGAATTTGCCTATCAGATCTGGGAATCGGAGGGCAAACCGGAGGGCCAGGACGCCCGACACTGGGAGATGGCTCGCAAGCTGGCCGAAGCGGAAGCCCTGGCACCGAAAAAATCACCGAAAGCCAGCGCCACTAAAGCCGCCGCCACTAAACCTGCGGCGGGCAAGGCCAATGGCGTGCTGGACGGTAAAGCCAGCGCAGCAAAACCCAAAGCCAAGGCTAAACCTGCTGCGGCGTCGAAAGTGATCCTGCCGGGGGAAAAAGCCGTCGAGAAGAAACCTCGTGCGGCGAAAAAGCCACCTATCACCTGACGTCCAGGACGATTTGTTTTGATCAAGGACGTGGCGAGTCCGCTCGCCACTGGGGCCGCGTTCGTCCTCGAAAACCCCTTGATCCCCATTTGCAGGAGCACTTATGACCACGCCAAAAAAAACCGCGCCAGAACCTCACGCCGAGGCGTCGCGAATCCGTGAAGGCTTGCCCTTCCCGCTGGGCGCAACCTGGGATGGCCTGGGGGTCAATTTCGCCTTGTTTTCCGCCAACGCCACAAGGGTCGAACTGTGCATCTTCGATGACTCGGGCGAGGTGGAACTTGAACGCATCGAGCTGCCCGAATACACCGACGAGATCTACCACGGCTACTTGCCCGACGCCCATCCGGGACTGATTTATGGCTATCGCGTCTACGGACCGTACGACCCGGCCAACGGTCATCGCTTCAACCACAACAAACTGTTGATCGACCCTTACGCCAAGCAATTGGTTGGCGCGTTGAAATGGTCCGAAGCGCTGTTCGGCTACACCATCGGCCACCCCGATGCGGATCTCAGTTTCGATGAACGCGACAGCGCGCCCTTCGTGCCCAAATGTAAAGTTATCGACCCGGCGCACACCTGGGGCCACGACCATCGCGTCAGCGTGCCGTGGGACAAAACGATCATCTACGAAACCCACGTGCGCGGCATCAGCATGCGTCACCCTTCCGTTCCCGAGAATGTGCGCGGTACGTTCGCCGGGCTGATGGTCGATGACATGCTGGACCACATCCGCAAACTCGGCGTGTCGTCGGTTGAATTGTTGCCGATCCACGCGTTCGTCAACGATCAACACTTGCTGCACAAAGGCATGACCAACTATTGGGGCTACAACAGCATCGCCTTCTTCGCCCCGGACCCGCGCTATCTCGCCAGCGGCAAGATCGCCGAGTTCAAGGAAATGGTCGCGCACCTGCACGAAGCCAATCTGGAAGTGATCCTCGACGTGGTCTACAACCACACCGCCGAGGGCAATGAACAAGGGCCGACCCTGTCCATGCGCGGCATCGACAACGTCTCGTACTATCGCTTGAAGCCCGAAGACAAACGCTTCTATATCAACGATTCCGGGACCGGCAACACCCTGGACTTGAGCCATCCTTGCGTGTTGCAAATGGTCACCGACTCCTTGCGCTACTGGGCGTCGGAAATGCACGTCGACGGGTTTCGCTTTGACCTGGCGACCATTCTCGGTCGCTACCACGACGGTTTCGATGAGCGTCACAGCTTCCTCGTGGCCTGCCGCCAGGACCCGGTGCTGCGTCAGGTGAAGATGATTGCCGAACCGTGGGACTGCGGCCCCGGCGGTTATCAGGTCGGCAACTTTCCGCCGGGCTGGGTGGAGTGGAACGACAAATTCCGCGACACCGTGCGCGCGTTCTGGAAAGGTGACGACGGCCAACTCGCCGATTTCGCCAGCCGCATGACCGCCTCCGGCGAGATGTTCAACCAGCGTGGCCGCCGGCCATATGCCTCGTTGAATTTCATCACCGCCCACGACGGTTTCACCCTCAACGACCTGGTGTCGTACAACGACAAGCACAACGAAGCCAACGACGAGAACAATCAGGACGGCAGCAATAACAACCTGTCGTGGAACCACGGCGTTGAAGGTCCGACCGACGATCCCGAGATCAACGAATTGCGCCAGCGGCAGATGCGCAACTTTTTCGCCACGCTGCTGCTGTCCCAAGGCACGCCGATGCTGGTCGCAGGCGACGAATTCGCCCGGACTCAGGAGGGCAATAACAACGCCTATTGCCAGGACAGCGAGATCGGCTGGGTCAACTGGGACTTCAGCGAGGACGGCAAGGCCCTGCTCAAGTTCGTCAAACGCCTGATCAAGTTGCGCCTGGCGTACCCGATCCTGCGACGCGGCCGTTTCCTGGTGGGCAATTACAACGAGGACATCGGTGTCAAAGACGTGACCTGGCTGGCGCCGGACGGTACGCAAATGTCCCAGGAACAATGGGGCGAGGCCCACGGTCGTTGCCTCGGTATCTTGCTCGACGGTCGCGCCCAGGAAACCGGGATCCGCCGCAAGGGCGCTGACGCGACGCTGTTGCTGGTGGTCAACGCGCACCACGACATCGTCAACTTCACGCTGCCGCAAGTGCCCGATGGCGGGTTCTGGACCTGCATGATCGACACCAATCAACCGTCGATTCGAGGACAGGAACGCTTTGAACTCGATCACGAATATTCGGTGACCGGCCGTTCGTTGCTGCTGTTTGAATTGCAGCATGAGGAAGACGAGTGAAATGGAGCTGCGCACGGTGGTTTCGGGGGCTATTTACGCGATTTGGTACGAATTGGTTAAAAAAAATCGCCTCAGATGAAACCGCCACGCGACGAACAGCGAGACTTGAGCAATACTCAGTTCGCAACAATCCAAGGTACGGAACGTTGCACATTGCTATCAAACAAAACAAGGACGTAGGCCGATGAAACCCCTCACCCTCATCGACAGCAGCCAGCCAGCACAAATCTGGAACAGTGCGCTGCAACTGGACAACATCCCCGTCATCAACACCCAGACCCTGGTCCCCGCCGGCGCACGCGCCGTGGTGATCGCGCCGCATCCAGGTGATGAAGTGGTCAGCTGTGGCGGCCTGCTGCAACTGCTCGCAAGCCTCGGTCATCCACTGCAAATGATCTCGGTCACCGATGGCAGTGCCAGCCAACCGGGCTCCCAACAATGGTCGGAGAAGCGCCTGAGCGTATTTCGCGGCCAGGAAAGCGTCGAGGCCTTGCGTAGGCTCGGCTTGCCGATGCACAGCCTGAAATGGATTCGTGGTGGCTTCACTGACTTCGCCCTGGCCGAGCAAGAGACACAACTGACCCAATTCATCTCCCGCTACTTGCGGCCTGGCGATGTGGTGTTCAGCACCTGGCGCGAAGACGGCACGCCCGATCACGACGCCGTCGGCCGTGCCAGCGCCGTTGCTGCGAGCAAGGTCGGTGCGGCGTTCCATGAAGTGCCTATTTGGGCCTGGCACTGGCCGGCTCGCGACCAGCGACTCGTGCCCTGGCACCGTGCACGCAAATTGCGCCTGGACACTTGGACCGTCGCGCGTAAAAGCCACGCCGTCCACGCCTACGCCAGCCAGCTCGACGGCGAACCCACCATCGGCATCGCACCGCTGCTGCCCCGAGTGCTCCTGGACCGCATGCGATTGCCCTATGAAATAGTCTTTGTCTGACACTATCCCCCTGTGGGAGCGAGCCTGCTCGCGATTGCGCTGTGTCAGCCAAAATCGATGTCGACTGATACACCGCAATCGCGAGCAGGCTCGCTCCCACAGGGTTTTTGGTATCGCTCAGACTGAACTGCCTGCCGCCGCATCAGTCGCATGCATACGCAGGCCAGATTCAGAGGAGCACACGTGATCAGCGATTCCGAGCAACGGGCCGCGCTGCCCCCGTCCGCGGCGATTCATCGACTGAGGGTACTGACGGTCAACACTCACAAGGGCTTCACCGCCTTTAACCGGCGTTTCATCCTCCCGGAGCTGCGCGAGGCGGTGCGCAGTACGGCAGCGGATCTGGTGTTCCTCCAGGAAGTGGTGGGATTACACGATCGGCATTCTTCCCGTTACAACCATTGGCCGTCGACCTCTCAATATGAGTTTCTCGCCGACAGCATGTGGAACGATTTCGCTTATGGGCGCAATGCGGTCTACCCCGATGGCCACCACGGCAATGCACTGCTGTCGAAATACCCGATTCGCGAATTTCGAAACCTTGATGTGTCGA
This sequence comes from Pseudomonas sp. P4_C8, assembly GCF_056401975.1. Lineage (NCBI taxonomy): Bacteria > Pseudomonadati > Pseudomonadota > Gammaproteobacteria > Pseudomonadales > Pseudomonadaceae > Pseudomonas > Pseudomonas sp. P4_C8. Next base: position 275,288 of record NZ_JBFUIH010000001.1, on the reverse strand, counting down.
TCACTGGCCCCGAACGCCGCGGGTTGCTGCACTGTGTGCTGGAGGTGCCGGGGCACGCTGAAGTTCATGCCATTTGTGTGCACCTGAGCCTGCTCGAAAGTCATCGCCAGTTGCAGTTGCAGCTGCTCTGCCAACTGCTCGAATCCCTGCCCGACGACGCCCCGGTGATCATCGCTGGCGACTTCAACGACTGGCAGTTGCAAGGCAACGCCGCCCTCGCCCAACGAAACTACCTGCATGAGGCGTTCGAACGCCATAACGGGCGCCCGGCCAAAACCTACCCGGCACGCTTTCCATTGTTACGCCTGGACCGGATATACCTGCGTAACGCCAGCAGCCATGAACCGCGAATTCTAAGTCATAGACCCTGGACGCACTTGTCGGATCATTTGCCGTTGGCCGTCGAAGTGCACCTCTAGCAAACGAGTCAAAAGGCTCTGGATCGCGGTTTTTTTGACGCGTCCTCGAACAAACAAGCACTTAGATCAGCGCCGTAAATCAGTCATTTGACACACCAAAAATACCAGTACCACTTATCAATCATCTTCTTGACGCACTGTCAGCAGTCTTCTTAGCTTCACTTTACTACCCCCGAAGTACCATCAGGGGGCACCCCCAGACACCCGCCAATACGGGCGCCCATAGGCTTGCCCCATTCATTCGGCCGCCCCTCATTCGGGGTAGGAGAGACGCCATAGCGAGAGACCCCATGCGATTGCAAGGTAGACCCCCATGAAAACGTCATTCTCCCAACAAGAGATCAAAGTCACTTTTTGCACTGTCACCAGCTCTATCTTGCTGTGCTCGACCCTCGAGGCCCAGGCGGGACCGACGGAAGAAGAAACCGCTCCGTGGTATCGCCAGGATGTTCCGGCCTTAACCTTGCCAACCACGAGCATCACTGCCGCCTACCCCGGCCACTTCAGCGCCGCGTCCGATACAACAAGCTCACACCTGACCATCGAAGACGAAGCGCCTTCAGCCTGGGACCAGGTGTACGGTAAACCGTCGCGACAAGCGCAGACCGACTACCTGTCACTGGAATCTTCGATCCCTGGCACCACAGAATTCAAAGGTCCGGCGATCCTCACCTTGCAAAGCGGTAGTGGTCATACCCACAAGGTCGGGCTGATCGGCGGCACCACCCACTTACAAGGCAACAGCAACGGCTTGCTGACCCATCCAGCGTTGGCCAACCCCGCCCACGACACCCTCAATCTCCAAGGCCAAAGCCTCGGCGCTTACTGGAGCCTGACCGGCCCTCAAGGCTGGCATGTGGATTTGACCGCCAGCGGTGGCCGGGTCAACGGCTTTAGCCGTAACCACCAGGGCGCTCGGCAGGCAACTGAAGGCACGGCGATGACATTGTCGGTGGAAGGCGGTTTCCCGATTGGCCTGAGCGAGAACTGGGTGGTCGAACCCCAGGCGCAGTTGATTAGTCAGCGCATTTCGCTGGATACGCCGTATGCCGGCTCGGGCAATGCGTCATCGAGCGACCTGACGTCGTGGAGCGGACGGGTCGGCGCCCGATTGAAAGGTAATTACGACTTCAATGGCCTGGGTGTCGAACCCTACGTGCGGACTAACTTGTGGCGCACCGTGAACACCGGCAACACCGTGACCCTCGACCAGGTCGACAAGATCAGCAGCAGTCGCAATTCATCGACGGTTGAAGTGGGGTTGGGGCTGGTGGCCAGGGTCACGCCTGCGGTGAGTGTGTATATCAGTGCGGATTACAGCAGTGACGTGGATGACAATGATTTGAATGGGTTGATTGGGAGTTTGGGGGTGAGGATGCGGTGGTGAGGTTTTGTCTTGAAGTTATGTGTTGATTGGGCCGGCCCCTTCGCTGGCAAGCCATGCTCCTACAGAGGAATGCATTCCAATTGTAGGAGCATGGCTTGCCAGCGATGACAGCGACTCGGTCTTGGCTCAACCCTCCGGCCGCAAGATCAACACCCCCAGCGGTGGCAGATTCAGAACCAGCGAAAGCGCCTGCCCATGGCTCGGTGCCTCCTCGGTCAACGCCCCGCCACTGTTGCCATAGTTGGAACCGGCATACATCGCCGCATCGCTGTTGATCACCTCGGTCCAGCGCCCTGCAAACGGTACGCCGACGCGATAACCCTCGCGCGGCACCGGGGTGAAGTTGGCCACGACCAATACCGGCCGGCCCTCCTTGCTCCAGCGCAACCACGCGTAAACGCTGTTGATCGCATCGTCGCCGATCAGCCACTGGAAGCCTTGCGGGGCATCATCCTGCTCATGCAGCGCCGGTTCTTCGCGGTACAGCCGATTGAGGTCACCGACCAGTTTCTGCACCCCTTTGTGTTCGGGGTATTGCAGCAAGTACCAGTCCAGTTGCTGATCGTGATTCCACTCGCGCCACTGGCCGAATTCGCAGCCCATGAACAACAGCTTCTTGCCAGGGTGCGTCCACATGAAGCTCAAGTAGGCGCGCAAATTGGCAAACTTCTGCCAGCGGTCGCCGGGCATTTTGTCGATCAGCGAATGCTTGCCGTGGACCACTTCATCGTGGGAAATCGGCAGGATGAAACGCTCGGACCACGCGTACACCAGACCAAAACTCAGTTCGTTGTGGTGATGGGCGCGGTACACCGGATCCTGCTGAATGTAATGCAGCGAATCGTGCATCCAGCCCATGTTCCATTTGTAGGCAAAACCCAAACCGCCCTGTTGCGTGCTCTGACTGACACCCGGCCACGCCGTGGACTCTTCGGCGATGACCAGCGCACCGGGCGCCTCCAGCGCCACCACGTCGTTGAGGTGACGTAAAAAGTCGATGGCTTCGAGGTTTTCCCGACCGCCATGGCGGTTCGGCACCCATTCGCCGGCCTTGCGCGAGTAATCGCGGTAGAGCATCGACGCCACGGCATCGACGCGCAGGCCATCGACGTGAAAATGCTTGAGCCAGTGCAACCCCGAGGCCAGCATGTAACCGTGCACTTCGGTGCGACCCAGGTTGTAGATCAGCGTGTCCCAGTCCTGATGAAAACCTTCCAGCGGGTTGCCATATTCGTACAGCGCCGTGCCGTCGAATTGTGCCAGGCCGTGGATATCGGTCGGGAAATGCGCTGGCACCCAATCGAGAATCACGCCGATTTCCGCCTGGTGGCAGGCGTTGACGAACGCGGCAAAGTCATCCGGTGAACCGTAACGGGCGCTCGGGGCGAATTGCGAAAGCAGTTGATAGCCCCACGAGCCGCCGAACGGGTGCTCCATGATCGGCATCAGTTCGATGTGGGTGAAACCCAAATCCTTCACATACGGAATCAGGCGCTCAGCCAACTCGGGCCAGGTGTACTGGCGGGCGACTTCGCCCAGATCGTCCAGCTCGCATTGCCAGGAACCGGCGTGCAATTCGTAGATCGACAGCGGTGCGGTCGGTCGCTGACGTTCGCCACGCGATTGCATCCACGCCTGATCCTGCCAGTCGATGGTCAGCGGTGAGGTGACTTTAGAGGCGGTGTCCGGCGGCAAGGTGGTGGCCAGCGCCATCGGATCAGCTTTAAGCGGCAAAATGCCGTGAGTACCGAGGATTTCGTATTTGTAGGCTTCCCCTGCTCGCAGGCGCGGGATGAACAGCTCCCAGACCCCGGTCGGATGGCGCAGACGCATCGGATGGCGGCGACCGTCCCAGTTGTTGAAATCACCCACCACCGACACGCGTTTGGCGTTGGGTGCCCACACGGCAAAACGCACGCCGTCGACACCCTCGACCGTCCTCAGCTGAGCGCCGAGGCAACTGCTCAGGTCGCGGTGATTGCCTTCGGCGAACAGGTACAAGTCCATCTCACCGAGCAGCGGGCCAAAGCTGTAGGGGTCTTCGCTGATTTGTTCGCCGCCGGCCCAACGGGTGCGCAGCAGATACGGCCGGGCCCGTTCGAAGTGCCCGACAAACAGCCCAGGTGTCTGCGTGGCCTCCAGTTTGCCAAGTTCTTCCCCGGAGTCTCTGGCCAACACCTGTACGCTCAACGCGTCAGGCAAATAGGCTCGAATGAACTGCCCGTCGGCGCCATCGCCATGGGGCCCCAGAATTGCAAAAGGGTCGTGATGTTCGGCGCGCACCAACGCATCGATGTCCCGCGTTCTGGGTAGCAACGCCTCTTTAGCGTGACCCTGTTCCTTGTTCGAGAAACTCATGACTACTCTCCACCAAGTTCGGAAAAGGGTTTAAGCCCACTCAATAATCCATACAAGCCGTGCAGAGGCACCGGCAGCCAAGTGGGTCGATTTTCCGCCTCATACGCCACTTCATAGGCCGCCTTCTCCAGTCCGAACAACGCCAGCGCGGCGTCCTCGCCCTCCGGATCTTGCCACGCATGAGCAAGACTAGCTGCCGCCAGCCGATAAGCGTCAACAAATGCCTGTTTTGCCTCAAAAAGGTAGCGTTCGGCGACCCGCTGACGGGCAGCCTGGGCCTCGGGCGTGTTGTCGACGTTATGCACATTGATCGTCATCGCGGCGGCGTAATCGAAAGAACGCAACACCCCGCTGACGTCCTTGTACGGGCTGTGCTTGCCCCGCCGTTCACGCAGCGGCCGCGCCGGTTCGCCCTCGAAATCGATCAGGTAGGCATCGCCCTTGATCACCAGCACCTGGCCCAGGTGCAAGTCGCCATGAACGCGGATGCGCAAGCCACCGGCGGCTTTCTTACCGAGTTCCTGCACATGGCTGAGGATGGCTTTTTTGTGGTCCTGTAAACGACTGACCAAGGTCTGGTCCGCCGGGCTCAGTTCGTTTTGATGCTGCTTGAGCAACTTCAGTGCGTGCTCCAGCTGCGCCGCCACGTCCTTGGCCGAGGCCTGCGCCTCTTTCTGAGTGGTGACTTGCGAGGTGAAGTCCGGGGACTTGGTCGGAGCGGCCAGTACCTGGTGCATTTCCCCCAGACGCTGGCCGAGCATGCCGGCAAAATCCTTCAACTCACCGAGTGCGTTGTAGTGCTGTTCCTGCTCGGACATGGCATCGGCCAACTCGTCTCGCAGCGCGCGTTCGAGGTTGTTCTGGGTCCATTCCCAGGCATCGCCCTGATTGCTCAAATAGCCCTGAGCGATCATCAACAAGGTGTCCTCGCCTTGCTCGTCGCGGCGAACCACCGAGCCCAGCAGCGGCGAAATATTGCGGAACCCGGCGCGGGTCAGGTACGCGCTCATTTCCAGTTCCGGGTGCACGCCCGAGGCGAGTTTGCGGATCAGTTTGAGCACCAGGCTGTTGCCGATCACCACCGAACTGTTGGATTGCTCGGCGGACAGATAACGCACCGGTGACTCCTGCGTCAGCCCCAGTTTCGCCAGTTCTGCCGTGGGCTCGAAACGGATGTCGCCCGCGCTCGATGGCAGCACGGTGTCGTTCTGCATGCCTTGCAACACGGCATGAATAAAAGGTTCGAGGCTGAAGGCATCGGTGATCAAACCCACCTGACGTCCACGGCGCACCCGCGACAAGGCCAATTGCTGTGGCAACGCGGCGCCGACCTGATCTTCCGGAATAAAGCCGAATGGCAGCTGGTAGCGGTGAGTCTGGCCTGCGCTGGTGACTTCAATTTCGCTCAACAGCACCGGGTGCAGCGGATCGCCGAAGCGCACGCCGTAGGCCAGGTTGACCTGCTCAATGGCCGCGTCCTTGCCGGCAAACCAGCGGCGATTCTGCAGCCAGGTCGGCAGAATGCCCTGCTCCAGCGTGCCACGGGACGGCGTTTCGAGCAGCTCTTCCATGCGGTGCTTCAACACCAGCGTGGTGAAGTCCGGCAGGCTTTGCGCCGGCTCCACATGCCAGCTCGGCATCTGGTTTTCCGCCGCGAGCCCGAACCAATAGAAGCCGTAAGGCGCCAGGGTCAGGAGGAAATTCAACTGGCCAATCGGCGGGAAGGCGTTACCGCCGAGCATCTCCACCGGCACCATGCCGACGTACGCCGACAGGTCGAGTTCCGCCGCTTGTGCACTGCGCGAGACGTTGGCCACGCACAGGATGATTTCGTGTTTGCCATCGGCCCCGGTGAATTCACGGGTGTAGGCCAGAATTCGGCGGTTGCTCGGCGAAAGCATTTTCAGCGTTCCTCGACCGAACGCCTTGGACTGTTTGCGCACGGCAAGCATGCGCCGGGTCCAGTTGAGCAGCGAATGCGGATCGCCGGCCTGGGTTTCGACGTTGACCGACAGGTAGCCGTATTGCGGGTCCATGATCGGTGGCAGCACCAGGCTGGCCGGATCAGCGCGGGAAAAGCCACCGTTGCGGTCAATCGACCACTGCATCGGCGTGCGCACACCATCGCGGTCACCGAGGTAGATGTTGTCGCCCATGCCGATTTCATCGCCGTAGTACAGCGTCGGCGTGCCGGGCATCGACAGCAGCAAGCTGTTGAGCAGCTCCACGCGACGCCGATCACGCTCCACCAAGGGCGCCAGTCGGCGGCGAATCCCCAGGTTGATCCGCGCCCGACGGTCGGCCGCGTAGTAATTCCACAGGTAGTCGCGCTCTTTGTCGGTGACCATTTCCAGGGTCAGTTCATCGTGATTGCGCAGGAAAATCGCCCACTGACAATTGGCCGGGATCTCCGGGGTCTGACGCAGGATGTCGGTGATCGGGAAGCGATCCTCCTGGGCCAGCGCCATGTACATGCGCGGCATCAACGGAAAGTGAAAGGCCATGTGGCACTCGTCGCCGTTCAAGCCCTTTTTGTCGGTGTCACCAAAGTACAGTTGCGTGTCTTCCGGCCATTGATTGGCCTCGGCCAGCAGCATGCGGTCCGGGTAATTGGCGTCGATCTCGGCGCGGATCTGCTTGAGGACGTCATGGGTCTCGGGGAGGTTTTCGTTGTTGGTGCCGTCACGTTCGATCAGGTACGGGATGGCGTCCAGCCGCAAACCGTCGATGCCCATGTCGAGCCAGTAGCGCATGACCGAGAGCACGGCTTTCATGACCTGCGGGTTATCGAAGTTCAGGTCGGGCTGGTGGGAGTAGAAACGGTGCCAGAAGTATTGGCCGGCCACCGGGTCCCAGGTCCAGTTGGATTTTTCGGTGTCGAGAAAGATGATGCGCGTGCCGTCGTACTTCTGATCGTCATCGGACCAGACGTAGAAGTCCCGCGCCGCCGAGCCGGGCTTGGCTTTGCGCGCACGCTGGAACCAGGCGTGCTGGTCCGAAGTGTGATTGATGACCAGCTCGGTAATCACCCGCAGGCCACGCTTGTGCGCCTCGGCAATGAAGCGCTTGGCGTCGGCCATCGTGCCGTAATCGGCGTGCACGCCACGGTACTCGGCGATGTCGTAGCCATCGTCACGGCGTGGCGAGGGGTAGAACGGCAACAGCCAGATGGTATTCACGCCGAGGTCGGCGATGTAATCGAGCTTGGCGATCAGGCCGGGAAAGTCGCCGATTCCGTCGTTGTTGGAGTCGAAAAACGACTTGACGTGAACCTGGTAGATCACTGCGTCCTTGTACCAGAGCGGGTCTTTGATGAAGGTGGCTGCTTTGGGTTTCTTCGCCATTTGAAACTCCTGTTGATGATCGTTCCCACGCTCTGCGTGGGAATGCCTCTACGGACGCTCCGCGTTCGGCTCTGGAGGGGACGCGGAGCGTCCCGGGCTGCATTCCCACGCAGAGCGTGGGGACGATCGTGTTAAACAGTAATCCGCCAAATGCCGAACGGTTGATACGCCGGGTCAATTCGCATGAACTGGTACTTGCCATGCCAGGTCCAGCGGTGGCCGTTCATCAAGTCTTCGCCCTGGGTGCTGGCGTCGTCGGGCAAGCCCATTTCCCATAACGGCAATTCGAAATTAGCTTCCTGGACGTTATGCGGATCGAGACTAACGGCCACCAGAATAAAGTTGCTGCCGTCGGCGCTGCGTTTGCCGAAATACAGAATGTTGTCGTTCCACGCGTTGTAAACCTTCAGCCCCAAATGCGTGTGCAGGGCCGGGTTCTGCCGGCGGATCCGATTGAGCTGCGCGATCTCGGCAATGATGTTGCCCGGCGCGTTGAAATCCCGTGGGCGAATCTCGTACTTCTCGGAGTCGAGGTATTCCTCTTTGCCCGGTATCGGCGCCGACTCACAGAGTTCAAAGCCCGAGTACATACCCCACAGGCCAGAGCCCATGGTCGCCAGCGCCGCACGGATCAGAAAGCCCGCGCGCCCGGACTCATGCAGAAAGAACGGGTTGATGTCCGGCGTATTGACGAAGAAGTTCGGCCGGTAGCATTCACGCCACGGCGATTCATTGAGCTCGGTGAAATACGTCGCCAGCTCATGCTTGGTGTTACGCCAGGTGAAATAGGTGTAGCTCTGCGAATAACCGACCTTGCCCAGACGCGCCATCATCGCTGGCGTGGTAAAGGCTTCGGCGAGGAAGATCACCTCCGGATACAGGGCGCGCACATCGGCAATCAGCCACTGCCAGAACGGCAGCGGTTTGGTGTGCGGGTTGTCGACGCGAAAGATCTTCACGCCCTCTTCGACCCAACCGACCACGATGTCGCGCAGTTCGACCCACAGGCTCGGAATGGCCTCGGTGGCGTAGAAGTCGACGTTGACGATGTCCTGGTATTTTTTCGGCGGGTTCTCGGCGTATTTGATCGTGCCGTCCGGCCTCCAGTTGAACCAGCCCGGGTGCTGTTGCAGCCATGGGTGGTCCTGGGAACACTGAATGGCAAAGTCGAGGGCGATTTCAATCCCGTAGTCCGCCGCCGTGGCGACCAGGCGGCGAAAGTCTTCGCGGGTGCCGAGCTGCGAGTGAATCGCCTCATGCCCGCCCTCTTCGCTGCCAATCGCATAGGGGCTACCGTGATCTTCGGGACCGGCGATCAGGGAATTGTTCGGACCTTTGCGGAAACTGCGGCCGATCGGATGGATCGGCGGAAAGTACAGCACGTCGAACCCCATGTCCTGAATCATCGGCAACCGCTCATGCACATCATTGAACGTGCCATGACGGGCCGGATCATCAGTGATCGAGCGCGGAAACAGTTCATACCAACTGGCGAATTGCGCCAGCTCCCGCTCAACATCCAGCGGGTACTCCGGGCTCAGGCTCACATACGCGTGATGATTCACAAGCGCCATCAGCTCGGCGCTACGTTGGTGCAGAAACAGTGCCACCTGCTCGTTTTCGAGCAAACCGGACAACTCATGGTGCAGCGCCGTCAGTTGTTCACTCAACGCCCCTTCGCTGCGCTCAGCCGCCTGCTGGACCTGAGTGCGTCCTTCCTGCAATTCCAGACTGACGGGGATACGCGCGGCGTGCTTCTTCTCCAGTTCATAACAGAAGCTGGCGAACTGATCGATCCAGGCTTCGATACAGAACAGATAGCGACCCTGACGCTCGACACGGAACTGGCCTTGCCAGCCGTTATTGCCCACGTCCGCCATGACTTCGCTTTGCCAGATGTCATCGCCCTCGGCCCGCCAGCGCACCCGCACAGCCAGTTTGTCGTGACCGTCGGCAAACACTTTGCTGGTCACCACCACGTCCTGGCCCACGACGGATTTGACGGCGAACTGTCCGCCATCAAGGGTCGGCTGGGTGTTTTCAATCGCGATTCGCGGCAGTAATAAAGCCTGCGACAGCGGCATGTGAGGGTTGTAATTGAGCTCTGTCGGTTTTTCAGCAGTCATCGAGCATCTCTCCTTTACGCCCCATGGACGCTCTTGTACCGGGTGTTCCCTGAATAGATTCACTTAGGTTGGGAACCACCGGGCGGGCTAAAAGTTCAGAGGGAATTGCCCAAGCGGTCGCGGGGAATCAATTCACGCTCAGGGAGGTCAACTCACTTAAGCACGACTTACGCCATGTGCCACTGGAGGCTTGATAATGAGTATTCCAATCCCTGCCGAAACGCCTGATCCGAACATCGACAGCCCGGTCATTCCACCGACCGAGCCGGAACCCGTGCCCGAAGAAGACCCGCCGGGAACCACTCCGCCAGCACGGGAAGATCCATCCACTACGATGCCGCCGATCATTGTGAATCCGGAATGACTACAGTTGATCGCTCCCATCCTTTGTGCGGAAGCTCTCAAAAAAAACGAAAGACTATTCCTAAAAATGCGTAGTACCGGTCCTTAAGTGGCGTTCTGTCCCCTCCGACACTTTACGAGACCACCGCGCGTACTTTACAAAACCACCACATCGTCAGCTTTGAGTGTGGTCAGCCATGAAAACAATATTTTTCCGCATCAACGGTTTCACAGAAAGTCCGAACGCAAAGAGAAAAGCGTTCAACCGTGAACAAATGACCGGCGGCTGGCCTCACTTTGAAAATATTCAATTACGAAATTCTTCATTTCCATACCAAACACGTGCTTCCCGAACAATCCATCAAAAGCTCGATCCTCAAGGATCTGGAGAATCATCTGCTTCATAGTGAGTACGACTACAGCCAACATGAGCTCTCAGAAACGAAGAGCAAAAAGCACGGCTTAGACTGTCGAACAACCTGCACACATGATGTAAATCCCTGATTTAAGGGGCGTGATCTTTGTCGATCAGTCGCACGATCCTCGGCATCACACTGAAAATCGCTAACGCCAGCAGCGTACTGAACACCGCCGTTGCCTCCCGCCCCAGCCCGGCCGACACGCCGATGGCGGCGGTCATCCACAACCCGGCGGCGGTGGTCAGGCCTTTGACGTGGCCCTCATCGCCCTCGGTGTTTTTAAGAATAGTCCCGGCGCCGAGAAAACCGATCCCGGCGATAACACCCTGCACCACCCGGCTCATCGCGTCGGCTTGCGCACCGGACATTTGCGGCACCAGCACAAACAGCGCTGCCCCCAGCGCCACCAGCATGTGAGTGCGGACTCCGGCGGCCTTGCCCTTGTGCTCTCGCTCGAAACCGAGGATGCCGCCCAACACGGCTGCCATCAGCAGGCGCACGGTGATGCGCGTCAATTGGGACGCATCACCGATATCGGCGAACTCCGCTTGCAGCGTCACCCAAACCTCATGCCACCAGGCGTTCATGCTGTTGTCCTTGTGCGCGTTGTTAAAGGATGGACCGCGCCGACCATTAATCGGTTGCACCGAACGATGGCCATTGAGTGCGTCCTAACGCTTACGTATTCGCAGAAAACAGGACCTCGCCATGAGCGTGCGCATCGAAAATGAGACCTGCTTCTTCACCACCGAAAACGGCGAAGAAATTCGCCTGTGCCCTGACGTCACTATCATCACTGACTCGGAAAAAGCCATGTCAGCGGTGGACCTCGACGGCCAACGTATCTACATCACCGAAGCAGAAGCCGACGCATTGACCGTAGCAGGCGCAGTCGACGGTCGCCGGCATTTGAAGGCCACGGACAGTGATTCGGTGATTTGACTGACGCTGATCAACAAGACCTGCACAGGCGTGATATAGGCGTTTGCGTCCCGCCGGCGCAGCTGCTTCAAGTTGTCGCAGGCAGCGGATCAGCGCTCATCTGATCCGCTTTTTATTGCAATACCTGAGTCTGTTATGCAAACAGATCGACGCTCATAGTGCGCTGGCCTGATGGAGGCTGATGAGCGACAGACCATGAGCGATAGAATCCCCGTCCGATTAGTTGAAAGCACGCCTGCGGTACAGACATTTGAGCCTTCGCGACCGAAGATGAAGGCCAAGTCCAGCGACAACCTGATCCACACCCGCAGCTTCACCGGCCTGTTCCGCACCTTGCGGCTGAGCGGTGCGGGTTTTCTGTTTTTGCTGTTCTTCGGCACCGTGTGGCTGAACTGGGGCGACCGCCAGGCGGTGCTCTGGGACCTTTCCGAAAGTAAATTCCACATCTTTGGCGCGACCTTCTGGCCGCAGGATTTCATCCTGCTTTCGGCGCTGTTGATCATCGCTGCGTTCGGCCTGTTTGCGATCACTGTGTTCGCCGGCCGGGTCTGGTGCGGTTACACCTGCCCGCAGAGTTCCTGGACCTGGATCTTCATGTGGTGCGAGAAAATCACCGAAGGCGAGCGTAACCAGCGCATCAAGCTGCAAGCCGCGCCGTGGGGCTTGAACAAACTGCTGCGGCGTTCGGCCAAGCACACGCTGTGGCTGGCGATCAGCCTGCTCACCGGCCTGACCTTTGTCGGCTACTTCACGCCGATCCGGCCGCTGGCCGAAGAGTTGCTGACCTGGCAAATGGGCGGTGTCAGTCTGTTTTGGGTGCTGTTCTTTACCGGCGCCACGTACATCAACGCCGGCTGGCTGCGTGAAGCGGTGTGCATGCACATGTGCCCCTATGCGCGGTTTCAAAGCGTGATGTTCGACAAAGACACCCTGACCATTTCCTATGACGCGGCCCGTGGCGAGAACCGAGGCGCGCGTAAACGCGAAGTGAAACCGGCCGAAGTCGGCCTGGGCGATTGCATCGACTGTCAGCTGTGCGTGCAGGTCTGCCCGACCGGCATCGACATCCGCGACGGTTTGCAGATGGAATGCATCGGTTGCGCCGCGTGCATCGACGCCTGTGACTCGATCATGGACAAAATGGGCTATGCCCGTGGGCTGATCAGCTACACCTCGGAGCATCAATTGCAGGGTGGCAAGACTCGCCTGCTGCGACCACGGCTTATGGGTTATACGGCAGTGCTGTTGGTGATGATCGGCGCCCTCGCCCTCGCACTGGTGGAACGGCCAATGGTGTCGCTGGACGTCAGCAAGGACCGTGGCCTGTTCCGCGAAAACAGCCAGGGCCAGATCGAAAACATCTACAGCCTCAAGATCATCAACAAAACCCAGCTGCGCCAGGACTATCGTTTGAGTCTGGTGGAGGGCGACGGCTTCCAGTTGCAAGGCAAGACGCAGCTGAGCCTGGCGCCCGGCGAGATTGTCGATGTGCCGGTGTCAGTGGCGATGACCACGGAACGGCCGAGCAGCGGCTCGCAGACGATCACGTTCAAGATTGTCGACAGCGATGAGCCGGACATCTACAGCGAGGCCAAGAGCCGGTTTGTTGCGCCGATGAACCGTTGATCCCTTAGACTGCGGTGGCACCATTCGCGAGCAGGCTCGCTCCCACACTGGATCTCCAGTGTTCACAAAACCAATGTGGGAGTGAGCCTGCTCGCGATGAAGTCACCTCGACTTTTCTGACTGAAATCAAATCCAGGCACTCGATGAAACGCTACGAAAAATTCGCCGACGACATCGCTGAACTGATCCGCTCCGGCGTTCTCGGCCCCGGCCAGCGCGTGCCATCGGTGCGCTACGCCAGCCAGACCTACGGGGTGAGCCCGTCCACGGTGTTCCAGGCCTACTACCTGCTCGAACGCCGCGGACTGATCCGCGCCCGGCCGCGCTCCGGCTACTTCGTCAACGTCCACGCGCCGAGCCCGTTCTCGGAGCCGGTGATCAGCAGCCAGGTCAACGAGTCCACCGAAGTCGACGTCAGCGAGTTGGTGTTCTCGGTGCTCGACTCGATCAAGGATCCGAACACCGTCCCGTTCGGCTCGGCCTTCCCCAGCCCGACCCTGTTCCCGTTGCAGCGCCTGTCGCGCTCGCTGGCCAGCGCGGCCCGGGACATGGACCCGCGCATGGTCGTCACCGACATGTCGCCGGGCAACCCGCAACTGCGTCGGCAAATCGCCCTGCGCTACATGGTCGGCGGGCTGATGCTGCCGATGGAAGAACTGCTGATCACCAACGGCGCCCTGGAAGCCTTGAACCTGTGCCTGCAAGCGGTCACGGAACCCGGTGACCTGGTGGCCATTGAAGCGCCAGCGTTTTACGCCTGCCTGCAAATTCTGGAACGGCTGAAACTCAAGGCCGTCGAGATCCCGGTGCACCCGCGGGACGGCATTGACCTGGGGGTACTGGCCCAGACGCTGGAGCGTCATCCGATCAAAGTCTGCTGGTGCATGACCAGCTTCCAGAACCCGATGGGCGCGACCATGCCCGAGGCGAAAAAGCAGGAACTGGTGGCGTTACTGCGCCGCCATCAGGTGCCGCTGATCGAAGACGACGTCTACGCCGAGTTGTATTACGGGCAACAGGCGCCGAAACCGGCCAAGGCGTTTGATACAGAAGGGTTGGTGATGCACTGCGGTTCGTTCGCCAAGAGCCTGGCCCCCGGTTATCGCATCGGCTGGGTGGCCGCCGGGCGTTACGCACAGAAGATCGAACGCCTGAAACTCATGACCTCACTCTGCGCCTCAATGCCGGCGCAAGCGGCCATTGCCGACTACCTGCAACACGGCGGTTACGACCGGCATTTGCGCAAATTGCGTTACGCCCTCGAAGAACAGCAAAGCGCAATGCTCGCCGCCATCGCCCGCTACTTCCCGGCACAGACGCGTGTCAGTCAACCGGCCGGCGGCTACTTTTTGTGGCTGGAACTGCCGCCGCAGATGGATTCGCTGAAGTTGTTCCAGATGGCCTTGGCGCAGGGCATCAGCATTGCGCCGGGGCCGATCTTTTCGCCGACGCAGCGGTTTCGCAACTGTATTCGGTTGAATTACGGCAGCCCGTGGACCGAGGATTCGGAGAAGGCGATGGAGACGTTGGGGCGGATTGTGCGGTCGTTCTGAGGGTGTGATGTCGTCTGGTCTATTCGCGAGCAGGCTCGCTCCCACAGGTTTTGTGACCACTGAAGATTCACTGTGGGAGCGAGCCTGCTCGCGAAGAGGCCTCAGCCGGCAATACGAATTCTGAAATTTACCGCCCACCACCCAGATCGACAAAAGTCCCGGTCGCATAAGAAGCCTTGTCCGACAGCAACCACACGATCGCCTCCGCCACTTCATCCGGTCGCCCACCCCGCGCCATCGGTATCGCCGATTCAAGCTTGCTGACCCGATCCGGATCCCCGCTCAGCGCATGGAAGTCGGTGAAAATAAACCCCGGCCGCACGGCGTTGACACGAATACCCTCGCCCGCCACTTCCTTGGACAAACCAATGGTGAAGCTGTCCAGCGCACCTTTTGACGCGGCGTAATCCACATATTCGTTGGGCGAGCCCAAACGCGAGGCCACCGACGACACGTTGACGATGCTGCCACCCTGCCCGCCATGTTTGGGCGACATGCGCAGGATCGCGTGCTTGGCACAGAGGATCGGCGCCAGGACGTTGGTCTTGAGGATTTTGAGAATACGGAATTCGGACATTTCGTCGACCCGGGACTTGTGCCCGACGGTGCCGGCGTTGTTCACCAGCGCCGTGACCCGACCCAGTTCGGTGTCCACGCGGTGGAACAGAGCGATCACTTCATCTTCGATGCTGACATCGGCGCGCACCGCGATGGCTTGAGCGCCCAGTGCACGAACTTGCTCCAGCACGCGTTCCGCGGCGGATTCGTCAGACTGGTAGTTGATACAGATCCGATAGCCCTGTTCAGCGGCCAACAGGGCGGTGGCGGCACCAATACCGCGGCCGCCACCGGTGATGACGATGACTTTGTCCATGCGAGCGTTCCCCCCATTCCAAGCGTAAGCAGTCTGGGTCAAGAATAACTGCCATTGCCGGCTTTTGCATGGGCTCACATCAACAGATACGACCAACACCTCCAAACGGCCACCCGTAGCAGCTGTCGAGCAGCGCGAGGCTGCGTTCGGCAGCGAAGCTGTCGTGAATTCAGGCAGCGCGGTGTTTCAGAAAGACTGCGTGCGCAGGTTTTACGACTGCTGCGCAGCCGGACGCAGCCTCGCGCTGCTCGTCAGCTGCTACGTCCAGCGGGGATTTTCAGGCTATTGCCAATTGTTCTGCGCGATGTATGTCCAGCATGAAGCGTTCGGCCGGCAGTGGGTGCCCCAACAGATAGCCCTGCAACGAATCACACCCCAGTTTGGTCAGAAAGTCCTGCTGCACACCGGTTTCGACGCCTTCGGCGACGATCCGCAAGCCCAGCGCCTGACCGAGTGCGACGATCGCCGAGACAATGGCGGCGTCGTCGCTGTCGTGTTCCAGGTCGCGGACGAAACCCCGGTCGATCTTCAACTCATTGGCCGGCAGGCGCTTGAGGTACATCAAGCTCGAATAGCCAGTCCCGAAATCATCGATGGACAGGTCGACGCCCATGGCCGAGAGCTCCTGCAGCACCGTCATGCTCGCATCGGCGTCGCTCATGGCGGTGGTTTCGGTGATTTCCAGGGTCAGGCTATTGGCCGGCAGCCGATGGGTGCTCAGGGCCTTGGCCACGCTTTGAACCAGGCCGGCATGGCAGAACTGCAACGCCGACAGGTTCACTGCGATCCGCCAATCGGTGTAGCCCTGCACATACCATTCGCGCATCTGCCGGCACGCTTCGTTGAGCACCCACTCGCCGATAGGAATGATCAGCCCGGTCTTTTCCGCGATGTCGATAAACGTGTCTGGCAGCATCATGCCCCGCGTCGGGTGCTCCCAACGCAGCAGCGCTTCGGCGCCCACCGGCTGGCCATTGTTCGCGTCAAATTTGGGCTGGTAATAGAGGCTGAACTGTTCCTGATCGAGCGCATTTCGCAGGTCTTGCAGCAATTGCAGCTGCTTGCGCGCGTTGCTGTTCATCGAGGCATCGAAGAAGCTGTAGCCGTTTTTCCCGGAACCCTTGGCGTGGTACATCGCCGCGTCAGCGTTCATCAGCAAGTCCTGGGCGGTCTGTCCATTGCCCGGATACAGCGCGATGCCGACGCTGGCAGAAATCTGCAGGTCATGTTCAGCCACCCGGAACGAGCGTGCGATCAACCCCACCTGACGCGCAGCCAGGCTCAACGCATCATCCGGCTCGGCGAGCCGCACCAGCAGGACAAACTCATCGCCACCGATGCGCGCCAACGTGTCTTGACAGCGTAAATCCTCACGCAGGCGCACCGCGACTTCACGCAACAACTGATCGCCCATTTGGTGGCCAAATGCGTCATTGACCGGTTTGAAACCGTCCAGATCGATGAACATCAGCGCAAAACAGCCGCCCTGCTCCTGCACCTTGGACATTGCCTGTTCGATGCGATCGGCCAGCAGTACGCGATTGGGCAATCCGGTCAGGGGGTCGTGCAAGGCCAGTTGCGTCAGTTCGCGGTTGGCCTCGGTGAGTGAACGCGCGAGGTCAGCGGTGCGCGCTTCCAGACGCGCATCCAGCACCGACGTCAGCAAGGCGATGCTCAGTACCGCCAGCGTGGTGATCAGCACCAGATTGTCCAGGCCTTTACCGCTCAAGCCGCTGACAGCCGCACCACAGAAACTGCCGTCCGGAAAACGCGCAGCCGCCATGCTGGTGTAGTGCATGCCGACGATAGCGATGCCCATGATCACCGCCGCACCGCACCGAAACAGGGTGACATGCGGCGAGCGCTGTCGCAGGCGGAAGGCAATCCAGAGTGCCGCTCCCGAAGCGCCCACGGCGATCAGCAGCGAGGTGCCAACCAGCGTCGGGTCGTAATCGATGCCCGGCTGCATGCGCAGGGCGGCCATGCCGGTGTAGTGCATCGCACTGATCCCGGCGCCCATCACCAGCGCGCCAAACGCCAGTTGCCAGGCCGGTAACCGTGGCTGGCTGACCAGCCACAGGGCAAAGCCGCAAGATAGGATCGCAGTCAGCAGCGACAGCAACGTGATGGTGAGGTCGTAACCCAGATCAATCGGCAATTTGAACGCAAGCATGCCGATGAAGTGCATCGACCACACCCCAATGCCCATGGCAAAAGCACCGCCCGTCGTCCACAAATGCACCGTGCAGCCTTTGGCCGTGGCAATGCGCCCGGTGAGGTCAAGCGCGGTATAGGAAGCGAGAATCGCGACACAGAGTGAAATGATAACCAGGGTGGGTGAATAGCTACCGATCAGCATGAGACTTCTCGTGAGCGCCCGCCGTAGAGCGTTCTTACTCGGGGGGCAAATGCGGGCGATTGTACTGATTGCGCAAAAGAACGCACTGACAAAATAAGCAAATGGCCATCAAGCCGATGAAACGCTTGTTTGATCCCCTGCGATCCGTACATTCCCCGTAGCAGCTGTCGAGCAGCGCGAGGCTGCGTCTGGCAGCGAAACTGTCGTGAAATCAGGTGACGTGGTCTTTCAGGAAGACCGCGTTTTCAGGTTTTACGACAGCTTCGCTGCCGAACGCAGCCTCGCGCTGCTCGTCAGCTGCTACAGAGGCCGGTGCTGGTTATTGGTTTTCGCTGACCTGCAACGCACCGTCCCATCCGCCGCCCAACGCGGCAATCAGCTGAACGCTGGCAATCAACCGGCTCTGCTGAAGATCCAGCACGCTGCGCTCGTTACTCAATGCCGTGGCTTGAACCACCACCACGTCCAGATACGCAATCAAACCGGCCTTGTACTGGTTTTGAGTCAGGCGCAACGAGATACGTGCCGCCTCCAGTGCTTCTTGGCGCACGCCGGCTTCATCTTCCAGCACCTTGAGCTGCACCAGGAAGTTTTCCACTTCGCGGAAACCGTCGAGCACGGTCTGGCGGTACTTGGCCACCGTCTCGTCGTAAGCCGCTTCGCTACGATCGACTTCTGCCGAACGCTGGCCGCCATCAAACAAGGTCATGGCCATTTGTGGCCCGACCGACCAGAAGCGGTTGGGCACGCTGATCCAGTTGGAATAGGTGCTGCTGCTATATCCGCCGTTCATGCTCAAGGTGAAATCCGGGTAGTAGGCGGCCTTGGCCACACCAATGTTGGCGTTGGCCGCGATCACCGAACGCTCGGCGGAAGCGATGTCAGGGCGACGTTCCAACAACTGCGAAGGCAATCCCACCGGCACCTCGGGCAACGTCGGGATGGTGTTGGTTTCCGCCAGGCTGAACTCGGCCGGGGGCAGCCCGATCAACACGGCGATGGCGTTCTCGAACTGTGCGCGCTGCCAGATCAGGTCAACCATGTCGGCTTGCGTGCTTTTGAGTTGGGTCTGCGCCTGCGCCACCGCGTCCCGCCCGGAAACACCGGCGCGGTATTGGTTTTCGGTCATGGTCAGCGAGCGCTGATAAGCCTCGACCGTCGCTTCCAGCAAGCGTTTCTGTCCGTCGATCACCCGCAACTGCAGGTAGTTCTGCACCAGTTCGGACTGCTGACTCAGGCGCATCGCGGCCAGGTCGGCAAAGCTTGCCTGGGCGTTGGCGGTGTCGGCTTCAAGGCCCCGGCGCAGTTTGCCCCACACGTCCGCTTCCCAGCTGACCCCGGCCTGGGCGGTGTAGGTGTCACGAATTCCGCTGGAGGAGCTGGTCAGGCTCGAGTTGCTGCTGCCGGTGCCCTGGCTGGAGCGGTTTTTGCCAACGGTCAGATCCACCGTCGGAAAAAACGCACCCCGCGCACTGCGCACCAGTGCTTGGGCCTGACGGTATTGCGCCTCGGACTGGGCCACGGTCTGGTTGGACCGGTTGAGTTGTTCGATCAGGCCATTGAGCTGCCGATCGCCATACAGCTCCCACCAGGCACCGCGCGCCAGGGAGTCGCTCGGGCTGGCCTGACGCCAGCCTGCCGCTTCCTTGTATTGCACCGGCGCGGCAGCTTGCGGGCGCTGATAGTCCGGGCCGACAGCGCAAGCGCTGAGCATCGCCACGCACAGCGCCAGGCTCAGCAGGCGCGAGCCTCGGGCGGCGGCCAGCGGGAAGGCCAGATGGATAAGCGAACGGTCAGTCATAGCGGAGTTTCCAAAGCAGCATCGGAACGCACACCACGCCATTTATTGAAGCGATGGCGCAGTTTGTCGAGATAAAGGTAAACCACCGGCGTGGTGTAAAGGGTCAACACCTGGCTGAAAATCAGCCCGCCGATGATGGTCAGGCCCAGTGGCTGGCGCATTTCCGCACCTTCGGCACGGCTCAGCAGCAACGGCAAGGCTCCGAGGATCGCCGCCAGGGTGGTCATCAGAATGGGGCGCAAACGTTGCAAACAGGCACTGCGAATCGACTCCAACGGCGCCAGGCCTTGATGGCGTTCGAGTTGCAGCGCGAGGTCGATCATCAGAATGGCGTTTTTCTTCACCACGCCGATCAGCAAGAACAGCCCGAGCAACGAGATCAGGCTGAACTCGCCGCCCAGCACATAGATCGACAGCAACGCACCGACCCCGGCCGATGGCAAAGTCGACAGAATGGTCAACGGATGGATGTAGCTTTCATACAGCACACCCAACACCAGATAAACCGCCAGCAGCGCGCCGAGAATCATCCATGGCTGGCTTTTTTGCATCGCGGCGAACGCATCGGCGGTGCCGGCCATTTTCGCGATCACCTCTTCGGGCAAACCGAGTTTGGCTATCGCCCGTTCGATGGCCGCTGTGCCCTGCTCCACCGTCACCCCTTCGGCCATGTCAAACGACAGGCTTTCGGAGGCAAACTGGCCTTCGTGGCTGACCCGATCGTTTTCCAGGCTGGCTTCGTAGTGCGCGATGGTCGACAACGGAATCCGCGCACCGTCGGCAGTGATCACTTGCACTTGCTTGAGCGTAACCGGGTCCTGGGCGTATTTCGGGTCGACTTCCATCACCACCTGATATTGGTTGAGGCTGTCGTAAATCGTCGAAATCTGCCGCTGGCTGTAGGCGTTGTTCAGCACCGAGGTGACCATGTCCATGTCCACACCCAGGCGTTTGGCCTGATCGCGATCGACAATCAGCGTCACCTGCTGGGCACCCCGACCTTCCCGGGCGTCAACCGCCGTCAACTCCGGCAACGCCTTGAGCGCGGCGACCACCTTCGGGTACCACTCACGCAACGCACCCAGGTCACCGCTTTGCAGGATGTAGGAATACTGCGACGAAGTCTGTTCGCGGCCGCCGCCAAATTGCAGGTCCTGGTCCGCCATCAACATCAGTTGTGCACCGGCAACCTTGGGCATTTCCTTGCGCAGGCGTTCGATGACTTTCTGCGCGGAAATGTTGCGTTGCTTGATCGGCTTCAGGCGCACCAGCATGAAGGCGTTGTTGGTGCCGTTGGTGCCGCCAATAAACCCCGCGACGCTTTCCACTGCGTCGTCCTTGAGCACGGCGCGGCGGAAGGTTTCCATTTTCGGTTGCATCACGTTGAACGACAGACCGTCGTCCCCGCGCACGAAACCAATCAGCTGACCGGTATCCTGTTGCGGTAAAAATGTTTTAGGAACAACTACATACAGCGCAATATTCACGCCAATCGTCACGAACAGGCTGAGCAAGGTCAGTCGACGGTGGCGCAACACCCAGTCGAGGCTGGTCGCGTACTTGCCGACCATCCATTCGTTGGCGCGCTGGCTCCAGCGCTGCAAGCGGTTTTCCTGACCCGGCGTATGCGGCTTCAGCCAACGGGCGCAGAGCATCGGCGTCAGGGTCAGCGAAACCACCAGCGACACCACAATGGACGCGGCCAGGGTGATGGAAAACTCGCGGAACAGGCTTTCAATGATCCCGCCCATGAACAGGATCGACAGGAACACCGCCACCAGCGAGACGTTCATCGAGAGCAAGGTAAAGCCGACTTCCTGAGCGCCGAGGTACGCGGCTTTCATTGGCGGCACGCCTTCGTCGATGTGCCTGGAAATGTTCTCCAGCACCACGATGGCGTCGTCCACCACCAGCCCGGTGGCGAGAATCAGCGCCATCAGCGACAGGTTATTCAGCGAGAACCCGTAGAGGTACATCACCGCAAAGGTGCCCACCAGCGACACCGGCACCGCCAGCGTCGGAATCAGCGACGCACGGAAGTTACCGAGGAACAGGAAAACCACCAGAATCACCAGCGTCACGGCGATCAGCAAGGTCATTTCCGCTTCGTGCAAGGTCGCCTTGATCACCGGCGAACGGTCCATTGCCAGGTTCAGCTTGACGCTGGCCGGCAGCACCGCCTGCAACGCCGGCAGCTGCGCCTTGATCTCATTGACCGTCTCGATGATGTTGGCGCCCGCCGCCCGGTTGATCACCAGCAACACCGCCGCGTCGTCGTTGAAGAAACCGCTGTTGTAACGGTCCTCGACGCCGTCGCTGACCTTGGCCACATCCTTGAGGCGCAGGGCTGCGCCGCCGTTGTAGTGGATGATCAGCGACTCGTAATCCTTGGCCTTTTCCAGTTGATCGTTGGCCTGGACCTGCCACAACCGCTCGCCGTCTTCGACCGAGCCCTTGGGCCGGCGCACGTTGGCATTGGCGATGGTGTTGCGCACATCGTCCAGGGCCACGCCGTACTGATTAAGTGCTTGCGGCTCAAGCTCGATACGCACCGCCGGCAACGAACTGCCGCCGATCTGCACTTCGCCCACGCCCTGCACTTGCGACAGGCTCTGGGACAGGATCGTCGAGGCCAGATCGTAGAGCTGGCCTTTTTCCAGCACGTCCGAGGTCAGCGATAACACCATGATCGGCGCTTGGGACGGGTTGACCTTTTTGTAGGTCGGCATGCTGCGCATCCCGCTCGGCAGCAGGTTGCGCGAGGCGTTGATAGCGGCTTGCACTTCCCGGGCGGCGCCGTTGATATCGCGATCGAGGTCAAATTGCAGGATCACCCGGGTCGAACCTTGGCTGGAGCGGCTGCTCATGGTGTTGACCCCGGCGATGGTGCCGAAGGATCGTTCCAGCGGTGTGGCCACGGTCGAGGCCATGACTTCCGGGCTCGCACCGGGCAGGCTGGCCTGGACCACGATCACCGGGAAATCCATCTGCGGCAATGGCGACACCGGCAACAGGCCGAAGCTCACGCCGCCCAGCAGCATGATCGCCAGGCTCAGTAACATCGTCGCGACCGGGCGCTTGATGAAAGGTCCGGACAGGTTCATGGCTGCTCTACCGCGTCCACGGCTTCAGACTTGTGGCCCCAGCGCCGACCGAGCCGGTCGAAGTACAAGTAGATGACGGGCGTGGTGAACAAGGTCAGCACCTGACTCACCAGCAAACCACCGACCATCACCAGCCCCAACGGCTGACGCAGTTCCGCGCCAGAACCGGTGGCCAGCATCAGCGGCACGGCGCCGAACAACGCGGCCAGGGTGGTCATCAGAATCGGCCGGAATCGCAACAGTGCCGCCTGATAGATCGCCGTTTCCGGGTCCACGCCCTGATTGCGCTCAGCGTCGAGGGCGAAGTCGATCATCATGATCGCGTTCTTTTTCACGATACCGATCAGCAAAATAATGCCGATAATCGCGATCATGCCCAGGTCATTGCCGCTCAGGATCAACGCCAGCAGCGCGCCGACCGCCGCCGAAGGCAAGGTCGATAGAATGGTGATCGGGTGGATGTAGCTCTCGTACAGCACGCCGAGCACGATATACATGGTGACCACCGCCGCCAGAATCAGCAGCAAGGTGCTCGACAGCGACGCCTGGAAAGCTTCGGCCGCGCCCTGGAACTGTGTCTGCACACCAATCGGCATGCCGATGTCTTTCTGCACCTGATCGATGATCTCGACCGCATGCCCCAGCGCCACACCCGGTGCCAGGTTGAAGGACATCATCACCGCCGGGAACTGGCCGATGTGGGTGATTGCCAGTTGCGCCTGACGCTCCTCCATGTGCGCCAGGCTCGACAGGCGCACTTGCCCGCCGTCGGTGGTTTTCACGTGAATCTGATTCAACGCATCCGGGCCGATCTTCTCCCCGGACTGCGATTGCAGGACCACTCGGTACTGGCTGGCCTGGGTGTAGATGGTCGAAATCTGCCGCTGACCGAACGCGTCGTACAGCGCATCGGTGATGTTTGACACCGACACCCCGACCCGTGAAGCGGCATCGCGGTCGATCACCAGATAGACCTGCAAACCCTTGTCCTGCAGATCGCTGGCAACATCGGTCAGTTCTGGCCGTTGGGCCAGCGCATCGACCAGACGATTGCTCCACAGGCTCAGCAGTTCGGCGTCTGGCGACGACATACTGAACTGGTATTGCGTGCGGCTGACACGGTCTTCGATGGTCAGGTCCTGCACCGGCTGCATGAACAGGCGGATGCCGACCAGCTTGTCCAGCTCCGGTTGCAAGCGGGCAATGACTTCGGTTGCGTTCAGGTCACGGTTGCTGTGGGACTTGAGGTTGATCAACAGGCGACCGCTGTTCAGCGTCGCGTTGTCACCGTCCACACCAATGTAGGACGACAGGCTTTCCACCGCCGGGTCGGCGAGGATAACCTTGGCCAACTCTTGCTGACGCTCGCTCATCGCCGCGAAGGAAATCGACTGCGGCGCCTCGGAAATTCCCTGGATCACCCCGGTGTCCTGCACCGGAAAGAAACCCTTGGGCACCGCCAGGTAAAGAACCACGGTCAACGCCAGCGTGCCGACGGCCACCAGCAACGTCAGCGGCTGGTGCTTGAGTACCCACTGCAATTTGCGCCCGTAGGCCGCGATCATCCAGTCAATCCACGCGCCGCTGGCCCGGTAGAAACGGCCCTGCTCTGCTGCCTTGGGTTCACGCTTGAGCAAACGCGCGCACATCATCGGCGTCAGCGTCAGGGACACCACCAGCGAAATCAGAATCGCCACCGCCAGCGTGATCGCGAACTCGCGGAACAAACGCCCGACCACGTCCGCCATGAACAGCAGCGGAATCAATACCGCGATCAGCGACAGGGTCAGGGAAATCAGAGTGAAACCGATCTGCTTGGCGCCCTTGAGCGCGGCATTCAACGGGCTGTCGCCCTCTTCGATAAACCGGGAAATGTTCTCCAGCATCACGATCGCATCGTCCACCACAAAACCGGTGGCGATAGTCAGGGCCATCAGGGTCAGGTTATTGACCGAGAAGCCGGCGAGGTACATCACGCCAAAGGTGCCGATCAACGACAGCGGCACGGCAACCGATGGAATGATCGTGGCGCTGGCGCGGCGCAGAAACAGGAACGTGACCATCACCACCAATGCGATGGCGATCAGCAATTCATGCTGCACGTCTTTGACCGAGGCGCGAATGGTTTGGGTGCGGTCGGTGAGTACCGTGACGTCTAGGCCGGCCGGCAGGTTGTCGGTGATGCTCGGCAGCAACGCCTTGATCCGGTCGACCACTTCAATGACGTTGGCACCCGGCTGACGCTGAATGTTCAGCAGCACCGCCTGGTTTTCATTGGCCCATGCCGCCAGACGTTCGTTTTCAGCGCCGTCGACGATTTGCGCGACATCCTTGAGGCGCAACGGCGCGCCGTTGGCGTATGCCAGGATCAGGTTGGCGTAGTCCTTGGGCGAAGTCAGTTGATCGTTTGCGTCGAGCATCGACACCCGGGTCGGGCCATCGAAGTTGCCTTTGGGCTGGTTGACGTTGGAGGCGCCGATCAGTGTGCGCACATCCGACAGGTTCAGGCCATTGGCCGCCAGGGCCTCGGGATTGACCTTGATCCGCACCGCCTGACGCTGGCCACCGGCAATGCTGACCATGCCAACGCCGCTGATCTGGGCGATTTTCTGCGCCATGCGCGTGTCGACCAGGTCATTGAGTTTGGGCAGCAACATGGTTTTCGAGGTAATCGCCAGGGTCAGCACCGGGGTGTCCGCCGGGTTGACCTTGTTGTACACCGGCGGCGCCGGCAAGTCCTTGGGCAGCAAGTTGGTCGCTGCGTTGATCGCGGCTTGCACCTGCTGCTCGGCGACGTCCATGTTGATGTCGAGGCTGAAGCGCAGGGTCAGCACCGACGCGCCGCCCGAACTGGTCGACGCCATCTGGGTCAGGCCGGGCATCTGCCCGAACTGACGCTCCAGTGGCGCGGTGACCGCGCTGGTCATGACATCCGGGCTGGCGCCGGGATAGAGCGTCATGACGCGAATCGTCGGGTAATCGACCTGAGGCAACGCCGACACCGGCAGCAACCGATAGGCGATCAAACCGGCCAGCACAATGGCCAGCATGCTCAGGGTCGTGGCGACCGGGCGAAGGATGAACAGCCGCGAGATGTTCATGCGCCGCCCTTTTTCGCCTTGTCGGCGGCCGCCGGCTCCGATGCATCCGCTGCCGGTTTACCTTGCAGGTGCCCGGTCGGGGTAGTCGGCACGTCCTGGGGGGCATTGACCACTTCGACTTCGCTGCCCTCCTTCAAGCGGTCAGTGCCTTCCAGCACCACACGGTCCCCGGGGGCCAGGCCTTCGGTGACCACGGTGTTGAGCCCGTCGCTGGCGCCGACTTTCAACTGACGGATGGTGACCTTCTTGTCGCCGTCCAGCGCATAGACGAAGGTGCCGTTGGTGCCGAACTGAATGGCCGCCGACGGCGCGAGCACCACGCCCTTGAGGGTGTCAGCCAGTAAGTGAACGTTGACGAACTGATTGGGGAACAGCGTTTGATCGCGGTTCTCGTAGCGCGCCTTGAATTTCAGGGTGCCGGTGGTGACGTCGATCTGGTTGTCCAGGCTCTGCAACACGCCGGTGGCCTGCAATTTGGTGTCGCTACGGTCCCAGGCTTCGGCGGGCAGTTTAGCGCCGGTCCGATAGCGGGCCAGCACCACGTCGAGGCTGTTTTCCGGCAAGGTGAAGGCCACGCTGATCGGCTGGGTCTGGGTGATGATTGCCAGCGCTGTGGTGTCGTTGGCGGCGACCAGGTTGCCGACGTCGAGTTGACGCAGGCCGACACGCCCGGTAATCGGCGCGCGGATCTTGGTGAATTCGAGATTGAGCTTGGCGTCGTTGACTGCCGCCTGATTGGTCTTGACGGTGCCCAGGTACTGACCGACCAAGGCTTCGGCGGTGTCCAGGGTTTGCTTGGCGATACTGTCCTCTTTGTACAGCCCGCGATAACGCTCGACATCGACCTGGGCATTTTTCAGTTGCGCCTGATTCTGCAGCAAGGTGCCTTCAGCCTGGAGCAAGGCGTTCTGGTACGGACGCGGGTCGATTTCAGCCAGCAGATCGCCAGCCTTGACCATCTGCCCTTCTTCAAAGGAAATCTTGATCAGTTCACCGCCGACACGGCTGCGCACATTAATGGTGTTCAGTGCGGTGACGGTCCCGAGCGCCTTGTAGTACAGAGGGAAGTCCCCCTTGACCGCAGGCGCCACGCGCACGGGCACCGGGCCGGTCGCCCCGCCGAAACCCGGGCGCATCCCCCCCGTCTTGCCGCTACGCCCGGCCACGGCTTTCTGCCCTGCACCCTCCGTGTGAGCAGCACCGGTGGGCCAGTATTTCCAGCACACGCCAGCGATGACCAACAGGACAAGCAGGCCGAGAAGCCAGCGACGAGGACTACGAGAAGCGGAGGATTGCATTGAATGATCAACCATTGGGCGCGTGGGCTTGTTTTACATGTGGCTGAACGATAAGCACTGGCGGGCATTAAGCAAAGCGGCTTTACCGGCAATTTACCTTCGGCTTACGTATCAGGAATTTTGTCTAAGACACTGAAGCACAAATGAAAACGGCCTGGACAGGGCCAGGCCGTTAACAATTGTAAAGGCTGCGCTTATTTCAGAACGGCGAGCGCTGCTTCGTAGTTCGGCTCTTCAGCGATTTCCTTGACCAGTTCGCTGTGCAGCACGTTGTCGTTTTCGTCCAGCACCACGACAGCACGGGCGGTCAGGCCTTTGAGCGGGCCGTCAGCGATGGCAACGCCGTAGTTCTCGATAAACTCGGCGCCGCGCAGGGTCGACAGGTTCTGCACGTTTTCCAGGCCTTCGGCACCGCAGAAGCGTGCTTGGGCGAACGGCAGATCAGCGGAGATGCACAGCACAACCGTGTTGGCGACATCGTTGGCCTGGGCGTTGAACGTGCGAACCGAGGTCGCGCAGGTCGGGGTGTCAATGCTTGGGAAGATGTTCAGCACTTTGCGCTTGCCGGCGAAGTTCGCCAGGGTCACGTCGGACAGATTGCCGGCAACCAGGGAAAAGGCTGGCGCCTTGGAGCCGGCTTGAGGCAATTGGCCATTGACTTGAACCGGGTTGCCTTTAAGAGTGACTTGAGCCATGAACGGAGTCCTTCTGAACGTTGATGTAAAGAATCTCGAAGAGGTCAAAGTTAAAAAGTTAAATACAGACCGCTATCGCGAGCAGGCTCGCTCCCACAGGGTTTGCGCTGCTCAAAAATCTTTGAAGTGCTGTCGATTTGGCTTGTCGCCATTCGACCATGTAGTGAATCCCCTCACCTCCAGCGGAGATAACACCATGCGATTCATGATCATTGTCAAAGCCAGCCAGGATTCCGAAGCCGGCGTGATGCCCAGCAACGAACTGCTGACCGCCATGGGCAACTACAACGAAGAACTGGTCAAAGCCGGCATCATGATCGAAGGCGAAGGCCTGCACCCCAGCAGCAAAGGTGCACGCGTGCGCTTTTCAGGGGACAAACGTACCGTCATCGACGGCCCGTTTGCCGAAACCAAAGAGCTGATTGCCGGTTACTGGATATGGCAGGTGAAGTCGAAACAGGAAGCGATCGACTGGGTCAAGCGATGCCCCAACCCGATGCCGGGCACCGAGGCCGAGATCGAGATTCGTCAGGTGTTTGAGGCAGAGGATTTCGGTGCCGAGTTCACACCGGAATTGCGCGAGCAGGAAGATCGGATTCGCGCACAGGCAAAAAAACACTAAGCACTTTCAATGTGGGAGCGGGCTTGCCCGCGAAGGGGTCATCAGTTCCATAACCGGTGATCCCGCCGATAGCCATTTCGCGAAAAAAACCACAAAACTCATCTAACGCCGCAGACCATTTCACAACGTCATTTGACAGATGCCCGGCATCCGTCAAAGCTGCACTCAGATTGATCGCGCGCCTTAAGGCAAACGCACCTGGACTACGGAAGTCGCAATGCCGAAGCATAAAAACAACTCAGCAAACCGTGATTCGCAACCGAACCTGATCAATCGTTACCTTTTTCCTGTGACCATCAGTGCATTGCTGTTGGCGGTCATTGCTATCGGCTGGTTTCTGTTCAGCAGTACACCGGCACCGCTGAAACCCGTGCCCGTCAACGCCCCTGCCGCGCAACCGGCCAAACCTCAACCGGTCACGATGGCGCCGGCGAAGATGGTCGATGAGCAACAATGCCAGGGCTGCCACAGCGAGCAGGTCAAGGACTGGCAAGGTTCCCATCACCAATTGGCGATGCAAGAAGCCAATGCCGAGACGATGCTCGGTGACTTCAATAACGTCACCTTCAAAGCCGAAAACGAAACCACCRTTTTCTCGCGCAAGGGCGACGCTTTCTGGGTCAACACACCGGGCATCGACGGCAAGAACGCCGACTTCAAGGTGGCTTATACCTTCGGCATCGCGCCGTTGCAGCAATACCTGATCGAGGTCGGCGAAGGTCGCTTGCAACCTTTGGGCGTGGCCTGGGATACCGAAAAACACCGCTGGTTCCACCTCTACGCGGGCCAGGGCGTGAACTTCAAGAACCCGTTGCACTGGAGCAAGCCAAGCCAGAACGCCAACTTCATGTGCGTCGAGTGCCATACCACGGGCTACAAACGCAATTACGATGCTGCCAAAAACACCTTTGACAGCCAATGGAACAGCCTCGGTGTCGGCTGCCAGGCGTGCCACGGCCCGGCTTCCAATCACCTGGAATGGACGGCGAAAAAAGGTGATTTGATTCATGCCGGTTTTGCCATCGACCTCAAGGACAAGAACGCGACTGTCGAACTCGAGACCTGTGCCCGCTGCCATTCGCGCCGTGCACCGCTGAGCGATGGCTACACCCCCGGCAAACGCCTGATGGATGACTACTTGCCAAGCGCCCTGACCCGCGAGTTGTATGCGCTGGACGGCAAGATCAAGGACGAAGTGTTTGAACACGGCTCCTTCGCCCAAAGCAAAATGTTCGACAAAGGTGTGCGCTGCAGCAACTGCCATAACCCGCACAGCAACGAGCTCAAGGCGCCGGGCAACGGCGTTTGCCTGCAATGCCACAACACGGCGGGCAAAACTTCGGTGGAAGGCGTCAATGGCAAAGGCCTGCAAGCGAAAAACTACGACGCCATCGAACACACTCGCCACACCATGGGCCAACCGGGTTCGCAGTGCGTGGATTGCCATATGCCCGGCAAGTTCTACATGGGCAACGACTTCCGGCATGACCACAGTTTCAGTATTCCCAACCCGGAGCGGGCGAAAAAACTCGGCACACCGGACGCCTGTCTCACCTGCCACCAGGGCAAGGACGGCGACAAGGTCACCGAGCAGTTCAAACTGTGGAACAGCGAGCCCACCGCACAGGCCGCGCGTTATGACGAAAGCCTGTGGCTGGTTCGAAACGGCCAACCCGGTGCGGCACAAGCCTTGTACGAGCAGCTGCAACGCAGCAATTTGCCGGCGATTCAGCGGGCAACCTTGCTGGCCGAGTTGGCGCTGTACCCGAGTGAGCAGGCGTTGAAACTGGCCACCAAGGACTTGGGCAACCCGGCGCCACAGGTGCGTGAAAGTGCCGTGAGGGCCATCAGCGCGCTCCTGCCGCCACCCGAGCGTGTGCCGCTGTTGACGCCGTTGCTGGCCGACCCGGTAATGGCTGTGCGGATCGCCGCGGCCCGGGATCTGCTGAGTGTCGCCGGCACGGGCTTGGGCAGCGCCCAGGCGAGCTGGAATGCGGCCATCGCCGAGTACGAAGCGGCACAGATGAGCCTGCTGGAACGGGCCGAAGCCAACCTCAACCTGGCCATGTTCTATCAGGCCAGTGGCCGTAATGACGAGGTCGAAA
This sequence comes from Pseudomonas sp. P4_C8, assembly GCF_056401975.1. NCBI lineage: Bacteria > Pseudomonadati > Pseudomonadota > Gammaproteobacteria > Pseudomonadales > Pseudomonadaceae > Pseudomonas > Pseudomonas sp. P4_C8. The sequence continues at coordinate 244,813 of NZ_JBFUIH010000001.1, read as the reverse complement.
AGTACCTGCGCACGGCCCTCAAGCGCGACCCGGATTTCTACCCGGCGCTGGTGTCGCTGGTGCAATGGCTGGAAGCCAATGGCCAACGCCAGGAGGCACAGGCGCTGCTGGCACAAGGTTTGAAAGACCACCCGGACGCCGCGCTGTTGCAGTACACCCAGGGCTTGTCGCTGGTACGTGCGGGCAAATCGGACCAGGCCATGTCGGCATTACGCAAAGCTGCGCAGCTGGAACCGCAAAACGGCCAGTACAGCTACGTGCTGGCGGTGGCGTTGCATGACAGCGGCAAAGTTGAAGAGGCCTGCGAAGTGCTGGAGCAGTTGCTCAAAGTGCAGCCGGTCAACCGCAATGCGCGGCTGACGTTGATCCAGTACTACCTGGGCAATGGGCAGGAACCGAAAGCGCAGGTGCTGCTGCAGGGCTGGAAGAAAGGAAGAAATTGCCGGCGATTGATGCCGCCATCGCGAGCAAGCTCGGCTCCTACAGGGGATTGGGCAGCGCCTAAACGGTGATGTGACGCGTGTATTCAGCGTCGTCTGAACAACGGCCGCGGCTCGATCACCGAACGCCCATACAAGACGCTCATCCCTGCCAACCCCTTCAACGCATCTTCAGCAGATTTGTCCTCGCGCACCGCAAAGCTGTCGAAACCGCATTGGCGCATGTGGCTGAGTTGATCGCGCAGCACATCACCGACCGCGCGCAGTTCACCCGTCCAGCCCAGTCGAGTGCGCAGCAAGTACGCCTGACTGTAGGCGCGACCATCACGAAAACTCGGGAAATCCAGGGCAATCAACGACAGTGTTGGCAACCACGGCTTGAGGCTTTCCACCTCATCGTCCGGGCCTAGCCACACCGCATGCCGTGCAGGATTTTGCAGCCAGCGGGCCAGCGGCACAATCAGAGAACTGGCGGGCAACTCATCTTCCTCGTTCCTGACCAGCCGCCACGGATCATCGGTAACAATCCACGCCACCCCCTGCTCCAGCGCCAGCACATTGTTCATGCCGACACCTCCAGCACCTGCGGATACACCTGTTCCTTGAACGGTTCCAGACCAATGCGTTGCAAGGTGTCGACGAACAGTTCTTCGCTCTCGCGGTAGCTGACGAAGGTCTGAACGATTTGCTCGATAACGCCGGGCACTTCGGCGGCGCTGAAAGACGGACCGATAACCTTGCCCAGTGCACTGTTCTTGCCCTGGCTGCCGCCGAGGGTGATCTGGTACCACTCGCTGCCGTTTTTATCGACACCCAGAATGCCGATGTTGCCAATGTGGTGATGACCACAGGCATTCATGCAGCCCGATATGTTCAGGCTGATGTCGCCCAGGTCGTGGAGGTAATCCAGATCTTCGAAACGTGCTTGAATGGCGTGGGCTATCGGGATCGACTTGGCGTTGGCCAGTGCGCAAAAGTCGCCACCGGGGCACGCGATGATGTCGGTGAGTAAACCAACGTTGGCGCAGCCCAGACCTTGCTCACACGCCAGGCACCACAACGCGTAGAGATCGGCCTTGGGCACGTCCGGCAGCACGATGTTCTGTTCATGGGCGATTCGAATCTCACCAAAACCAAACTGCTCGGACCACTCGGCCACGGCCATCATTTGATCGGCCGTTACATCGCCCGGTGGCGAGGCAATGCCCGGTTTGGTCGACAGCACCACACTGGTGTAACCCGCCACCTTGTGCGGCTGAACGTTCCGCGCAACCCAACGGGCGAAAGCCGGGTTGTCTGTCAGGCGTGTGCCAAACGCCAGGTCGGTGTCGGACAGTGAACGGTAATCGGGCGGCACAAAGGCACTGGCAACGCGCTCATATTCGACTTCGGTCAACTGCGCCGGGCCGTCCTTGAGGTGTTGCCATTCTTCCTCCACTTCCTTGGCGAAGGCTTCGATACCCAAAGCTCTGACCAGAATCTTGATTCGCGCCTTGTACTTGTTGTCCCGTCGACCGTGGCGGTTGTAGACCCGCAGCACCGCCTCGACGTAAGACAGCAAATGTTGCCACGGCAAGCCCTCGCGAATCTGCAAACCGAGGATCGGCGTGCGCCCCAGGCCGCCACCGACGATCACCCGCAACAGCATCTGCCCAAGGTCATCGCGATAAAGGTACAAACCGATGTCATGCATCATGATCGCTGCGCGGTCCTGTTTCGCCGAGCAGATGGCGATTTTGAACTTGCGTGGCAGGAACAGGAACTCCGGGTTGATGGTCGACCACTGTCGCAGGATTTCGGCGAGCGGGCGCGGGTCCAGCAGTTCGTCCGCCGCGACACCGGCGAACGCTTCCGTGGTGATGTTGCGCACGCAGTTACCAGAGGTCTGGATCGCGTGCATCTCGACCTCGGCCAGGCGTTCGAGGATGTCCGGCACCTGAGCCAGTTCGATCCAGTTGAACTGCATGTTCTGCCGCGTGGTGAAGTGACCATAGCCACGGTCGTAGTCCCGCGCGATGCTGGCCAGCGTGCGCATTTGCGTGGCGCTCAACGTGCCATAGGGAATCGCCACGCGCAGCATGTAGGCGTGTTTTTGCAGGTACAGGCCGTTCTGCAATCGCAACGGCAGAAACTCTTCGTCGCTCAACTCGCCTGCCAGGAAACGTTCGACCTGATCGCGAAACTGCGCAACCCGCTCGAAGACCAGGGCCCGGTCATAGTCATCGTACTGATACATGTGGCTACCTCATCAGGATGGATCGCACGCTCTGCCCCTGTAGCAGCTGTCGAGCACCGCGAGGCAGCGTTCGGCTGCGAAGCAGTCGTCAACCCTGTGTTCCCCGGTTCATCCGACTCACCGTGTCGCTTGATTTCACGACTGCTTCGCAGCCGAACGCTGCCTCGCGGTGCTCGATAGCTGCTACAGGGGGTTGGCGGTGCTTGTGAGGGGGACTATGGACCTGCGGCGCAGCGCGTTACAGATTCACCTGCGCGCTAAAAAACCGTATCAGGATGTGGCAGATGGCCGCAGGGTTGCCTCAAATCTGATCCGCATAAATGAAGTTTTCCTGAGTCTGTTTTGTTTTCGACGGGGTTTCTACAGTGCAAGACTTTGCAACCGTGGAAGCATTGACCATGAGCACAGCAACAATCGGACAGGCCTATAACTACAAGGTCGTCCGCCAATTCGTCGTGGCAACCATTGTCTGGGGTGTCGTGGGGATGGCGATGGGGGTGTGGATCGCCTCGCAACTGGTATGGCCCGAAATGAACCTCGACTTGCCGTGGACCACGTTCGGCCGCTTGCGCCCGTTGCACACCAGCCTGGTGATTTTCGGCTTTGCCGGCAGCGCGCAGTTCGCTGCCAGTTACTACGCCGTGCAGCGCACCTGCCAGGTGCGGCTGTACTCCGACACTCTGGCCGCGTTTACCTTTTGGGGCTGGCAATCGGTAATTGTGATCATGCTGATCACCCTGCCGCTGGGATACACCACCACCAAGGAATACGCCGAAATCGAATTCACCGGCGCGGTGTGGATGACGGTGGTCTGGGTCGCGTACGCCATTGTGTTCTTCACCACCGTGGTGCAACGCAAGACCAAACACATTTACGTCGGTAACTGGTTCTTCGGCGCGTTCATCGTCGTGATCGCAATGCTGCACGTGGTCAATCACCTGTCGATCCCGGTGGGCTGGTTCAAGTCCTATCCGGTGTATTCCGGAGCAACCGACGCCATGGTCCAGTGGTGGTACGGGCACAACGCGGTCGGTTTCTTCCTGACCACCGGATTCCTCGGAATGATGTATTACTTTGTGCCGAAACAGGTCGGACGACCGGTGTATTCCTATCGCCTGTCCATCGTGCATTTTTGGGCGTTGATTACCCTGTACATCTGGGCCGGCCCGCACCACCTGCATTACACCGCGTTGCCAGACTGGGCACAGTCACTGGGCATGGCGATGTCGCTGATCCTGCTCGCGCCGAGCTGGGGCGGAATGATCAACGGGATGATGACGCTCTCGGGGGCCTGGCATAAGTTGCGCACCGACCCGATCCTGAGGTTTTTGGTGTTGTCGCTGGCCTTCTATGGGATGTCGACGTTCGAAGGGCCGATGATGGCGATCAAGACGGTCAACGCCCTCTCCCACTACACCGACTGGACTATCGGCCATGTGCACGCCGGCGCGTTGGGCTGGGTGGCGATGATCACGTTCGGAGCGGTCTACCACATGGTGCCAAAAGTCTTTGGCCGCGAGCAGATGCACAGCATCGGCCTGATCAACGCACATTTCTGGCTGGCGACCATTGGCACGGTGTTGTACATCGCCTCGATGTGGGTCAACGGCATCACTCAGGGCCTGATGTGGCGCGCAATCAACGATGACGGCACGCTGACGTATTCGTTCGTTGAAGCCTTGCAGGCCAGCCATCCGGGGTATGTGGTGCGCTTTGCCGGCGGGGTGTTCTTCCTCAGTGGCATGTTGTTGATGGCCTACAACACCTGGCGCACGGTGAGGGTTGCGGACGTGGCGATGGCTGAACGTGAAGTGCAGATTGCCTGAGGCAAGGAGCCTGGAATGTTTGAAATGCTATTGAATGTGATGGCTGTGTCGGGATTTTGGCTGGGGGTTGAATATTGCCTGAAGCGGCAGACAACGGTGAGTCTGGAGGATGCCAGTTTGATTCCGTTTGCGGATGACCCCGAGGTGGCGCGGCGGGTCGAACTGGCCACCGGGAAAACGGTAAAAGCAGTGGCGCCGGAAGAGGTCAAACCGGGTTGGGGCAACCTCGACATCTGACCCACCACCTATCCAATAATGTAGGAGCCGAGCTTGCTCCGGGCGGCGTTCCGACGAAAGCGGTGTGTCAGTCACCATTGATGTTGAATGACACACCGCTTCGCGAGCAAGCTCGGCTCCTACAGGGTTTTGGGTCAATCCGGGAGAACCTGGCCGCGATCGCGGGGGATCAGGCTTTGCAACTGCTGCGCCAGAAAGTTCGCATCGAACGCGAAGGTGTCCGGGTCTTTCAAGCCATTGGTCTTGCGCCACTGCCAGCTACTCGACGGCGGCAGGCAAACCAGCGAAACGCTGCCATAGCGCGCGGCCGTCAGCCCCATCACCGCCAATGAAATCTGACCGCCCGCGCCCATCACGTCCGGCACGAACTCCACTGGCTTGCCAGCAATCATAATGGACAGTTTCTCGGTCTTGAACGTCGACGTTTCGACCGGCACGCTCGGCCCTGAAGCGACATACGCCTCGCGGCTCACCTCCAGCAGATTCGGCGCCTGGACCGGTTCCAGCCAGTGCTGGATCTGATCGAACAGCTGACTGATACGCGTTGCCCACACGGCCGATTGCGACTCGAACGTTTGCTTCTTGTGCGCTTCGCTTTCTGCGTAGTGGCGAAGCATCTCGCCCAGTTGTTGTACGTCGTCCATTGCGGTGTTCCTTTCGTTGGAGCGGTGCTGCGGACTTTCATCATGGCAGATGACGGCCGCCGACGTACGACAAAGCTGCCAGGTGGCTGCGCCCATTGAAAGGCGAGTGAAAACGACGAGTGGTTACCTTTTAGGGGGCAATTCCCTTCGACCTGTCAGATGTGACAGTAGCCGACACTCACCTATCAGGTGTCTGATGATCAGGCAGTCGACGTAACGAGAAAGCCCACTGCCGTCAGCAAAGGACCGCACTTCATGAGTAGCCAGATTTTAAAGATAGAAAAAGTAACCATACTGCCGTGGGCGACGCCGGTCATTCATGCGGGCAATCCCGAGGGTGGCATACGGCTTTCCGACGCTGAAGCAGTGGTCGATCCTTGGCTCAACATGAGTGAGTTCGATACTGCAGAGTTGCTGCTGAATAACGAATCCACACCCGTTGCCGACAAAACCATTAAGTCGGGTGAAGAAAACAAAAGGTTCTCACTGTTTCTACCAGTCGCCCGCTTGCAGGACGGTATCAACCGGATCCGTTTGAGGGTCAAACGGATCAGTCAGGACCCGGAAACCTCGGAGGACCTGGTCGTTCTCTTCAACACGCCTCGCTCCGGTGGCGAAGTGACGGGGACCGGGGACAATCCCAACCTGATCATGACACTTCCCGCGGATGTCATCGCCAAAGGTCTGGATGCCAATCGCGTTGCCGAAGGGGTAGAGGTCAAACTGAATTACGTTTACATGCGAGCGCACGACAAAATCACGCTCGATTGTGATGGCCACACGGTCCTTCATACAGTGACAGCGGCACAAGCCGCTGCCGGCACAATCGTGTTGAAGCTTTTTGCAGAGGCGTTCAAAACTGATAATTCTCAATTTCCAATGCGCTTCCGAGTCGTGGATCAAATCGGAAATTCATCAGGACCGCAGGCGATCTGGTCACCCACCACTCACATAGACGTGCACATCCGACAACCGGTTCTGGATCTGAAACCGCCCAGAGTGCTGGAAGCCAAGGAACAGAACGGCACCGTATTAAACTTTGAAAAAGACTTCTATGAGGCCCCGTTTGCAACGGTCGAAGTCGATTTCCCAGGTTCGGCTCGCGGACAAACCGTCAAAGTCTATTGGCTCGGCCGCAACTCGACCTATGGCAGTGAGATTCAAACGGTCTCCTATGTGGGTCAGACGCTGATCTTTCGAGTCCCCAGGCTGGAAGTTGTTGATTGCATCAGCACCCGTGCGCAGATCAGTTACACCGTCCGGTTACCGGGCACCACTGAGGACCTGCCATCCAAAACGCTGGGCATTCAAATCACCGGGCAGAAACACCATCTTCCAGAACCCACTCTGTCCACGGATAAACTTAATCTCAGGACTTATTACCCGGCGTTGGAGGGGAGTTATAAAGTGCGCCTCGCGCTGTTCGGACGAGTGACTCGATATGGTGAAGAAGTCACTATTACACAACCCTCTTATACCAATCTTCCGGTCTTACAGGCATGGCTAACGGAGAATCGTGGGTTTGACGTGATATTCAATTACACCCTGAGAAAAACAGACACCAATGACCCCATAATTTTTTCATGGTGTTTAAGAGTCGCTTTATAGCCGAGTGGCTATTACGGCAGATTTAGTCAGGTTCACCGAACCCCAAAACAGATCACTCAACCAAGGTCACTACCCGCCAATCGACAGGGAGTTTTGTCATGCGAAAATTAATTGGATTTTTTCTATTCGCATTGGTCGCGGGTTGCAGCCAAATCGATCACCCCCAAACCGATGTAGTCGGTGGGCTCAGCGGGGGAAATACTCAAAATGGGCCCGCTATTGCGAATCAACTAACGACGCTTTATGGCAGAACAGTAGCAAACTGCAACAACTCCAACTCTCAACCTGCTTTCCTGTGTGCCGGCGTCACATTGAGAGTGACGGTAAAAGACCCCGCCAATACCTATAAAGTCTGGGACCCAAGCCCTACATCCATTAAAAGCGGCGGTGTTTCCTTTTCTTATCTACGGGCCGATGCGAATTTTGGTCGATTGGCATGGGGCTATGGCAACGGTTATATCCTGTACCCCATATTCGAGGCACCGACTGACAAAACAGATCTGGACTATCTGTGTTCTTACCCCATGGATGGATGGACGTGGCACCGAAGTGAAACATCCGTCTGCGTTCCCCATCGCGACTATCCTGCTCAGAGTCAACTTTGCCAGAACGCGGGCGTGACCACTGCCGAACAATGGCTGGCCGTCTGGAATATACCGGGCGGCAATCCGAATCTGCGGCAATGCGGTTTCGACATTACCGATGATCGCAATGCCTTGGCAGGCCCGGCATTTTATCAATCCCTTCGGGCAAAAACCCTATTGGGTACTCAGGGGTTCAACGGGCATAACGAAGTCATCATCAAAACCTGGACATCCGGGCGCCCCAATACGCTTCCGATCATGGCGTTCTTTTACGTTTACGGCGGTACAGACCCGCAACCACTCGCCGACGCGCAATACAACCAACGGGATTTCTACAACTCGACCAACCCCAAAATTGTGGTCCCCATTATCCGCCTGACCCCCGCGAATAGCCCCACGGGGACAGCCACCTTTCATTATGTCGCAGCGGATCAGGCAGTGACGCAATGAACGATCCAGTGCATTTATCACTGGCACGCTTGGCGAAAGAATTCGAAACTCTCCTGCCCGCCTGCAACGTCAATACAGGCGATAACAAAGGGAGTGTTCCATGCGCACCATCGGCCTTATCGGCGGCATGAGCTGGGAGTCCAGCGCCGAGTACTATCGCCTCATCAACCAGCAGGTTCGTGACCGGCTCGGGCCGTTGCGTTCGGCGCAGTTGCTCATGTTCAGTGTCGACTTCGGGCCTGTCGAACAAGCCCAGCATGCCGGGCGTTGGGACGATGCGGCGGCGATTCTGGTGAATGCGGCGCGACGACTGGAAGCTGGCGGCGCCGAGTGTGTGGTGCTGTGTACCAACACCATGCACAAGGTGGCCGGGCAGATTCAGGCTGCGATCACTATTCCGTTCCTGCACATCGCCGACCCAACCGGCCAGGCAGCCGTGGATGCCGGTGCGTTGAAGGTGGGTTTGCTCGGAACCGCGTTCACCATGGAACAGGATTTTCTCAAGGATCGCCTGAGCACGATGGGGTTGACCGTGTTGGTGCCTGAAGCCGAGGAACGCCAGGCGGTGCACCGGATCATCTACGACGAGTTGTGCGTCGGGGTAATCAGCGAGGCGTCGCGCAAGGTCTATCAGCAGGTGATCGAGTCGCTGGCCCAGCGAGGCGCCCAGGCGATCATCCTTGGCTGCACGGAAATCGGCCTGCTGATCAAACCCGAACACAGCGCCCTGCCCTTGCTCGACACCACCGAACTGCATGCGCAGGCGGCGGTGGCGTTCGCACTGGGCGACTGAGTCAATCGGCGTTAAGCGTGTGACGCAGACGCGCCATGCTCAAGGCATCGACCAGTCGGCCGTCACGCACGGCGTAATCGCGAAACAGGCCTTCGGTCTCGAAACCGAATTTTCGGTAGAGACCGATGGCCGCTTCGTTGTCGGCGTACACCGAGAGCTCCACACGTTGCAGGTTCATCCAGTTGTCGGCGATGTCCAGCGCCGCCGCCAGCAATGTCGAACCCACGCCTTTGCCCTGCCACGCCACCGCGACGCCCATGCCAAGGTTGCCGGCATGGCTGCGGCGGATCCGCGAGAACTGCTCCAGGCCAATGTTGCCGATGACCGTGCCCTGATGCAGGGCGACCAGTTGCACCACGTGTTCGTTATCCGCTGCCAGGCGTTTGCGCCAGACTTCGGTGGACTGAAACGGCATTTGCAGCACCTGACGGGTAATCGCCGGGTCGTTGTAGAGCGCCGTGATGCCATCGATGTGGGATTCGTTGAAACGTTCGAGGGTGATGACGGGGTCAGTGGCGGGCATGGGTGATTCATCCTTGATGCACATATGGTCGCTCACTCTACAACGCTATCTCCTGTAGGAGTGAGCCTGCTCGCGATAGCGGTGTATCAGTCGACATCTATTTTGAATGTCAGTCCGCTATCGCGAGCAGGCTCGCTCCTACAGTTTGACCGCGTTCAGCTCTCGAACCACTCCCGGCGTTCATTGAAGGTGTTATGGATTAGCTCAACGATCATCTGCACACCGGCCTGCCCTTGTGATTCGGCATTCACTGCCATCCACACCTGACGTTGCATCGGCTGGTCGAACAGTCCGGGCAACGCAATCAGCCCTCGGTCGAATTGGCTCATGTAACGCGGTAACAGCCCGATGCAGGCGCTGCAACGGATCATCTCCAGCATTAGCGCATAGGAGTGCAATTGCACCACGCCGGCCAAACGCTGATCCACCACGCTATTCCACGTCCGAAAGCTCTCGACCTGACGATCATGCTGCCATTGCACCAACATGAAGTCGGCCAGGTCGTCGAGGCTGTCTGGCCGGGCCGCGACTCGCGAATAGCGCTTGGCGATGTGCGGCAGATACTCCAGACGTGCCAGGCGTTGCGGTTCGCTCACTGCAAAACTCGGCCCCGGCAGTGGCGAATCAGTGCCGGCCAGCCACAGCACTACATCGGCGCTGATCGCTTGCAGGCTCAGCTCACTGTCGAGAGTAATGATGTCCAGCCGCACGCTGGCATTGCGGCGCAACAACGCGATCAGGTCACGACCGAAAATGTCGTGCAGGATCGACTCGGCCACCGCCAGGCGAATCAGCGGTTGCTCAATCACCGGCGCATCGCGCTCATGGGCCAACGCGATCAGTTGCGCCTGAAGCGCCAACCCTTCACGACTCAGGGCCAGGCCATTGTCCTGATGATTGAACAGCGAACATTGCAATTGCGCCTCGAGCTGCGCCAAGTGTTTGCGTAACTGCGTGGATTTGAGATTGAGGCTGCGAGCGGCCTGCATGAAGCTCCCGCAACGGGCGCTCACCCGGAAGGACTGCGCCAGCACCGGATCGATACCGGCAGCGCAAGTGGATTCCATGAATGACATCAATGACTCCTTGTCGATCTGTCCTTGAAACCCTCATCCTGCGCAGTGTTTATGAACCTGACGTGACACTGGGCGCGGATAATCGATTCAGCCGCCAGGGGTTTGCCGAAAACTCACCGCCAGTCGATTCCAGCTGTTGATGGTGGTCACGGCAATCGTCAAATCGACCAGCTCCGCTTCACTGAATTGCTCCCGGGCCAGTGCGAACACGTCATCCGGCACGTGGCTTTCGGCAAGCAGCGTCACGGCTTCGGTCCAGGCCAGCGCAGCGCGCTCGCGCGGGTTGAAAAAGCCGCTGTCGCGCCACACGACGATCGAGTAAAGGCGCCGATCGGTCTCGCCGAGGCGCCGTGCGTCCACCGAATGCATGTCGGTGCAGAAAGCGCAGCCATTGAGCTGCGAGGCGCGGATCTTGATCAGGTGCAGCAGCGCGGGCTCGATACTGAGGTTGCTGGTCAAGGCCTCCATGGCAATCATCGCTTTCATCGCTTTGGGCGAAGCGCTGTAGTAATCCAGGCGGGAACTCATGGGGCGACCTCAGGGATCGAATAGTGACCTCCACGTTAGGCGGTGATGCACGTACGTTACAGTGCCAATTCAACGAAAAAGCCCGGGACCATTCGGCAACAGACCAATCTGAGGTTTTTGGCCCACGCAACTTCTGCACAGCCACTCATGCGGGTAATCTGGCGCGACGCACATGCGCCTCAACCGTTGCAGGAGCCTCGCCGGTATGGAACTTCATGTTGTCATCAACGGCCGCAAGGACCTGGCAGGCCAGTTGTACAACCAACTGCGCAGCGCCATCGAATCCGGGCGCCTGGCCGCCGGGACACAGCTGCCGCCCAGCCGCTTGCTGGCCGAACAACTGGGAATTTCGCGCAAGACCATTTCCGACACGTACTCGCAACTGACCTACGAAAACTTCCTCATTGGTGTGATCGGCAAAGGCACCTACGTGAATGCCCGGCCGTCCAAAATCACCCGTAAACAAAGCCATTCCGAGCTGGCGAGTTTTGAGGTCATCGAATCCTGGCGCAATCTGCCGGTGTTCCTGCGTCATCCGACACTGGAAGGGTCGTTGCGCTATGACTTCATTGGCGGCGCCGTCAGCAGGGGCCAATTCCCGCAGGATGACTGGCGTCGCTGCACGTCCCACGCCTTGCGCCAGATGGCGGGCTCAAAAGGCCTCTACAGCCTGCCCGAAGGCCTGCCGGCGCTGCGCAATGCCATCGCCCGGCATATCGCGTTTTCCCGCGGGGTCATTTGCCAGGACGAGGACGTGGTGGTGTGCAATGGCGCGCAACAGGCACTGGACCTGATTTCCCGAGTGATGACCCGCCCCGGCAGCATTGTCGCCATGGAAGACCCCGGCTACCCGCCGGCACACCTGTTGTTTGGTTCGCACGGCGCCACGGTGATCGGTGTACCGGTGGATGCCGAAGGCATTCAGGTAGACCAAATCCCCCTCGGCACGCGGCTGATTTACGTCACACCGTCCCATCAGTTCCCGCTCGGCCTGCCGATGAGCCAGGAACGCCGGGTAGCGCTGCTGGAACGGGCTTATGAACTGGGCGCAATCATCATCGAGGACGATTACGACAGCGAATTTCGCTACGAGGGCCGCCCTGCCGATTCGCTGCAAAGCATGGATGAGCGCGGGGTCGTCGCGTACGTCGGGACTTTCTCGAAAACCTTGCTGCCGGAGTTGCGCCTCGGCTATGCGATTTTGCCCCCGGCGATTCTCGAAGCGGTGATCCGCGCCAAGCAACTCACCGACCTGCACACCTCCACACTGCCACAGTGGGCGCTGGCCAAATTCATCGCCGAAGGCTGCCTGCTCAAGCACATCCGCCGCTGCCACACGATCTATGCCGGGCGTCGCGAACGGATTCTGGCGCGCATGGCGGGCGACCTTTCGCCATGGTTCGAGCCGGTGCCCACCACGGCCGGGTTCCACCTGGTAGTGATGTGCAAAGTGCCTATCGATCTCCCATTGGTAATCGAGTTGGCCAAAAAGGTGGAGGTCGGGCTCTATTCCATCGAAGCCTTTTACTTCCAGCAAGCGCCGCAGGCCGGGCTGTTGCTGGGTTTTGGCGCCATTGAAACCCTGGACATCGACACCGCTCTGGACCGTATGCGCGACATTCTGCAGCAGGTGGCCTGACGGATTGGTCTGCGGCTTTACCGGGCGTTTGGCTATTGGCGGTCCGGGGAAGCAGGCCTATCCTGCCTAAGCGTTATCCCTCAATGAGCAGGATTCGTCCGGCCTGATTCAGGAGCGTGAGCAATGTCCAACGAAGTGATTAATACCGTACAGGTGCAGGCTGCCCCCGGCCGCTCGGATGAACTGGGTAAGCAACTGCAAAAGATTGTCGAAACCCTGCGCGAACTACCGGGCTGCGACTCCTATATGGTCGACCGTTGCCCCGAGGACACCAACCGCTGGACCGTCAGCGCCCACTGGCAATCGGAAGCGGCCATGCGGCAGCATTTCAATTGCCCTGAGGTCCAGGGCTTTATCGGCCTGATCGACAATCAATTGGCGAATGCTGTGGATTTCAACAGCTTCCCGATCCGCTAAAACGCCCAACATTGCGGTGTAGGATTGGTCCCCCAAGCTTCCCGAATATTGGCTGTTTGATTGCCCTACCCTGCGGACTATCGTTGCTCCTGACGATAACCACCGCAGGTAATGACCCATGAAAACGTTGCGTTTCCTTGCTGCCCCGCTCGCTGCCCTCGCCCTGACCATTTCGGCTGCTGCCATTGCTCACGAAGGCCCTTCTGAAAAGGTCACGGTGCTGCAGGATCAGATGCTGAAAAATGTGCCCGGCAAAAAGGCGTTGATGATCGAAGTCGATTACGAGCCCGGGCAATCGTCCATTGCCCACAAACACGAAGGCACCGCCATGGCCTACGTGATATCCGGGGAGATTATTTCCCAGGTCAAAGGTGAACAACCCGTCACTTACAAGGCCGGCCAATACTGGTATGAACCGGCGGGATCGGAACACTTGGTGTCAAAAAACGCCAGTGCCACCCAGCCTGCCAAACTGCTGGTGTTTATGGTGTTGTCTCCGGATGAAAAAGTGTTGATCCCATTGGAAAACTGATACCTGTACGTACAGCTATAAATAAAACGGCTCGAACTTCGATTTCGGGCCTCTTTATTTCTCTACGCAATCAACCGCCACTGTTTAAACCCAATAAAACTATTCACCTCCCGAGAAGCGCGCATTTTTGCCATTTAATTCAGCAAAGACAGGTTTAGTCTGGATTTACCGCTGGAGAACACCGGCACACTAACTTTCCGACACAAGATGTTTCACGGGAGTAACACCATGAAACTTGCGCTTGCCAGTACCCTGACGATGACCGTTGTTTTAACAGGCTGCTCGATCCCCACCGCGCCGAGCGCTGTATCTTCTCTGGAGGGCATCTTTACCGAGCCCGTTGGCCGCAGCAATGCCACGCTCATTCCGAATGGCAGTAACGTCTCGCTGGGCATTGTCTACAGTCAAAACACCCAAACCAATCGCGCCTACCTCCAGGACTATCGAGCCAACGCTGGCACCGGTTTCGGCCAGAGCCTGTTGGTTCAGTCGATTCATGACGCCTTCGTGACAACCTCCAACCCCGACCTCGCCGTGGATTGGGTCAAAGCATCGTTGCAGCGCCAGTTCGGCTCGGTCACGGTGTACCCGGACATGCAAAGCCTCAAGGCTGCGAAACCGGATGTGACCGCCATTGTCGACAGCCGCAGCCAATTGATGACCTCGCGCAGTTCGGATTTAGAGGCACACGTCAGTGCAGATTTCTATGACGCCAACTTGAATTACATTGGCACCGCACAAGGGCATGACGCCAAAACGGTGAGCCCTCTTTGGGCGGACTTTGAACCGAGCCCAAAGATAGTGGCGGATATTAACGAGCAACAGAATGTGCAAGTTCGGGCGCTGCAGAAGTTTGACCAGTCGCTCAGCAATTTATTGACCAAGCCGGCAGACAAAGTAGCGATGATTGATAATAAAACCAGCGGAAAGTTGTATTAAGGCTAATGGCCCCATCGCGGGCAAGTCGGATCGCCGCACCGCCGTTCCTACAGTTGGAACACATCCCACTGTAGGAACGGCGGTGCGGCGATCCGACTTGCCCGCGATGGGGCCTGAACAGACACCCAATAACCATCAGACAAAAAAAAGCCCCGCATGTCGCCATGCGGGGCTTTTTCATTCAGCGCCTGATCAGGCCGCCGGCTCCAGCTCTTCGCTGACAGGTGCAATGGCAGTCACCACCGCTTGCCCGCTCAACGCCAGGTCCAGCAGTTCGCGGTTGGCCACCGCGTACATGGCGTAGTCCGTACCGCTGGCGGCACGGAGTTCCACCAGCATGGCGCGCCAGCGTTCGATCATGCCTTCGTGCTCTTCCATCCACAGCGCCAGGCGTGTTTCCACGTCCTGAGTGCCGTCGCCCTGTTGCAGGACGGAGATGGTGATCGCACGTTGCTGCCAGTCGACGTCATCACGGAACGCTTCACGGGCCAGGGCTTGCCAGTTGTTTTCAACCGGCAGAGCGCTGATCTGTTGCAGGTACCAGGTGATGTCCAGCGCGCTACCAACGGCGAAGTAAGCCTTCGCGACGTCTGCTGCGTTCTGACCGGTAACGTCCGACGCTTCGATGATCGGCAGCAAGGTGTACAGGTGAGTGGTGCCTGCAACCATGCGCGCCAGCAACTCAGGTACGCCAGCCGCGACGTAGGCCTGATAGCGGGTCTGCCAGCCTTCGCGAGTCGGGCCTTCCAGCAGTTCGTCGAGCTTGAGGCCCAGCGCTGCCAGATGTGGACCGAAGTGCGCGACGTCACGAGCCGCATTCTGCTCGTTGCGACGGCTGCGCAGGAACCAGCGCGTGGCGCGGCGGCCCAGACGCATCAGCTCGTCCATCAGCTCCAGTTGCACGTCAGCGGAAACCTGGTAATCCAGGGCCTCTATCTGCCGGAACCAGTGCGGGAGGTGGAAGATATCCCGAACTATTACATACGCACCCGCAACATTCGCCGGGCTCATGCCGGTCGACTCTTTGAGTCGTTGAACGAAGGTGATGCCCATGTGGTTGACCAGGTCGTTGGCGATCTGGGTGCTGACGATTTCGCGCTTCAGACGGTGACGGCGCATGGCTTCGGAGAACTTGCTCACCAGGGTCGGCGGGAAAGCGGTTTCCATGTCACGGGTCAGGTAGTCGTCATCCGGCACCAGGGAGTTAAGCAACTGCTCCTTGAGGTCGATCTTGCTGTAGGAGATCAGCACCGAGAGCTCTGCACGGGTCAGGCCGTGGCCTGTCGCAATGCGCTCGTTGATCGCTTCTTCCGCCGGCAGGAACTCGATAGCGCGATCCAGCTTGCCACGGCCTTCCAGATCGTTCATCAGGCGCTTGTATTCAGCGATACGCGGCAAGGCACGACGCGCTGCCAGGGACAGGGCCTGAGTCTGCTTGTAGTTGTTGCCCAGCACCAGATTGCCGACTTCGTCGGTCATGCTCGCCAGCAACTGGTTACGTTGCTTGTCGGTCATGTCACCGGCGTGAACCACTTCGTTCAGCAGGATCTTGATGTTTACTTCGTGGTCGGAGCAGTCCACGCCACCAGCGTTGTCGATGAAGTCGGTGTTGGAACCGCCGCCGTTGAGACCGAATTCGACACGACCCAGTTGGGTCATACCGAGGTTACCGCCCTCGCCTACGACTTTGCAGCGCAGTTCGTTGCCGTTCACGCGCAGTGCATCGTTGGCCTTGTCGCCGACATCGGCGTGGCTTTCGCTGCTGGCTTTGACGTACGTACCGATACCGCCGTTCCACAACAGGTCTACCGGTGCCTTGAGCAAGGCATTGAGCAGTTCGGTCGGGGTCAGTTTGTCGGCCTGAATGTCGAAGCGCTCTTTCATCTGCTCGGAGATGGCAATGCTCTTCGCGCTACGGGAGAAGATCCCGCCGCCTTCGGACATGATGCTGGTGTCGTAATCCGACCAGGCCGAACGTGGCAGGTCGAACAGGCGCTGACGTTCAGCGAAGCTGTTCGCCGGCTCCGGATTCGGGTCGATGAAGATGTGCAGGTGGTTGAACGCAGCCACCAGTTGCAGCGTCTCGGACATCAACAGACCGTTACCGAATACGTCACCGGCCATGTCGCCGACACCGACCACGGTAATGCTGTCTTTCTGAACATTGATGCCGCGTTCGCGGAAGTGACGTTGAACGCCAACCCACGCGCCCTTGGCGGTGATGCCCATTTTCTTGTGGTCGTAACCAGCGGAACCGCCGGAAGCGAACGCGTCACCCAGCCAGAAGCCGTAATCGATGGCGATACCGTTGGCGATGTCGGAGAAGGTCGCAGTGCCCTTATCCGCAGCAACGACCAGGTACGGGTCATCGTCGTCATGACGCACGACGTTGGCCGGCGGAACCAGCGCGCCGTCTTTCAGGTTGTCGGTGATGTCCAACAGGCCCGAAATGAAGATGCGGTAGCAGGCGATGCCCTCGGCCGCGATCTCGTCACGGCTGCCGCCCAGTGGCAGGCGACGCGGCAGGAAGCCGCCCTTCGCGCCGACTGGCACGATGACCGAGTTCTTCACTTGTTGGGCTTTTACCAGGCCCAGGACTTCGGTGCGGTAGTCTTCTTCACGGTCGGACCAGCGCAGACCGCCACGCGCCACGTTGCCGAAGCGCAGGTGCACGCCTTCGACGCGAGGCGAGTAAACGAAGATTTCGAACTTCGGTACTGGCTTCGGCAGCTCTGGAATCTGGTGCGGGTTGAACTTGAAGCTGAAGTACGACTTGTTATGGCCGTTGGCGTCAGTCTGATAGAAGTTGGTGCGCAGGGTGGCCTTGATCAGGTCCAGGTAGCGACGCAGGATGCGGTCTTCGTTCAGCACCTGGACGTCGTCCAGTGCGCTCAGAATCGCGTGTTCCAGACGTTGCTGCTTGTCTTCCAGGTCGTCGTCGGACAGCTTGCGTGCCAGATAGAAACGGGTTTTGAACAACCGGGTCAACTCGCGAGCGATGTCGGTGTGGTTGTTCAGGGTGCTGGCGATGTAGCCCAGGTCGAAGCCCAGACGAATCTGCTTCATGTAGCGCGCATAAGCACGCAGCAGCGCCACATCGCGCCACGGCAGGCCGGCGGTCAGCACCAGGCGGTTGAACGCATCGTTCTCGGCATCGCCACGCACGATGTGGACGAACGCGTCCTGCAAGGTGTCGTTGAGTTGCTGAATGTCGAGTTCCAGGCCTTCAGCAGCGGTGAACGCGAAGTCGTGAATCCAGAACTCTCGGCCATTAGTGTGGCGCAGGCGATACGGGAATTCACCCAGCACGCGCAGGCCCAGGTTTTCCAGGATCGGCAACACGTCGGACAGCGCCAGCGGCGTATCGGCGTGGTACAGCTTGCAGTGCAGCATGCGCTGGCCGGACACCTGACCCAGTGGCTGATAGAAACTCATCACCAATGGATTTTTTTCGTTCAGGCTCAGCAGGTGTTGCATGTCGACCACCGCCGAGTGGGCGGCGAAACGCTCACGGTAACCGGCCGGGAAGCCTTTCGGAAAGTCGGCCAGCACATTGGTGCCGTGGGCTTCGCCGAAGCTTTCCACTACCAGACTGGCGTAGTCGTCCTGCCAGCTGCGGCAAGCCTGAACCACTTCTTTTTCCAGCAGAACCGGGTCGATGTCGAGGCGGTTTTTCGGGTCGACGCGCAGGATCAGTTGCACGCGGGCCAGCACGGACTCGGAGAAGAATGTCCAGAACTCGCAATCCGAGGCTTTCAGGCGATCCATCAGCACTTGCTGGATTTTCTGGCGCACTTCGGTGGAGTAGATGTCGCGTGGCACGTAAGCCAGGCAGTAGCAGAAACGGCCGTACGGGTCTTTGCGCAGGAACACGCGGATCTTATTGCGTTCCTGGATCTGCACGATCGACATCACGGTGCTGAACAGTTCGTCGACCGGGGTCTGGAACAGGTCATCGCGCGGCAGCACTTCGACCACCTGCGCCAGTTCCTTGCCCAGGTGAGCCTTGGCCTGGAAGCCGGAACGGCGTTCGATTTCTTCGACCTTGCGGCGGATGTACGGAATAACCCGCACGCTCTCGCCATACACCGATGAGGTGTACAGGCCCATGAAACGGCATTCCTTGATGACGTTGCCGTGAGCATCGATTTCACGGATCGACACGTAATCCGGGTAAGCCGGACGGTGTACACGGCTTGGGTGCGCGGCCTTGGCGAACGACAACAGGGTCGGTTCGCGCAGGTAATTCACGGCGTAGTCTTCGATGCGCAGGTCATCGTAGGTCAGGCCGGTGCGCAGCAATTTGGTCAGGCCGAGGAAGGAATCCTGGTCGTAGACGATGTGGCCGCCGTCGGCTTCATCGCGAACCACGAACTCTTCGTAGCCCAGGAACGTGAAGTGGTTACCCACCAGCCATTCCAGGAAGCTTTTGATTTCGGCTTTTTCTTCAGGGTCGACCGCAAACTGACTGTTATCCAGGCCAGTGAGGATTTCCTGGACCTTGGTTTTCATCGGCTCGAAATCGGCGACCGCGACGCGGACTTCACCGAGGACCTGTTCCAGCTCTTTGCTCAGGACATTGAGCTCGGCCGTGTTGGCGCAACGGTCGATTTCCAGGTACATCAGCGATTCTTGAAGAATGCCTTCGCCCTGGGTGCCTTTGGGCAGGATTTCCAGCAACTCGCCTTTGCTGCCGCGACGAACGCTCAGCACAGTGGTTTGCAGGGTATGAATGCTGTAGCCGCGACGGTTCAGCTCGGTACGCACCGAGTCCACCAGGAATGGCAGGTCGTGGTGCAGCACTTCGACCGCGGTGTGGGTCGACTGCCAGCCGTGGCGTTCGTAATCAGGGTTGTAGACGCGCACTTGCGGTTGCGCGTGATCGAAGCGCTCAAGCAGGCGCCACGCAGAAAGGGTGCAGCCGGCGAGGTCGGACAACCGACGTTGGGTCAGCTCGTCCAGGGAAATGATGCCGAAGAATTGTTCAGCGAACAACGCCACTTGTGGCAGTGCCTGTTCACTGATGTGCTGTGCCAGTGCCGCTTGCAGTTGGTGCTGGAAGTCGGCTTTGCTGGCTGCGGTGAAGAACGCCATCTGTGGTACTCCGCTTGGGCTTGTTATTGATGGAAGCGTCGCGTGCAAAACCCCTTTCGGGGCGATCCGTCACCCTGCTCCTGATTCTCGGGCAGAGGAAACAGGGGGACAGGTGGGTGAAGCTGGACGAGACACTCGGGTCACATTCACCTTCCATGAATGGGCATCTGCAAAAGCGACTGAACTGCGTGCAGCGCAATGCCTTTACAGGTGCTCATCCGTTGCGCAGCTTAACGAGTGCGGCAAGGCCCATGCTTGCGGTGCTGCGACATATTCGGTCATCGGTACGCTACTGGCGGCACGCGCCTCGAACAACACTAGCAGCCGTGGGCAAAAACGGGCGTTTTATCCCCGGTTTTCCGGCACCCGCGTACCAGAAATGACCAGTAACACTCTAAGTGTCCGCGCCCCTCCTCTGACACTCAACCGAGCAGAAATTCCCTTGTGCTGGCAGAATTGTGTTTTGTTCGTCTTCACCATGCTCGTCGAGCCAGGAATTCCCCATGCAAATGACCACCGCCCTCTTGATTGTGAATCCTTGCGATGACGAGGAAGACAACATGGCCATGCTCTGCTGCCACAGCGATCAGGGCGATATGTTCCTGATGACCCGCTACCCGGACGAGGACGAACTGGAAATCACCCTCGACGACGAACCTTCGACGCTGGACGGCGTGAAAGTCACCCTCAGCCCTACCCGCCTGCTGATTGAAATCGCCGCGGCGGATGTGGATGCGCTGAATGGGGATGATTCTTTGGAAATCATTCACAACACGGATGCGGGTGATTTGGCAGAAGTGGAAGAAACCTTGCAGAACATTCTCAAGGGGACTGGTACCTATGTAAGCCAGCTCTGAATCTCAGCGCCTGTGCCGGCCCCTTCGCGAGCAGGCTCGCTCCCACATTTGATTGCATTTTCATGAAACAACCCGGTCACCTGTGGGAGCGAGCCTGCTCGCGATGAGGCCAGAGAGCTCAACGTCCGCCCCCCCGCCCTGCAAACTTCGTAAAGTTTCGCCAATCATTTCCCGCACTTTGCACAAAATGCCGTTAGTCGCCGCCCCCCGCGATGGATTAAAGTAACGCCCCCAGCCCAGGCGTTATTCGAACGCCTTCGGCCACCTTCTCCAGGAACAGTCATCGATGGAACATCGTGAAGCGCTGCTCGCGCTGCGAACCTTTCTTTCAACGCAGATTCTCGGCCAGGAAAAACTCATCGAGCGCTTGCTCATCGCGTTGCTTGCCGACGGCCACATGCTGGTCGAGGGCGCCCCGGGCCTGGCCAAGACCAAGGCCATCAAAGAGCTTGCCGAAGGGATCGAAGCACAGTTCCACCGCATTCAGTTCACCCCTGACCTGCTGCCCGCAGACATTACCGGCACCGAAATCTATCGGCCGGAAACCGGCAGTTTCGTGTTCCAGCAAGGCCCGATTTTCCACAACCTGGTGCTGGCGGACGAAATCAACCGTGCCCCGGCCAAGGTTCAGTCCGCATTGCTGGAAGCCATGGGCGAGCGCCAGGTCAGCGTCGGGCGCAGCACTTACGAGCTGTCGCCGCTGTTTTTGGTAATGGCCACGCAAAACCCCATCGAGCAGGAAGGCACCTATCCGCTGCCCGAAGCCCAACTCGACCGCTTTCTGATGCATGTAAAAATCGGCTTCCCTGATGCCGCCGTCGAACGGCGAATCCTGCAACAGGCCCGTGGTGAAGCGTTGAACGGCGAAACCAAACCCGAGCGCAGGGTCAGCCAGCAGGCGATTTTCGCCGCGCGCAAGGAAATCCTCGGCTTGTACATGGCCGACGCCGTGGAGGAATACCTGGTGCAACTGGTCATGGCCACACGCACACCGGCCAAGTTCGACCCGGAGATGGCCGAGTGGATCGCCTATGGCGCCAGCCCGCGCGGTTCGATTGCCCTCGACCGCTGCGCGCGGGCCCACGCCTGGCTGGCCGGTCGCGACTTCGTCAGCCCGGAAGACATTCAAGCGGTGTTGTTCGACGTGCTGCGCCACCGCATCATTCTGTCCTTTGAAGCCGAAGCCGCTGGCATCGATCAGGACCGGGTGGTCCAGCGGATTCTCGACGTCGTAGCCGTCGCTTGACCCCGATGAACGCCATCCTGCCAGCCGAACCGGGCATCCGTGTCAGCCTCGCCGAACTGATCGAGATGCGCCATCGCGTGCGTGAAGTGCAATTGTTCTCCACGCCGAGCCAGCGCAGCCCGCTGATCGGCCTGCACCACTCCAAACTGCGCGGGCGCGGAGTGGACTTCGATCAGGTACGGGTCTATCAGGCCGGTGATGACGTGCGAAGCATCGATTGGCGCGTCACCGCCCGCACCCAGGAACCCCACACCAAACTGTTCCATGAAGAGCGTGAGCGGCCGATTTTCATCATGGTCGAGCAAAGCCGTCGTCTGTTCTTCGGCTCGGGACTGATGTTCAAGTCGGTGCTCGCCGCCCAGGCCGCGAGCCTGATTGGCTGGGCGGCGCTCGGCCATAACGATCGGGTCGGCGGACTGGTGTTTGGCGACAATGAGCACTACGAGATCAAACCCCGCCGTAGTAAACAAAGCCTGCTGCAATTGCTCAACCGTCTGGTGCGGGTCAATCAGTCGCTGCACACCGAAAGCGAAACGGACCGCGACGCCTTCGGCATTGCCCTGCGGCGCGCCCGGGAAGTGCTGCGCCCCGGTAGCCTGGCGATCGTGATCTGCGACGAGCGCGCCTTGAGCGAGGGCGCCGAGCAACAGTTGAGCCTGCTGTCGCGTCATTGCGACCTGTTGCTGCTACCCGTGTCCGATCCACTGGATCACGCCCTGCCCGCCGCCGGCTTGCTGCGATTTGCCGAACGTGGCGCGCAACTGGAACTCGACACCCTGAATTTCGACCTGCGCCAGACCTATCGCGCGCAAGCAGAAGCACGCATCGCACGCTGGGAATTGCTTGCCCAAAAACTACGCGTATTACTGATGCCATTGAGCACCCAGAGCGAGATGGTCGAGCAACTGCGCGAGTACCTGAACCCACAAAAACCGGGGAAAGGTCGATGAGCAGTCTCGATCAACTGCAGCCGCTGATTACCCCACCCCCCATCGAATTCTGGCCTCCTGCGCCGGGCTGGTGGTTGTTGCTGTTATTGCTGCCGCTGATCGGCTTTGGCCTGTGGCGGATGCGACACTTGATGGCACGCAAACGCCCTATCGTTCGCGCCGAACAGCCGCTGGACCCGGTGCGCGTCGCTGCGCTGGCCGAACTGGCGCGGATGCCTAAACCCTACGACGGCGCACCGGCCGGCGCCTGGTTGCAGCAGCTCAATGGGTTGCTCAAACGCCTGTGTCGCAATCATTACCCTTACAGCCAGAGCCACACACTCAACGGACGCAAATGGCTGGCGTTTCTCGACAACCGCTGTCCCGCTGCCGGCCTGACACGCTGGATGGTCCTGGTTGAAGGCGCCTACAAACCCGAATGCAAACTCGACGACAAGGCCATCGCGGGCCTGACCCAAGCCGTCGACACCTGGATTCGCAAACATGTTTGAGTTTGCCTGGCCGTGGATGTTTGCCTTGCTGCCCTTGCCGTGGTTGATGCGCGTACTGTTGCCGATGGCCGACAGTGGCGAGCCGGCGCTCAAAGTCACGTTCCTGAATGACCTCGAAGGCCTGACCCGCCGCCGCGCCCGGGCAAACCTGCCGGCCTGGCGCCAGCAGGCACCGTTCATACTACTTTGGCTGTTGCTGTTGATCGCCGCCGCGCGCCCGCAATGGCTGGGTGAGCCGCTGCCGATTGCGGCCAGTGGCCGCGATTTGCTGGTAGCGGTAGACGTGTCCGGCTCGATGGATTTTCCCGACATGAAGTGGCAGGACGAGGACGTCAGCCGTTTGAGCCTCGTGCAACATTTGCTCGGTGACTTCCTGGAAAGCCGCGATGGCGATCGGGTCGGCCTGATCCTGTTCGGCAGTCAGGCGTACCTGCAAGCGCCGCTGACCTTCGACCGGCACACCGTAAGGGTCTGGCTCGACGAAGCGCGGATCGGCATCGCCGGCAAGAACACCGCCATCGGCGATGCCATCGGCCTGGCCCTTAAACGCCTGCGCCTGCGTCCGGCCCAGAGCCGTGTGCTGATTCTGGTCACGGACGGCGCCAACAACGGCGGCGAAATCGACCCGTTGACCGCTGCGCGCCTGGCGGCTAACGAAGGGGTGAAAATCTACCCTATCGGCGTTGGGGCCAACCCGGAGGAAAGTGGCACGTTGGGCTTTCTCGGCGTCAACCCGAGCCTGGACCTCGACGAACCGGCGCTCAAAGCCATCGCTGAAGCCACCGGCGGTCAGTATTTCCGTGCCCATGATGGCAACGAACTGCAAACCATCAAGGACACCCTCGACACACTAGAGCCGGTCACGCAACAACCCACCCAGGCCCGTCCGGCCCAGGCGTTGTATCACTGGCCGCTGGCGTTGGCGCTGCTGTTGAGCATGCTGTTGGTGGTGCGCGAGCGCTGGCCGGATAATCCGCTGCATCGTCTGTTCACCAAGGATCTGTACTTGCAATCGCCCCTGCCTGACTGGCGCCAGCGACTCAAACGCCTGCGCCTGCGGAGACGCCGATGAGCGTGCTCTGGCCTTTCTGGTTCCGCCCCTGGTGGCTGTTGCTGTTGCCTGTGCTGGGCTGGTTGCTGTGGCAACTCTGGCACCGGCAAAAGCGGGCCGGGCGCTGGCAGATGATTCTGCCGCCCGCCTTTCACGCCGCCTTGCTCAGTGGCGGTAACGGACGCGACAGCAAGCTGCCGTGGGTCGTACTCGGGTTGGCCTGGGTGCTGACCGTTCTGGCGCTGCTGGGGCCGAGCTGGCAACGGGTCGAACAGGCCAGTCAGAAACCTGCCGATCCACTGGTCGTGGTGCTTGAACTGACCCCGGAAATGCTCGCCACCGACGTGGTGCCGAATCGGCTGGAACAGGCGCGACGCAAGCTGTTTGACCTGCTGCAAGTGCGCAGCGACTCGCAGACGGCCATCGTCGTTTACTCCGGCAGCGCACACACGTTGGTGCCGCTGTCGGATGACCTCTCGACCAGTGGCAACCTGCTGGATGCGTTGAAACCTTCGCTGATGCCTGAGACCGGCCATCGGGCTGATCTCGCGGTGAACAAGGCCCTTGCCTTGCTCAATCAGGCCGCTTTGGGCGATGGCCGGATTCTGCTGATCGGCTCCACCCTGACCGAGCAAGAGCGCCAAGGCATACGTCAGGCACTGGATGGGCATTCGACGCAATTTTTGATGCTTGGCATCGGCACTGACGAAGGTGCGCCGGTTGCTCAGGAAGACGGCAGCTTCCTCAAGGACAATGAAGGCGCGATTCTGGTGCCGCGTCTGGACAACTCAAGCCTTAAAGCCTTTGCCCACGATCTCGGCGGACGCTATCGCCAGGCGCAACTGGACGATGCCGACCTGCGCGCGCTCGGCCTGCTCGATGGCCCGCGCACGTTGCGTAACGACGGGCAAACCTTGCGCCTCGACACGTGGGCCGACCAGGGCTACTGGCTGTTGCTGCCGCTATTGCTGCTGGCTGCGTGTGCCGGGCGCCGCGGCTGGTTGTTCTGCCTGCCGTTGCTGTGGGTGCTGCCGCAACCAAGTTACGCCTTCGACTTCGAAGACTTGTGGCTGCGCCCTGATCAAAGGGGCCTGCACTTGCTCAAGCGAGACCACCCGGCCAGGGCTGCGCAGTATTTCCAGGACCCACAATGGCAAGGTGTGGCGCTGTATCAAGCCGGCGACTACAGTGGCGCCGCCCAGCGGTTCGCCCAAGGCAGTGACGCCCACGCCCACTACAATCGTGGCAATGCCCTGGCGAAAAGCGGGGAGCTGGAAGCCGCGCTGGATGCCTACGAACAAGCGTTGGAACTTCAACCCGATTTGCGCCCGGCCCTGACCAACAAAGCGCTGGTGGAAAGTCTGCTCAAGCAGAAACACACCCCGCCGCCGGTTGAGCCGGATTCCACCGACGACAGCGAGGCGCAGAACGCCGAGCAGGAACAGTCGCCCGGAGCGGCCACGCAACCGACGAGCGACGGCGAACCGAAAACCGATGCCCAGCAAGCCACACAGGACGCCCAGCAACAGGCCACAGCGCCGCCAAAACCGGGTACCAATGAAGTCCCGGGCAGCGAGTTGGCAGACGAGCAAAGCACCAGGCCACCGCGGCGCCCGGCCAGCGGCACGATTGAAGGCGAACAGCGTCAGGCGCTGGAGCAATGGCTGCGCAAGATCCCGGATGATCCAGGTGAACTGCTCAGGCGCAAATTCTGGTACGAACAGCAACAACATCAGGATCAGGGAAAAACTCGATGACCCGCTTCACCCTCTTCATGCTTGCCCTGCTGTTCTGCGCCGTTCAGGCCCAGGCGTCGGCGCTGGTGGCCAGTGTCGATCGCAGCCGCCTGAACTCCGGCGAGACGGTCGAACTGACCCTGGAAACCAGCGACGTGACGCAGTTTGGCAAGCCGGATCTGACGCCACTGGAGCCGCTGTTCGAAGTGCGCGGTACCCGCCAGGTCAACCAGTTGAACACCCTCAGTGGCGAAAACCGCGCGACCACGCGCTGGATCATTACCTTGCTGCCCAAGGCAAACGGCAGCGTGACGATTCCGTCATTGCAACTGGGCGAGGTGCAGAGCCAGCCCATCACGGTGCAAGTGGTCGAGAGCGAAAGCCAGGACACCGCGACCAAACTGGCCCCGGTATTTATTGACACCAGCCTCGATCAGACCAGTGTGTACGTGCAGGCCCAGGCGGTCCTGACCTTGCGCATCTACCATTCCGTGTCGCTGTACGACGACAGCAGCCTGACCCCTTTGCAGGTGCCTGACGCGCGTATCGAACAACTGGGTGAGTCGCGCACCTACGAAAAAGTCATCAACGGTCTGCGCCATGGCGTGATCGAAATGCGCTACGCGATCTATCCGCAACACAGTGGCGAACTGGCCATTCCGGCGCAGATCTTCAGTGCCACTCTGGTCGACACCCAGCCCGCGCAGGACGCTGCGGCCCAAGCGCCGAAATCCGGGAAACTGATGCGCGTCAGCTCCACGCCCATTTTGCTGTCGGTCAAAGCCAAACCCATCACCTACCCTGCCGACCTGCCCTGGCTGCCGGCCCGCAGCGTGACGCTGAGCGAAAGCTGGAACCCGGAGCCGGACCACGCACAAGTGGGCGACTCGCTGACCCGCAGCCTGATCCTCAAGGTGGAAGGCCTGTCCAGTTCGCAACTGCCGCCGCTGCCGGCCACCGACGTCAATGGATTGCGGCGCTATCCGGATCAACCGGTAATGAACAACCAGAGCAGCGAACGTGGGCTGATCGGCAGTCGCGAAGACCGCGAAGCCCTCGTTCCCACCCGCAGCGGTGCAATCGAGTTGCCGGCGGTCGAAGTGGTCTGGTGGAACACGTTCGAAGATCATCTGGAACACAGCAGCCTGCCAGCCCGTACCCTGCAAGTCGCCAACAACCCGAGCATGGTCGTCGATACACCGGCCGGGATACCTCAAGTCAATTCCTCTGCCGACAGCGAAACCCTGCGGCGCTGGAAACTCAGCACGCTGATCCTCGCCTGCACCACCCTGCTCGGCTTCGGCCTCTGGTGGCGTGCCCGCTGGCAACCGGCAATCCTGCGTACTGCGCAGACCGGCCCGAGCCCGCGCACCGTCCTCGACGACCTCAAGCGCGCCTGCCTGGCGAACGACTCCCACGCCACCCGCCAGGCGCTCGACGCCTGGGCGCGGCAACAACCGGAAACCCTGGCCGACATGGCCGCCCGTTTCGTGCCACTGTCCGATGCCCTGGACGGCTTGAACGGCGCGCTCTACAGCGAAACCGGCCAGCACTGGCAAGGCGAAGAACTGTGGCGCGCGATCAAGGCGATCCCGATTGCCGAGCGGGTTCAGGATCCGGTGGGTGATAGCGGGCTGCCGCCGCTTTATCCCAAATAATCACCGCCCTGTAGCAGCTGCCGAGCCTGCGAGGCTGCGTCCGACTGCGCAGCAGTCGCAAAATCAATACATGCGGTGTATCAGACAAACAGCGTATGCAGAATTTACGACTGCTGCGCAGTCGGACGCAGGCTTCGCCTGCTGCTACAAAGAGTGCGTCGCCACATCAGGTGTGTTTGCCAGTAAACTCCCTCCCCTTTAGCCGCCATCATTTCCCCCGCGGCCATCACCTTATTTCCAACGGAGTACGCCTTGCGTCTGTTCCACACCTCCGACTGGCACCTTGGGCAGAATCTGCACGGCCAGGAACGCGATTTCGAGCACGCCTGTTTTCTTGAATGGCTGTTGCGCCAGCTGAAGCTGGACCAGCCCGATGTGCTGTTGATCGCCGGCGATATCTTCGACACGGTCAACCCGCCGGTCAAAGCCCAGGAACGCCTCTACGATTTCATCGTCAGCGCCCACGAGCAGCAGCCCTTGCTGACCATCGTGATGATCGCCGGCAACCACGACTCCGGCTCACGGATCGAATTGCCCGCGCCATTGATGCGCCGCTTGCGCACCCATGCGCTCGGTCGGGTGCTGTGGCTGGATGACGGTCAACTGGATGCCGAGCGCCTGTTGCTGCCGTTGCCCGATGACAGCGGTGAGATTGTCGGCTGGTGCCTGGCGCTGCCGTTCCTGCGCCCTGCCGAAGTCACCGGCGCGCAGTTGGGCGACAACTATTTGCGCGGGATTGGCCAGGTTCACGAATGGCTGATCGAAGCGGCTAACGCCAAGCGCACACCCGGCCAGGCGTTGATTGCGATCAGCCACGCGCACATGGCCGGCGGTTCGGTGTCGGAAGATTCCGAGCGCAGCCTGATCATCGGCAACGCCGAGGCCCTGCCCGCCAGCCTGTTCGGGCCAAGCATCAGTTACGTTGCCCTCGGCCATTTGCACAAGCCGCAGAAGGTCAACGGCGAGGAGCGCATCCGCTACAGCGGCTCGCCGATTCCGCTGTCGTTTTCCGAGATCGGCTATCAGCATCAGATTCTCGAAATCACCCTCGATGGCGAAACCCTGGTCAGCGTCGAGCCGAAGCTGATTCCACGGGCAGTCAACCTGCAACGCATCGGCCCGGCGCCGCTGGCGGAAATCCTCCTGCAACTGGCTGATCTGCCCAACATCGATTTGCTCGCCGACATCCAGCGCCAGCCATGGCTGGAAGTCCGGGTGCGCCTGGACGAGCCGCAACCCGACCTGCGTCACCAGGTAGAAACCACCCTGCAAGGCAAAGCCGTGCGTCTGGTGCGTATCGCCGCCGAATATGCCGGCAATGGCAGCCGCGAGGGCGTCGATGACGGCACCAGTCTGGTCGAACTGGACCAGCTAACGCCTCAGGAATTGTTCAGCCGCGCCTGGCAGGACAGCTATGGCAGTGAGGTCGATGAGCAAACGCTGAAGGACTTTGCCGAGCTGTTACAGGACGTGCAGATGGAGAGCGAACAGCCATGAAGATTCTCGCGATCCGCCTGAAAAACCTCGCCTCCCTGGCCGGGCCCTTTGAGATCGACTTCACGGCCGAACCGTTGGCCAGCGCTGGTCTATTCGCAATCACCGGACCCACCGGTGCCGGTAAAAGCACTTTGCTTGATGCCTTGTGCCTGGCACTTTTTGGCGCCGTGCCCCGTCTGAGCAATGCTCAAGTGTCCGCGAAAGCGCCGGACGCCGATGGCGAAATCAGCACCGGCGACCCCCGTACGCTGTTGCGACGTGGCACGGGTGAAGGCTATGCCGAAGTGGATTTCGTTGGCATTGACGGCCGTCGTTACCGCGCTCGCTGGGAAGCCAACCGCGCCCGGGAGAAAGCCGGCGGCAAGCTGCAAGCCAGTCGCCAGAGCTTGCGCGACATCGATCAGGATCAACTGCTGGCCAGCCAGAAAGTCGAGTTCAAAACCCAGCTCGAATCCGTACTGGGCTTGAACTTCGAGCAGTTCACCCGCGCCGTGTTGCTCGCCCAGAGCGAATTCAGTGCCTTCCTCAAGGCCAACGACAACGAACGCAGCGAATTGCTGGAAAAGCTCACCGACACCGCGCTCTATACCCAGCTCGGTCGCCGCGCGTTCGACAAGACCAAAGAGGCGCGTGAAACCCACAAGCTGTTGCAGGACCAGGCCACCGGCGTGACGCCGCTATCTCCCGAAGCCCGCGCCGAACTGGATGAGCGCTTCAATGAGGCGCAGCAGCAACTGAAAACTCAGCAGGCGCAACTCAAACAGCTTGAGCTGCAACACACCTGGCTCAAAGACCTGCGCCAGTTGCAGGACGAGCAACTGAGCGCCACTGAACAACTGAACAGCGCGCAGCAGCATTGGGACAGTCTGGTCGGTGAACGCCTGAAACTGACGCGCCTGGAGCAGTTGGCCCCGCAACGGCATCAGTTCGCCCGCAAAACTGAACTCACCGCTCAGCTCACGCCGCTGGCTGCGCAGATTCAACAACACACGCAACAGCAACAGGAACTCACCGAGCGCCAGACTCAACTCGAACAGAGCCTGAGCAGCGCCCATACCGCGCTGACCGAAGCGCAAAACCAGCACACCCACAGTGCGCCGTTGCTACGCCAGGCCTTTGAAGCTCAAAGCACCCTCGCCCGTCTGGTCAAAGACACCAGCCTCAGCGCCGATCTCAAGCAGCAAGCAGAACTGGCCTGCACTCAGGGTCAGAGCACGATTCAAGGTTTGCTTGATCAGCAAAAACAGGTTGCCGAACGTCTGCAACGCATCGCCGGGGAGCTCGAATACAGCACGCCTCTGGCACCGCTGAGCGAGGCGTGGAACGCCTATCGCGATCGCCTGCAACAGCTGATGTTGATCGGCAATCGCTTGAACAAAGGCCAGGCCGAACTGGCGGCCCTGGAGCAAAGTGCAACAGGCGCAGCCGAAGCGCTGGCCTCGCAAAAACAGCAGCTGGAAGTGCTCTACAAAGAGGCCGGCGCCGAACCTGAAGCCGTGGCTGAACAAATCCAGCTGCTCGGCAATCTGTTGCAGGACAACCGCAAGCAACTGCGGGCTTTCGAAGAACTGACACGGCTGTGGGCCAGTCAGCTGGAACTGGACCACCGCGGCGCGGAGCTTC
Source organism: Pseudomonas sp. P4_C8 (assembly GCF_056401975.1). Lineage (NCBI taxonomy): Bacteria > Pseudomonadati > Pseudomonadota > Gammaproteobacteria > Pseudomonadales > Pseudomonadaceae > Pseudomonas > Pseudomonas sp. P4_C8. The sequence goes on along the minus strand of NZ_JBFUIH010000001.1, from coordinate 214,138 downwards.
AACAACGCCAGCTGGGCGCTCAGCAAGAACGCGATCGCCTGACCCAGGACGGGGTAAAAACCAAGAACGAACTGACCATCGCCGAACAGACCCTGACCATTACCCGCGAACTGCTGGAACGTCAGCGTCTGGCCCGCAGCGCCAGCGTCGAAGAATTGCGTGAGCAGTTACAGGACGATCAGCCGTGTCCGGTTTGTGGCAGCCCCGACCATCCCTATCATCAGCCGGAAGCGCTGCTGCAAAGCCTCGGTCGCCATGACGAAAGCGAGCAGGCCAACGCGCAGAAAGCCGTCGACCAGTTGAAGGAAAAACTCACTGATCTGCGTGCAGAAGTCGGCGGCTTGATCGCTCAGCAAAAAGAGCTGTTACAGCAGCAAGAGCAACTCGCCACCCAGCAACAAGCCCTGACGCCAAGCCTCGAAGCGCATCCATTGTCGACGCAATTAATGACTCAGGACGCGAACAAACGCGATGCCTGGCTGACGCAGCAAAACAATCAGTTGAACCAGAGCATCAGCCAGGACGAGCAGCGGCAAACCGCCCTGCTGACCTTGCAACAGGACGCCGCGCGCCTTCAGCAACAACTGCGCAGTGCCGAGACCGCAAGCCAGCAGGCGGCGCAGCACCTGACCAACCAGCAACGCGAGTTGAGCAGCGACCGTCAGCGACTGAATGAAGAACTGACCGCGTTCAGCACCCTGCTCCCAAGCCAAACGCTGGAGGCTTTGCGCAACGAGCCCGCCGCGACGTTCATGCAACTCGACCAGCAGATTACCCAGCGCCTTGAGCAACTCGACCAGCAACGCGATGAACTCAGCGAACAGCTGCAACGTCAGCAGGCGCTGGAGAAAGAACTGGACCGCCAGCAGACGCGGGCTCAGCAACTGGAAGCTGCCAAGCAGCAGTTCGATACTCTCGCCGAGCAACAGCAAGCCTGTCAGCAGACCCTGAGCCAACTGTTGGGCGCACACGCCAATGCCGAGCAATGGCAGCAGCAACTCGATCACGCCGTCGAACAGGCACGCACCGCAGAATCGACCGCCAATCAGGAACTGCAAACCGTGCGCACGCACCTGGTGCAACTGGCGGCTGAACTCAAGGCCCTGCAGGAACGCTCGGTGTCACTGGAAGCCGAAGACCGCGAGTTGAGCAGCAAGATTGGTGATTGGCGCGCGCAGCATCCCGAGCTGGATGACGGCGGTCTGGACGCGTTGCTCAGCGTCGACGATCAACAGCTCAGCGAACTGCGCCAGCAATTGCAACACAGCGAAAAAGCCATCGAACAGAACAAGGTCTTGTTGCAGGAGCGGGATAAGCGCCTGCTCAGCCACCAGGCACAGCACAACGGTAATCTCGATGCCGAACAACTGGCCACCGCACTGACCGAACTGCAAAACCTGTCTTCCGCCAGTGAACACCGCTGCGCCGAACTGCGCGCCGAGCAGACCGAGGATCAGCGCCGGCAAAACGCCAATCAAGCCCTGGCCCAACAGATCGCCGACGCCTACACCGAGTACCAACGCTGGGCGCGTTTGAATGCATTGATCGGTTCGGCCACCGGCGATACGTTCCGCAAGATCGCCCAGGCCTACAACCTCGATCTGTTGGTGCACCACGCCAACGTACAGTTGCGGCAACTGGTACGACGCTATCGGTTGAAACGCGGCGGCAGCATGCTGGGGTTATTGGTGATGGACACCGAGATGGGCGATGAACTGCGTTCGGTGCATTCGTTGTCGGGCGGCGAGACGTTCCTGGTGTCACTGGCGCTGGCCTTGGGCCTGGCTTCGATGGCGTCGAGCACGCTGAAAATCGAATCATTGTTCATCGACGAAGGCTTCGGCAGCCTCGATCCGGAATCCCTGCAACTGGCCATGGACGCGCTGGACGGCTTGCAGGCTCAGGGCCGCAAAGTCGCGGTAATTTCCCATGTGCAGGAAATGCATGAACGGATTCCGGTGCAGATTCAGGTTCGTCGTCAGGGCAATGGCCTGAGTACCCTGGAGGTGAAATGAATACGCTGTATTCCTTCCGCCGCTGCCCGTACGCCATGCGCGCTCGCATGGCGCTACGTTACTCCGGCGTGCCGGTGAACATCGTCGAAGTAAGCCTCAAGGCCAAACCCGCAGAGATGCTGACGTTGTCGAGCAAAGGCACGGTACCGGTGCTGAGCGCTGATGGCCGGGTCATTGATGAAAGCCTGGCAATCATGCAGTGGGCGTTGGCGCAAAACGATCCGCAGGACTGGTTGCTCAAGAATGATTCCGCCGGACAAGCGCGCATCGCGGCCCTGATCGAGTCGAACGATCAGAGCTTCAAAGTGCACCTGAATCGCTACAAATACGCCGAACGTTATCCCGAACAACCGATGGAGGTTTATCGGGCCGACGGTGAGGTGTTTTTGCGCCAGCTTGATGAGTTACTGGAGGGGCGCGACTACTTGCTGGCGGCGCATCCAAGTCTGGCAGACATAGCGCTGATGCCGTTCGTGCGGCAGTTTGCGCATGTCGATCGCGAGTGGTTCGCGCAGACGCCTTACGTGCGGTTGCAGGACTGGTTGCAGCGGTTTCTGGAGTCGGACTTGTTTACTGGCGTAATGCAAAAGTAACCACATCGATCCCTGTAGCAGCTGGCGAAGCCTGCGTCGGCCGGTCCGCGCTCGGGCGCAGCAGTCGCAAAATCAGCACATGCGGTACATCAGACAAACCATGTAAGCAGAATTTACGACTGCTTCGCAATCGGACGCAGGCTTCGCCAGCTGCTACAAGGTTGCGTCGCACGATGCATCAGGCAAACACTTCACACATCTTCAACACCGAACAATCCACATGGAACGGCCCGAAGAAATCGGACTGACGTTTGATCGGTGGATTGCCCGCCAGCAGCGCCAGCGCCTTCTGCGTTTCAATATTGCGTGCGAGGTTGTGATTGGCTTCTATGGATCGGGCCACGGAACCCGCCGAACCCTGCCCGATGCCCAGCAACGAAGAGCCGTTGGTGATGAACGCCAGGAACGCAATCACCCAGAGTCTGCGCCCTTTCATGCCCCGACCACTCCCGCCAGTTCTACGTGCTCGCCCCCCGCGTTTTGGGCGCGGTGTTCGAACTGGATGCCGGGATAAGCGACCTCAATCGGTGCTTCTACGGTGCGGTGCGTTTGAGCCGAAAGGCTGACGACCAACACCAGGATCACGTAAAGACCGATGGCCAGGTAGGCGCCGTGTTTGGCAGAAGTGAGGATTGAGCTGGCCATGGTGTTCTCCGTGGGCATGTTTCGATGCCCACAGAATCAATCAAAAAAGCTGGGCTAACCACTCAGGGATATCCATAGTGACCATCAGCTTCGTTGATCATTAAGCCAGTCTATTTCAGTCTTCGATAAAACTCATCATGCGCTCGCGGGCCGCGTCCGGCTCGTCTGGAACGGGCTGGGCATCCGAAAGTAGGGGGGTGGAATACAGAAAAAGAAGAACCACTGCCACGCGCATCGCCATGTTGTCGATCCTTGTTATTAGAATTGGAATCAAAAACCGAGCGCCAAATCTAAACTCGCGGCCATGTGTTATCAAGTCGGGAGTTGATGGCAATGTGATGCTGTCGTAAACGCGTTATGCAGGAGCGACATCACTCAGGTTTCTCGAAGCTGTTCAGCTTGATCGACGCAAGTGACTTCACTCCTGCATAAAAGGTGCAGGGCTTGTATTTCAGGCTTGGGTTTTGTGATCCAGAGCGGCGTAGAAATTGGCACTCTGTTGCAGGTATTTCTGGGTGTAGCTCTGGGCGTGGGATTTTTTGTCGCTGATTTCGACGTTGGCACTGGCTGGCAGAGCAACGGAGGCAGAGATTGCAGAAGCAGCAATGACAGAGAAGAGATTGAAGTTCATGGCGGTATTCCTCGCATTCAGTTGGCTTGCTTGCCCGGTGGGGCCGTGAAGCAAACTTAACCTTCGAGTGTTCTCGCCTGAAATCCTTTGTAGCATTAGCAGATATCAGCGTCATTAATACAAGGATGCAGGCCCCATCAACCGGGGCCTGCGGCCTATTGACGCAGCAGAAACTTGAGGTCGCTCGGCGCGTCCATTGGCAGTTTCTGCACGGTTTTACCCAGCAGACCGGTCTTGGCGTCACGTTCGACGACGACAACCTGGTTGCTCTTCTGGTTGGCAATCAGCACGAACTTGCCACTGGGATCGAGGCTGAACTCGCGCGGATGGTCCCCTTCCACGGAACGTCGTTGCAGCTCCTTGAGGTGGCCGGTCGCGGGATCAATGGCAAACACCAACAATTGATTGGCGGTGCCACGGTTGCTGACGTAGAGGAACTTGCCATCCGCCGAAGCATGCAGTGCTGCCGCCGCTTTATCGGACGCAGGCTGGCCCGCCGCCAGGTCGACCAGTTGCGTTTGCTCAAGCTTGCCATTCTGGTAATCGAACACTGCCACCTGCGCACTCATTTCCATGGTCAGCCAAACATGCTTGCCGTCGGCACTGAACAGTAAATGACGCGGCCCGCTGCCCGGCGGCAACTGCACGGACGCCGGTGTGGCGGGCGTCAACGGCAGATCCGGATTGGCCTTGGGGTCGAAGAGGTAGACAAAGACCTTGTCTGCCCCCAAATCATTGGAGAACACGTAGCGGCCGTCTGGTGAGGAGACCGTCGAGTGCACGTGTGCCGACATCTGCCGCTCAGGGTTGACCCGACTCGCTGGATGACTGCTCATCTGCTCGACGTTTTCAAGTTTGCCTTCAGCGCCCACCGGCAACACCGCGAGGGTGCCGCCCGGATCTTCAGCCACCGAATAGTTGCTGACAAACAGATGACGGCCATCGCCGCTGAGGCTCGAATGCGTTGGCTCGTTGCCCAGGCTCTGGACCTGATTGATCAGGCTCAACTCATGGGTCTTGGAATCAATCGCATAACTGCTGACACGCCCGACCGGATCTTTCTGACCCGGGCCGTTTTCATTGACCACGAACAGGTAACGCTGGTCCTTGGACACAGTCAGCCAGGACGGGTTTTCGCTTTGCACCACTTGCAGTGGCCTGGCGTTGATCTGCCCGGTCGAACTGTCGAAGTTCAGACGATAAATCCCCTGACTCTGACCCGCCGTGTAGGAACCCACCAGCAACTGATAATCGTCGGCCAAGGCAGCCTGAACGCCCATCGCGCCGACACTACCGGCGATCAACAGCGGCCAGAGATTACGCCCCCTCAAGCTCATCGTCCTCGTCGTCATGACCACCGATAGCGGTCAGGCACACCAAGCGGTGCTCGCCGGAATCGCCGGTGATCAACCAGCTTTGCAGGGTTGGGTCGAAGGAGGATGCCTGAATCTGCGCCGGGGTGAACTCCCAGTGCTTGGCCGCTCGCCCATCCATGCACTCGATGTGCAGGTTGTCGTCTTCATCGAGGGCGAATTCGAACGCGTGCAACCCGTCGATTTCCACCATGTCGCAGTGTTCGAGGGTGTTAAGCAAGGTAACGGCTTCGGTAGTCATGGCGATCAATCTTTGAATGGGAAAGATGCAATGATAACTCAATGTGTGGGCGGCCCAGTGCTGACCTCACCCCCACACACAACACCGAGCCCATGTGGGAGCGAGCCTGCTCGCGAAGAGGCCATCACATCCAACATCAATGGTGGCTGATACTCCGCTTTCGCGAGCAGGCTCGCTCCCACAGGGGGGATTTGTGTTTAACCGTTAGAGGGCTTCGCGCGAGGGCTGTCCATCCACCAAGCGCTGGATGCGCAGCGGATTGCCATTCTTCAACGCGTCCGGCAGCAGATTATCCGGGTAGTTCTGGAAGCACACCGGGCGCAGGAAGCGGTCAATCGCCAAGGTGCCCACCGACGTACCGCGCGCGTCGGACGTCGCCGGGTATGGCCCACCGTGGACCATCGAATCGCAGACTTCCACGCCGGTCGGATAACCATTGAGCAGAATCCGCCCGACCTTTTGCTCCAGCAAAGCCGTCAATTCGCCAAACTGTTCAAAGTCCGCCGGATCGCCAATGATCGTCGCCGTCAGCTGCCCATGAAGCCCGTTCAGCGCCGCAGTGAGTTGCGCCTGATCAGCCACTTCCACCACCACCGTTGTCGGGCCGAACACCTCTTCCTGCAAGACTTCATCTCTGTTGAGCAACAGGCTGACGTCAGCCTTGAACAACTGTGGCTGAGCCTGTTTACCCTGTTGCGCGTTGCCTGCCAGGTGCGTGATGCCGGAATGCGCGAGGAGTTTTTCCAGGCCTTTGCCATAGCTGCTCAAGGTCCCGGCATTGAGCATGGTTTGCGCCGGCTGATCATTGATCAGCCCGGCGACCTGCTGCACGAACGCACTAAACTGCGCTGAACGAATCCCGATCACCAGCCCGGGATTGGTACAGAACTGACCACAGCCTTGAACCACCGACGCGGTCAGGTCACGGGCGATTGACTCAACCCTGCTCTGCAACGCCTGCGGCAATACAATCACGGGGTTGATGCTCGACATTTCGGCGAACACCGGGATCGGCTGTGCACGTGCCGCGGCCATGTCGCACAAGGCACGCCCGCCCTTCAGCGAGCCGGTAAAGCCCACGGCCTGAATCGCCGGGTGCTTGACCAGCGCTTCGCCGACCCCGCCACCGTAGATCATGTTGAACACACCCGCCGGCATGCCGGTTTTTCCCCCGGCACGGAGGATCGCGTCAGCCACCCATTCGGCCGTTGCCATGTGACCTCCGTGAGCCTTGAACACCACCGGGCAACCGGCCGCCAGGGCCGAAGCGGTATCGCCCCCAGCCGTCGAGAACGCCAAGGGAAAGTTGCTGGCACCAAACACCGCCACCGGGCCGAGGCCGATGCGGTATTGGCGCAAGTCCGGACGCGACAGCGGCGTGCGGTCCGGTAGCGCCCGATCAATGCGGGCACCATAGAAGTCACCGCGACGCAGCACTTTGGCGAACAAGCGCATCTGGCCGCTGGTGCGACCGCGCTCGCCTTGAATGCGGCCAGCCGGCAGCGCGGTTTCGCGGCAGACCACGGCGACGAACTCGTCACCCAACGCGTCGAGCTCATCGGCTATCGCATCGAGAAATTGGGCACGGCGTTCCGCGCTCAAGCTGCGATAGGCCGGGTAGGCCGTAGCGGCGGCCTTGGCGGCGGCGTCCACTTCTTCCGGGGTTGCCTGGAAGAAATCATGCGGTAACCCTTCGCCGGTGCTGGCGTCGACGCTCTGAAGTTTGAGCGAACCGGCGGCGCTGCGCTGGCCGCCGATGTAGTTGTGTCCAAGAATCCGGGTCATGCCTATCTCCTTAAAGGGTGCCGACGGTGCCAGGCAGGAACGCCGCTTCAGCCGGCGCAATGCCGTTGATCAACGGCGCGCCGAACTCGGTCTGGCTGATCTCGAAAACGTCTCCCGGTTGGGTGCGGATGCCATCGGCGAAGGACAAGGTCGCGGTGCCGAAGAAATGAATGTGCACGTCCCCGGGACGCAGGAACTGGCTGTATTTGAAATGGTGGTACTCAAGGTTTTCCAGGCTGTGGCACATGTTGGCCTCGCCGCTGAGAAACTCGTTCTGCCACAGCACTTCTCCGTCCCGCAGGATGCGGCTGGTGCCGGCCAGGTGTTGCGGCAATTCGCCGACCCGAAGTTCCGGGCCGTAGCTGCAACTGCGCAGTTTGGAGTGCGCCAGGTACAAGTAGTTTTTACGCTCCATGACGTGATCGGAGAACTCGTTGCCGACCGCATAACCGAGGCGATAAGGCTTGCCATCGTGGCCAATGACGTAGAGGCCGCTGAGCTCCGGCTCTTCGCCGGCATCTTCGGCGAAGGGCGGCAGCGGGAACGGCTTGCCCGGCCGAACGACGATGCTGCCGTCACCCTTGTAGAACCATTCCGGTTGTACGCCGGCCTGCCCTGCTGCCGGTTTGCCGCCCTCCACTCCCCATTTGAAGATGCGCATGGTGTCGGTCATTGCCGCTTCGTCACCGGCGTGTTGATGCATCTTGTCCCGTGCCGAGGCGCTGCCCAAGTGGGTCAGGCCGGTGCCGCTGACCAGCATGTGCGCCGGATCCGGGTGATCCAGCGGCGGCAGGATGCGTAACGTGGCCAACAGTTCGGCATAGTCGTGGCTGATGCCCAGGCCCAGGACTTTCACCTGCTGCTCCAGATTCGTGCCCGCCTCGATCGCCGCCAATGCCAGGTCACGAACGGTATGCGCGTCCTGCACTTCCTGCACCAGACCGTCCTCAACAACGCCAACGCGGCGCTCGCCGTTACTCAATTCGAATTGAACCAAACGCATGATTTTCTCCTGTTGATTCGAAACACCACCGATCCCTGTAGGAGTGAGCCTGCTCGCGATAGCGGTGTGTCAGTCGCCATCAATGTTGAATGTGATGGCCTCATCGCGAGCAGGCTCACTCCCACAGTTGATCGGTGTTAACCCTGAGATTCAGGTGCGGGTGGCGCCACGCGCGCTGGCCGCAAACTGATCCGCCGGCAGCACGTGTTTGCGCTCCAGCAACCGATAAACCACGCCCGTCAGCAGCAGCCCGAACACCATCACACCGGACAAGAAATACAGCCCAGAAGCCAGGTTGCCGGTGTATTCCTTCAGCGCACCAATCACGAACGGACCGATGTAACCGCCGAGGTTGCCCACCGAGTTGATCAAGGCGATGCCGGCTGCCGCACTGGCCCCGGCAAAGAACTGACCCGGCAACGTCCAGAACACCGCGGTGCAGGAAAACAGAGCAAACGCCACCAGGCACAGGGCCGCCAGTTGCAGCACCGGCACCGTCAGCCAGGCGCTGAGGAACAGGCCAATCGCACCCAGCACATACAGCACGGCGAGGTGACCGTAGCGGTCATTCAAACGGTCGGAACTGCGCGGAATGATCAGCAAACCGACGATCCCGAAAATGTACGGCACCGCGGAAACGAAACCGGTCACCAGATCGCTGCCGCCAAACTGCTTGATCAGCGTCGGCAACCACAGACCCAAGCCATAAATGCTCAACGTCACAGGCAGGTAAAACAGCGCCAGCAGCAACACACGCTTGTCTTTGAGCGCGTGCAACGGATTGCCGTGACGGGTCTGACCGTATTCCGCAAGGTCCTTTTTCAGTTCGCCAGAGAGCCAGTCTTTTTCGGCCTGGTCCATCCACTTCACTTGTTGCGGGCCATCAGGCAGGTAACGCAACACAGGCCAGGTCAGCAGGATCGCTGGCGTACCGATGACGATGAACAGCCACTGCCAGCCGTGCAATCCGAGGGTGCCGTCCATGCCGAGCAAGCCGCCGGACACCGGGCCGGTAATCATCATCGCGATGGGTTGGGAAAGGATGAACAGACCAAGGATCTTGCCGCGATGGCGAATCGGGAACCACTGGGTGATGTAGTACAGAACGCCCGGGAAGAAACCGGCTTCCGCCGCACCGAGCAAAAAGCGCATCACGTAGAAGCTTTGCGGCCCCTGAACGAAGGCCATGCCGATGGTGATGGCGCCCCAGGTGACCATGATCCGCGCAAACCAGCGTCGTGCGCCAAAACGGTCGAGCATCAGATTGCTGGGGATTTCAAACAGGAAGTAACCAATGAAGAACAACCCGGCACCCAGGCCGTAAGCGGCGTCTCCGAGGCCGATGTCAGCGCCCATGTGCAGTTTCGCGAAGCCTACGGCGGAGCGATCCACATAGGCGATCAGGTACAGCAGGATCAGGAAGGGAATCAGTTTCAGTGTGATGCGACGAATAAGCCGCAGTTCCTGGCTCATGAGATCGGTCTCCGATTGTTGTTGTTATAGAACCTCGGGAGACGCCTCTCGCAGAAAATCGCCAGGGCCATCCCTCCGTTGAAAACGACTATATAGTAATACTAATTACCCAACAACACTTCCAAACAGAGGAATTTACGCCTATGTTAGGCCTCTGATTTAACTGAATAGTCATACAATAAGAGAATCGATCATGTCTGATAAGAAACCCACCCTGCGCTCCGCCCAATGGTTTGGCACCGCCGACAAGAACGGCTTCATGTACCGCAGCTGGATGAAGAATCAGGGCATCGCCGACCACCAGTTCCAGGGCAAGCCAATCATCGGCATCTGCAACACCTGGTCGGAACTGACCCCGTGCAACGCGCATTTCCGCCAGATCGCGGAGCACGTCAAACGCGGGGTGATCGAGGCCGGTGGGTTCCCTGTGGAATTCCCGGTGTTCTCCAACGGCGAATCCAACCTGCGCCCGACCGCCATGTTCACCCGCAACCTGACGAGCATGGACGTCGAAGAAGCGATTCGCGGCAACCCGATTGATGGCGTGGTGCTGCTGACCGGTTGCGACAAAACTACCCCGGCACTGCTGATGGGCGCGGCCAGTTGCGACGTCCCGGCGATCGTCGTCACCGGCGGACCGATGCTCAACGGTAAACACAAAGGCCAGGACATCGGTTCCGGCACCGTGGTTTGGCAGCTCAGCGAGCAAGTGAAAGCCGGCACCATCACCATTGACGATTTCCTCGCGGCCGAGGGCGGCATGTCCCGCTCGGCCGGCACCTGCAACACCATGGGCACCGCTTCGACCATGGCCTGCATGGCTGAAGCGCTCGGCACTTCCCTGCCCCACAACGCGGCGATTCCAGCGGTTGATGCGCGGCGTTACGTGTTGGCGCACATGTCCGGCATGCGCGCGGTGGAGATGGTTCGCGAAGATCTGAAACTGTCGAAAATTCTCACCAAGGAAGCTTTCGAAAACGCCATCCGCGTCAACGCCGCGATTGGCGGTTCGACCAACGCCGTGATCCACTTGAAAGCCATCGCCGGCCGTATCGGCGTGGACCTGGAGCTGGATGACTGGACCCGCATCGGTCGCGGCATGCCGACCATCGTCGACCTGCAACCGTCCGGGCGTTTCCTGATGGAGGAGTTCTACTACGCCGGTGGTTTGCCAGCGGTATTGCGTCGTCTCGGTGAAGCCAACCTGATCCCGAACCCGAATGCCTTGACCGTTAACGGCAAGACCCTCGGCGAGAACACCAAAGACGCGCCGATTTACGGTCAGGACGAGGTGATCCGCACCCTCGACAACCCGATCCGCGCCGATGGCGGCATCTGCGTGTTGCGCGGCAACCTGGCGCCACTTGGCGCGGTGCTCAAACCGTCCGCCGCCACGGCTGAATTGATGCAGCATCGCGGCCGGGCCGTGGTGTTCGAGAACTTCGACATGTACAAGGCACGGATCAACGATCCGGAGCTGGACGTGGACGCCAACTCGATTCTGGTGATGAAGAACTGCGGTCCCAAGGGTTATCCGGGCATGGCCGAAGTCGGCAACATGGGTTTGCCGGCCAAGCTGCTCGCCCAAGGCGTGACCGACATGGTGCGTATCTCTGACGCACGCATGAGCGGCACCGCTTATGGCACCGTGGTTCTGCACGTCGCGCCGGAAGCGGCAGCGGGCGGACCGTTGGCCGCCGTGAAAGAAGGGGACTGGATTGAACTGGACTGCGCCAATGGTCGTCTGCATCTGGATATTCCCGATGCTGAGCTGGCGGCACGCATGGCGGATCTGCAGCCACCACAGCAAATGATCCTGGGCGGCTATCGTCAGCTGTACATCGACCATGTGCTGCAGGCGGATCAGGGCTGCGATTTCGACTTCCTGGTCGGCTGCCGCGGTGCTGAAGTCCCGCGCCACTCTCACTGATCACTACCAATCCCCTGTGGGAGCGAGCCTGCTCGCGATAGCGTCCGAACCTTCAACATTGATGTTGACTGACACAACGCCATCGCGAGCAGGCTCGCTCCCACATTGGATCTCCCACATTGACTCCGCATCTGATTCAGGACCGTGCCCGCGCCTGTTATCATGCGCGACATACCCTCGCACAGGACCGCGCCGCTCCCCATGGATTACCGCAAACCGTCCGACCGTAAAAGCATGCACTCGCGCATAGTCCAGGAACTGGGCATGCAGATTGTTTCCGGGCGTTTCAAGCCATGTGACAAGCTGCCCGCCGAGGCCCTGCTGTGTGAGGAGTACGCAGTCAGCCGCCCGGTGCTGCGCGAAGCCACCCGAGTATTGGTCGCCAAGGGCCTGGTGTATTGCCGTCCGCGCGTCGGCACGGTGGTCAAGCAGCGCAAAGAGTGGCACATGCTTGACCCGGACGTTTTGCACTGGTTGATGCAAAGCAGCCCGCAGAATGAGTTTTTCGACCTGTTGACCAGTGTGCGCAGCATCATCGAGCCCGCCGTCGCCGCATTGGCCGCACAGTTCGCCACGGAGGCGGACATCGCGTCCATTGGCGAAGCCTACCAGCGCATGGAGGCCGCGCCGACGCCGGAAGCCTTACTGCAACCTGATCTGGATTTCCACAGCAGGATCGCCGATGCAACCCACAACGACTTGCTGGCCAACCTGTGCAACATGCTGTCGGTGGCGATAGCCGAAGCATTGAAGCATTCCAACCAGCGGCCGAACCTGCATGAACTGGCGCTGCCTCGGCACAAGGCAATCCTCACGGCCATCGAGAACCGCGATCCGCTCGGTGCGCGGCACGCGACGCTGGTGCAACTGGATGATGCGCGTAGTGCGTTGAATGTGGTGCTCGGTACCGATCCCAACTGACCCAACACAATTCAACTGTTGGAACAATTCCCTGTAGGAGTGAGCCTGCTCGCGATGACGGAGTGTCAGTCAACATAGATATTGAATATTCTGCCGCCATCACGAGCAAGCTCTGCTCCTACAGGGGGAGTGTTGAATTCGGGATATAAAAAAGCCGCAACCTGGGTTGCGGCTTTTTTGTTTCAGCGACAGATCAGTGAGCGAACAGCGAGTTGCCCTTCTGTCCTGCCAGTTTCTCCGGCTTGATCAGGAACCGCGCCAGCGCAGGCAGCAGCCACAGCGCGCCGAACATGTTCCAGAGCAGCATGAAGGTCAGCATCAGGCCCATGTCGGCCTGGAACTTGATGGCCGAGAAGATCCAGGTGCACACACCGATGGCCAGGCACAAACCGGTGAACAGCACCGCTTTACCGGTGGATTTCAGCGTCTGGTAATAGGCTTCCTGCAACGGCAGACCAGCACGCAGGAAACTTTCCAGACGGCTGTAGATGTAGATGCCGTAGTCCACGCCAATCCCCACACCCAGCGCCACCACCGGCAGCGTCGCGACTTTCACGCCGATGCCCATGAACGCCATCAAGGCGTTGCCCAGTACCGAGGTCAGCACCAGCGGCAATACGATGCACAAGGTCGCCGCCCACGAACGGAAGGTGATCATGCACATGGTCGCGACACAGATGTAGACGAGGATCAGGATGGTCAGCTCGGATTCCTTGATCACCTCGTTGGTGGCCGCTTCGATCCCGGCGTTACCAGCCGCGAGGATGAATTCCAGGCCGTCCTTGTTGTTCTCCTTGGCGAATTCCTGCACCGCATGTACCGCGCGATCGAGCGTCGCCGCCTTGTGATCGTTGAGGAACACCAGCACCGGCGCCAGGGAGCAACTGTTGTTGTACAGGCCATCAGCACGGGAGATGGAGTTGTTCAGCACATCCGGGTTACGCGACAGGGTTTCCCATTTCAGGTTGCCCTCGTTCATGCCCTTGATCATCTGCTTGGACACGGTCACCAGGGAAATCGCCGACTGCACGCCCTCGGTGTTCTGCATCTTCCACATCAGCTCGTCGATCGGCGCCATGGCTTCATAGCGTGAGCAGCCTTCAGCCTTGGTCTTGACCATCACCACCAACACATCGGAACTGGTGGAGTAGTTGCTGATGATGAAGTTGTTGTCCTTGTTGTAGCGCGAGTCCGGACGCAACTCTGGAGCACCTTGATCGAGGTCGCCGATTTTCAGGTTCTGGCTGTACCAGAGACCGCCACCGAAGGCCAGCAAGGCCAGGACGATCGACACCGGTGCGACTTTCGCGCTGGCAAAGTTCGACAGCAGGCGCCAGAACGGGTGTTCGCGGGTTGCATCCTTTTTGCTGCGTTCCACTGCGCGTTTGCTGATACCGACGTAGGAAATCGCCACCGGCAGCAGGATCAGGTTGGTGAACACGATTACCGCCACGCCGATGGACGCGCCGATGGCCAGTTCATGGATCACGCCAATGTCGATGATCAGCAGCGTGATGAAACCCACCGCATCCGCAAGGATCGCAATCATCCCCGGCAGGAACAGCTGACGGAACGTGCGTCGCGCAGCGGTCAGCGCGTTGTCGGCCTCACTGGACTGCAAGGCGATACCGTTGATCTTCTGTACGCCGTGGGAAATACCGATGGCGAAGATCAGGAACGGCACGAGCATCGAGTACGGATCCAGCCCGAAACCAAAGAAGTGCATCAACCCAAGCTGCCAGATCACCGCCACCAACGTGGTACTGAGTACCGCCACGGTGCTGCGCATGCAGTTGGTGAACCAGTACAACAGAATCAGCGTAATAACGAAGGCGACACCGAAGAACATCACCACCATGACCAGACCATCGATCAGGTCGCCGACTTTCTTGGCGAAACCGACGATATGGATCTGCACGTTAGGGTTCTGTTTTTCAAACTTGTCGCGGATTTTTTCTTCCAGCTCGTGGGAGAACTTGCGGTAGTCCAGCGCCAGCAACTTGCCCTGGTCCTGCGGGTCCGGGTAGGACTCCAGCAGCGGGATATCGACAATGCTCGACTTGAAATCGTTGGCCACCAGACGTCCGACTTGCCCGGACTTGAGGACGTTGTTGCGCAGCAGATCGAGGCTTTGCTGGGAGCCGTTGTAGCTCTGCGGGATCACTTCACCACCGGCGAAGCCCTCCTCCGTCACCTCGGTCCAGCGCACGCTCGGGCTCCACAGCGACTTGAGGCCGGAACGGTCGACGCCGGAAATGTAGAACACCTCGTCGTTGATCTGACGCAGGGTCTCCATGTATTCCTTGGAAAAGATATCGCCGTCAGTGGCTTCCACCGAGATCCGCACCGTGTTGCCCAGGTTCGCCAGATCGTTGCGGTGCTCCATCATCTTTTGAATGAACGGATGATCGAGCGGGATCATTTTTTCGAAACTGGTGGACGGCCGGATCAGCGTCGCCTGCCAGAACAGGAAAATACTGACCAGCAGGCAGATGAAGATCACCGCCGGGCGGTTGTTGAAAATCAGGCGCTCAAGAAACGTCGCCTTGTCTTGGTGATGGCTTGTCATCGATGTCATAGCTCCGCCCTTCTTATTATTTGCCCAGCTCTGAGCCGGTTGGCGAAGTAGCGCGAACGCCGCCCTGTCCTGCCAGAATCAGATTGCCGTTGCCCGCCGCCGTCACTGCCGATACGGAAATGCGATCCGGACGGTTGAACACGCTGAAGGTTTCGCCATTGTCGTTGCTGCGTATCACTGAGCCGCCGTTGCCGACGATCACGATGGAACCATCGTCGAGCAGCGTTGCGCCGGACAGCCCGAACTCCAGTGCGCCGCGAGCGGCTTTCAGCTCGACCTGTTCCCAGGTGCTGCCGAAATCCGTGGAGCGGTAGAGATTGCCGCGCAGGCCGTAAGCCAGCAGCGTATTGGCTTGCGCCGTGCCGATGACACCGAAGAGCGAGCCTTCGTACGGGCCTTCGAGTTTCTCCCAGGTCTGCCCCCAATCGGCCGAGCGGAACATGCTGCCCTGCTCGCCGACGATGAACAGCCCGGCATCCTTGACCGATGCGATGCCATTGAGGTGGAACTGGTCCTCGTTGTCCAGGCGGTCGCTGGCGTCTTCCCAATGCTTGCCGCCGTCGGTGGTTTCCAGCAGCGCGCCATAAGCACCCACGGCATAGCCGTTGTTGGCGTCCTTGAACCAGACGTCGAGCAGCGGCGCTTCGCGTTTCAAATCGTCGAATTGTTTGGTCCAGGTGACGCCACCGTCCTCACTCGCGAGGATCTGTGCGTCATGGCCGACGGCCCAGCCGTGTTTTTCATCGACAAAAAACACCGACGTCAACAGTGCCCGGGATGGCACCTTGGCTTGAACCCAGGTCGTACCCTGGTCATCGGAATACAGAATGTGCCCGCGATCGCCGACCGCCACCAGGCGTTTGCCGGCGTGAACGACATCAAGCATCAGGCTTTTGGCAGCCTTGGCAGACTCAATGGAATAAACAGCATCGGATGCTGGCGCGGCAGCGGCCAGCACAGGTGCCGACAACACGGCACAGCCCAACAGCGAGAGCGCTGTAGCCAGCAACGCGATTTTGCGTAATGCCGGCGGGCGGCAGATACCCACACCCATGACAGGCTCACTCATAGACCTTCCCCCATTATTATTGTTAGGTCGTTCAACCTTTCAGGGCGCCGTAAGGTGGCTCGTTGTGATTGGCTGTTTGGAGCTTGGTCCTGAAACGCGCAATCTAGAGCCCCTTCGGAAGCTGGCTTATCCTATCGGGGTTTGGAAAGGTCTGACAATCGACGCCACGTTATGTTTTGTTAACCTGAGAGATATGCGGTTTGGCTGAATGATTGGGTATTAGGTGGGGTGATTGGGGCTTCTCTGGTTGGTGGTTAGAGTACATATCCGTTTCTGCGGTAACGGCGGCTTATGGTTTCGCTCTTACAGCGACTCACTTTTCCAAACGCCGAAAAGTAAGCAAAAGGCTTCGCCCCGGCGTACGGCACTTCGCTAAGGCTCAGTGTTCCCTCGCTACGGTGTCCATCAGGGGGCATCGCCTACGGTCTGCTTCGCTACGACCTCCTCTCGATGTGTGCGGCTTCGCCGCACGGCGCTACGCGCCTACCCCCTGATGAACACCTACGCTCGGCCTGCCGAAGGGGCGAAAGATCAAAAACAGATCAAGATCAAGATCAAGATCAAGATCAAGATCAAAAGCCAAAGCCAAAGCCAAAGCCAAAGGCAAAGGCAAAGGCAAAGGCAAAGGCAAAGGTAAAAGCTTCGCGAGCAGGCTCGCTCCCACAGGGAATGGATGCATCTGCAAGAAGCTGGTCGGTTGGCAGGCCGCCTTCGCTGGCAAGCCAGTTCCTACAGTAGATCGGTGTACCGCCCTTGCTTTTCACCACTCATCAGGCCGAGCGTTAGCTCGCCTGCAGCTCTTGACCTTGATTCACCCGCCCCTTCGGGAGGCTGAGTGGAGGTGTTCATCCGGGGAGTGGCGCGTAGCGCCGTTCGACGCAGTCGAACACGCTGCATGTAGGTCGTAGCGAAGCAGACCGGAGGGCAGTGTCCCCGGATGGATACCGGAGCGAAGGTACGCCGAGCCCAGGCGAGGGGCCGGACGCTCGGGGCGAGACCTTTTGGTTCCTTTTGGCTGGGCCGGCACTCCGGGCGTTTGCCAAAAGGGACTCGCTGTAAGAGCGAAACCATTAGCGGCCGTTACCGCAGGAATGGATATGTACACCAAGGAAGAGAATGGTCGGCTGTCAGGCCGCCTTCGCTGCGATGCGGCGATCCGACAAGCCAGCTCCTACAGGTGGAAGGCCGCAATCGCAAACAAGCCAGTCCCACAGGGTTCGAGCGAACCCTGTGGGAGAAACGTCAGACTCAGGCCAGGCTTTTGCTGACCACTTCAAACACATCGCTGGACAGCTGACCCGAAGCACGTATCCGCTCCAGCTCGCCTTTCATCAACGCCTGACGCGCGTCGTCGTATTTGCGCCAGCGCGTCAGCGGCGCCAGCTGCCGGGAAGCGATCTGCGGATTGAACCCGTTCAACTCAATCACCAGATCCGCGAGGAAGCGATACCCCGAGCCATCAGCGGCATGGAAGTTGATCAGGTTCTGCCCGGCAAACGCACCGACCAGCGCGCGAACCTTGTTCGGATTCTTCATGTTGAACGCCGAATGCTGCATCAACTGACGCACCCGCTCCAGACCACCCGGCAACGTGCTGCCCGCTTGAACACTGAACCACTGATCCATGACCAGCGGATTGTCCTTGAAGTGCTCGGCAAAACTCGCCAGCGCCTTGGCTTTCTCTGCTTCAAACGGCGAATTGACCAACACCGCCAGCGCGGTCAGGCGCTCGGTCATGTTGTCGCTGGTTTCGAATTGCTCAAGCGTCGCCGCCAACACTTGCGGTTTCCCGCTGAGCATCAGGTACGACAGCGCAATGTTCTGCAACGCGCGACGAGCGAAGTGCTCGGCCTCGGCCACGTAAGGGGTTTTCTTCGACAGTTCGCGATTGGCCTGATAACGCAGCCACAACGCTTCGAACAATTCGTCTGCCAGTTGCTTGCGAGCAAACTCGCGCGCGATGTGAATCGCATCGACGTCAGCCACTTCGCTGATTTCGGTCAGATAGGCCTCGCCCGGTAGCGAAAGCATTTCCGCGACCATGGCCTGATCCAGCGTCTCGTCCGACAGCACGGTGCGCAGGGCAGAAATCAGGCGCTGATCCAGCACCAGGGTTTCACCTGCCTGATGCTGGGCAATCAGCTCTTGCAACACTTGCACCGACAGTTGCTGACCGGCATCCCAACGGTTGAAACCGTCGCTGTCATGCTGCATCAGGAACATCAGTTGATCGCGGCTGTACGGGAAGCTCAGTTTGACTGGCGCCGAGAAACCACGCAGCAGTGAAGGCAGCGGTTGTTCAGCGATGTCGACGAAGGTGAAGGTTTGCTCAGCTTCGGTCACCGAAATTACCCGCGACGTGCCCTGAGCGCTGGCTTCGCCGGACAGACGCAAGGCAATCGCCGCGCCTTTGGAGTCCAGCAGGCCCAACTCAACAGGAATCACAAACGGCAGTTTTTCAACCTTGTCCGGGGTTGCCGGGCAGCTTTGACGGAACGTCAGGCTGTAGGTTTTCGCCGCAGCATCGTAAAACTCGCTCACCGCCAACCGCGGCGTACCCGCCTGGCTGTACCAGCGCTTGAACTGGGTCAGGTCGACACCGTTGGCATCTTCCATCGCTTTGATGAAGTCGTCGCAGGTTACAGCCTGGCCGTCGTGGCGGTCGAAATACAGGTCACTGCCTTTGCGGAAGCCTTCGGCCCCGAGCAAGGTGTGGATCATGCCGACCACTTCCGAGCCCTTTTCGTACACCGTCAGGGTGTAGAAGTTGGAAATCTCGATAAAACTGTCCGGCCGCACGGCGTGGGCCATGGGACCTGCGTCTTCGGCGAACTGGTGCGTGCGCAGGTAGGCCACGTCCTGGATGCGCTTGACCGTGGCCGAGTTCATGTCCGAGGAGAACCCGGCATCGCGGAACACCGTGAAGCCTTCCTTGAGCGACAGCTGGAACCAGTCGCGGCAGGTCACGCGGTTGCCCGACCAGTTGTGGAAGTATTCGTGGGCGACGATGGCTTCGACACGCTGGTGCGCGGCGTCGGTGGCGGTTTCGGCGCGGGCCAGCACGGCGCTGGAGTTGAAGATGTTGAGGCCCTTGTTCTCCATGGCGCCCATGTTGAAGTCATTGACCGCGACGATCATGAAGATGTCCAGGTCGTACTCGCGGCCGTAGACCTCTTCATCCCAGCGCATCGACTTCTTCAGGCTGTTCATGGCGTGCTGGCACTTGTCGATGTTTTCCGGCTCGACGTAAATGCGCAATGCCACGGAACGCTCGGTCATGGTGGTGAAGGTGTCTTCGACGCACCACAAATCACCGGCCACCAGCGCGAACAGGTACGCCGGTTTCATGAACGGGTCTTCCCAGGTCGCCCAGTGCCGGCCATCTTCGCCGGGGCCGCTGGCAATCGGGTTGCCGTTGGACAGCAGCACCGGATAGCTATGCTGCTCTGCGACGACCGTGGTGGTGAACTTGCTCATCACGTCCGGGCGGTCGAGGTAATAGGTGATCTTGCGGAAGCCTTCGGCCTCGCACTGGGTGCAGAACATGCCGCTGGATTTGTACAAGCCTTCCAGCGCGGTGTTGGTTTCCGGGTGGATCTTGACGCTGGTGTCGACCGTGAACGTGGTGCTGGCCGGGTGCAGGGTCAGGTGCTGCTCTGTTAATTGATAGCCCGTCAATTGATCGTCGCTTTCGCTCAGCTCGCGGTCGGCCAGGGTGACCGACAGCAGCTCCAGTTGCTGACCGTCCAGCACCAGCGGCGGCAAACCCGGGCCGCGCTCGGGATTGCGGCGCATCACCAGTTGCGCATGGACCAGGCTGTGGTCCTCGAACAACTCGAAGGTCAGGTGCGTCTCGTCGATCAGGTACTCGGGCGCCTGATAGTCTTTCAGGTAAATCATCTTCGGTTGTTCGGTGCGCATGCTGGAGTCCTTACTGATGCACGGCGAGCTGATAAGCCGTGTATTTACGAATATTGATCACGCCGGTGTCGAAGATCAGGTATTGGCCCTTGACCCCCAGCAGCGTGCCTTCGGCAATCGGATTCTTGTCCAGGTTGAAGCTGACGATTTTGGCCGGGTATTGCTCGACCGGATAGCAGATCTCAAGGGTTTCTACGTCGGTAATCGTCTGAATTGCTTGTAGTCCAAATCGTTCCTGCAAGGTTTGCAGGCCCTCGGCGCAGCGGTCGAACAACTGGTCGCGAACCTCGGCCAGATTGACCGATGCCGCTTCGCCCTTGAGCAAGGCACGCCAGTTGGTCTTGTCCGCCACCTGGCTGCGAAACAGGTCCTCGACGAAACCTGACTGCTGACGGGTCGACACCCGCACGATCGGCAACGCCTGACGGGCGCCTTGATCGATCCAGCGGGTCGGCAGCTGGGTGGCGCGGGTAATCCCGACTTTCACCCCCGACGAGTTGGACAGATAGACGATGTGATCGGTCATGCAAAACGTCTGGCCCCACTCCGGCTCACGGCAAGTGCCGGCGTCAAAGTGGCAACGCTCCGGGCTCATGATGCAGATGTCGCACTGCGCCAGTTTGGTCATGCACGGGTAGCAATAGCCCTGGCTGAAACTGGTTTTGGTCTTGCGTCCACAATGGGTGCAATGAATCGCCCCCAGGTATTCCAGGCGCACGGTGGTGCCGATCATTGGATTGACCGGCACCTCAAGGTCGCCCAGACGAAACGCGTACTGCACGTCAGACCCGTCAAGGCGGGCCGACATTTTGCTGATTGCACCACGGCCAATCTCGATCAATGGATGGCTTCCGACTTGAACAGGATGTTCGGCACGCTGATCGACTTCGAACTGCATTCCTGCGGCCCCATGTAACCGGTGCGCTCTTCTTCGGGCAGGTTCTGGATTTCCCAGGCGATCATCGCTTGCAGCGACAGTTCGCGTTGCTCGGCGGTGAGCTTGTTACCGTCCGCCCATTTACCGATTTCCACCGCCAGTTTCAGGCTCTGGTAGATATCGGGGGTGATGTTTTTGATCATTTCGTTAAAAGAGGACATCAAGGTCTCCGCGCTCTTTAATACATAAACTGTTTTAGGCGGCCAGTTTACGGCGGTTGTACAAACCACCCAACAAACCGGTGAAGCATCCGATGAGTAACCCGCTGACATGGGCTGCGTTGGCGATTTCACCGAAGCCGATCATCGAGATCAGCCCGGACAGGCACAGCACCAGCCAAACCAGCATCATCACCAGCACGCCGCGCGGCAGGCGATAAGCCGGGTTCGGCGCCAACAGCTGGAAGATCCAGCAATGCCCGAGCAGGCCGTACAGCACACCGGACAACCCGCCGAACAAGGTCGGGCCGCTGAAATAATACTGGGCGCAGTTGGAAACGAGGCTGAACAGCAACGTCAGGCCAATCAGGTTGATGCTGCCCTGGCGCGATTCGATGCGCCGGCCCAGCTCCCAATACCACATGCCGTTCATGGCCAGATGCAGGATGCCGAAGTGGATCAGCATCGGCGTCATCAGTCGCCACCACTGCCCCGCCGCCAGGCTGTCAGCCAATGGCACGAAATGGATGTACTCGCCAACCACGCGAAAATCGAGGAAGGTCAGCCAGCGCATCGTGTCGAGATTCTCGCCCAGCAGCGTCACCGCGCCGACGAGGATGCTCAGCAGCAAAACCAGCGCTGTCGCCTTGGCGTAGCGCAGCTGCTCGACGAAACCGGGGCGCTGGATGGTTAACACCGCCGGAATGTCCAGCTGCTGATCGGGGTCACCGGCGGGAAAGCGTTCGTACAGCGAAAGCACGTCCTGACTGATGTTGGCCGGCACCCAGAGCACCTGTTCTCCCGACTCTTCGCTGACGCGATGCGGCACCTGCATGCGTTGGAGCAGTTTGACGAACCCGCTCAAATCCACCGCCAGTGGCAGACGCAAAACAGCAACAGCACTCATTGCAGCACCTCCGGCCGTTCGACATCGACCCAGACAAATTTATTTGGATCAAGCCGGGTTTCCTGATCCAGCCGATAGGCGACCAGTTTGCCGTAGAGCACGGCGCTGTAATCCAGGCAGGCCAGGTTCGGGCGTATCGGCACCGGTTTGCCGCTGCGCCAGTAGTGGCCGACGAACAACAGCGGTTCATCGACGCCGTAACGCAGCAAGGTGTTTTTTTCCGTGGACGTCAGGGGCGTCTGCGCCACGGGTTCGGGCAACGCGTCAGGCTGGAACACGATGTCTCCGTAGGTTTGCGGGTCGTCTTCCCAGAATTTGGTACGGAAGAACGAGCGCACCAGGCCGTCACCGCTGGTCATGGTCAGCCCATGGGGCAAGCGCATGTCGGTGCCGCGCAGCAGCCGGTCGAACACGGTGCAGGCGAAACTGCCCGGCACGGCCGACGCCTGGAGGAAATGCTCATCGACGCAGCCGTTGGGGAACAGCCTGCGCAATGGTTCGATCAGGCCCGCATCCCAGCAGGCATGCACCACCCGGAAGCGGCCGGCGTCAACGAACAGTGGCAACTCGTAGAACCACTGAAGGAAGTCATGCCAGTCGCCGGGATGGTCTTGGAACTGGGTCAGGGTTTCACCGAGCAATCGGGCATGGCGCGGCGTGTGTTCCCGGACGAACTGCTTGCCGCTGCCCGGTGGCGCTGGCGTGCTCCAACCCAGTGCGTTGAATTCATGATTGCCCATGATGCACAGCGCCTGGCCGGCCTCGACCATGTCATGGACGATGTGCAGCGCCTCGCGAATGCGAGGGCCGCGATCAATGATGTCGCCCACAAACACGGCCATCCGCGACGGATGCCGCCAGACGCCACGTTGTTTTTGATAACCGAGCCGGTCGAGCAAGTGCTCAAGGGTCAGAGCGCAACCGTGCACGTCACCGATCAGGTCGTAGCTACGCGCGGGATCGAGCATCAGTCGCCTCCACCACCCAATCGACTGCCCCATCCGAGTTTGGTCCGGCAGACTTCATAGTAGTTGTGGTCAAGCGGATGAATCAGCCGCAGCTTCTGCGCTTTCTTGCTGATGGTGATGGTGTCGCCGGGGGCGCAGGTGAAGTGGTTCTGCCCGTCACAGGAGACTTGCGGGTAAATCTGCATATCTTTGGACACGACGATTTTCAGCTCACTGTTGCCATCGACCACAATCGGCCTGCCCGACAAGGTATGGGGGTACATCGGCACAATCACAATAGCGTCGAGCTTGGGATGCATGATCGGTCCGCCCGCCGACAGCGCGTAGGCGGTCGAACCGGTGGGCGTCGCAACGATCAGGCCGTCGGCCTTCTGGCTGCAAACGAACTGGCCGTCGATGTACAGTTCGAATTCGATCATTCGCGTCGATTTGCCGGGATGCAGCACCACGTCATTGAGGGCATCGCCCTGACCGATAGCCTCGGCGTGACGGCGGACTTCGGCTTGCAGCAGAAAGCGGTTTTCCACCAGGTAGTGGCCGTCGAGCACTTCGGCGACCTTGACTTCCAGCTCGTCAGGACGAATATCGGTCAGGAAACCGAGGCTGCCACGGTTGATGCCGAGCACCGGAATATTGTGCTTGGCCAGCGCCCGGGCGGCGCCGAGCAGGCTGCCGTCACCGCCGACCACAATCACCATGTCACACACTTCGCCGAGCATCTTGCGTGACGAGGTTTGCAGGCCGTGACCGGGAAGGACTTCGGCGATGGTGTCTTCGAGGATCACGTGCAAGTGACGATCGAGCAGAAACCGTTTCAGTCGGCGGACGGTATCCAGCACCTGAGAACTGCCCAGGCGACCGATGATGCCGATATTACGAAATTGCTCCATGGGGTTCCTGCGAGGACGGCGAAAAAGACGATTATGGGCGAAAGCGCGGGATAGACAAAATCCTTTCAGCCACAAGGGTGTACTCATGTTTAGGGCTATGCTCGCAAGATGATCCTATTTCCCGATTTGCTCTCGTTGCCCCATCAGTTGCGCCACCCCGAAGTGCGCGACCTGGCTTGGGTCATCCTCGCGCCGCCGATGCTCATCGATACACCGTGGCCGCAACGCCATCCCCTGACCGGCAGCGAATGGGTGCAAGAGCCTGAGCGCCTGGAGCGCTGGCTGCGGCAACTGGACCGTGACAGCTACGACTTGCTGCACTGGCTGTCCCAGGCCCGAACCCGGCGTCTGGGCCTGTATTACGAGCGCCTGTGGCAGTACGCGGTGCGTCACGCGCCGGGGATCGAGCTGATTGCCGCCAACCTGCCGATCCGCCGTGAAGGCCACACACTGGGCGAACTGGACATGCTGCTGCGTGACCGCGACGGCGTGCACCACCTGGAACTGGCGATCAAGCTCTATCTCGGGCCGCAAAATGGCGACGGGCATGACACCGCTCAGTGGCTCGGCCCCGGTTGTCATGATCGGCTGGACCGCAAACTGGCACACCTGGCTCTGCATCAACTGCCCATTTCTGCCCGCGGCGAAAGTCGCGAAGTGCTGGCGGCCCTGGATATTCAGCAGTTCAGTGCACACTTGTGGCTCGGCGGTTACCTGCTGTATCCGTGGCCGGGACGCGCCGCGCCACCCGGCGGTGCGCATCCGCAGCATTTGCGCGGTAGCTGGCTGCATCAGAAAGACTGGGCGGACTTTGTCGTGCAGCGCCCCTTCGGTCGCTGGCAACCCCTGCCCCGCCATGCCTGGCTGGCACCGGCGCATTATCCTGCGGAGCACACCTGGAGCCCGGAACAGTTGAATGCCTGGCTGAACGACCTCGAACCCCAGGCCCCGGCGCAGTTGATGGTTCGCCTGATCGAAAATACCGATGGGGAATGGGAGGAAGCGGAACGGTTGTTTCTGGTGGCGGATCTTTGGCCGAATGTGCCGGGTAGTGGTTGAGATTTGTGGTGGCTGGGCCGGCCCTATCGCGAGCAGGCTCACTCCTACATTTGATCTCCTTATGGCGCAGATCCAGTGTAGGAGTGAGCCTGCTCGCGATKRAGSCGACTCGGTCTAGAGAGATAACCGCACAGCCAAAGCCGCCAACGTCACCAACAATACCGGCACCGTCAACACCACCCCGACCTTGAAGTAATACCCCCACCCAATCCGGATGCTCTTGCGTTCCAGCACATGCAGCCACAACAACGTCGCCAGACTGCCAATCGGCGTGATTTTCGGCCCAAGATCGCTACCGATGACGTTGGCATAAATCATCGCCTCCTTCACCACACCATTGGCCTGACTGGCATCGATCGACAGCAAACCGATCAGCACCGTCGGCAAATTGTTCATCATCGAAGACAGAATCGCCGTCAGCACCCCCGTGCCCATGGCCGCGCCCCACACGCCGTAATGTGCAAACCCGTCCAGCCAACCCGCCAGATACCCAGTCAACCCGGCATTGCGCAGGCCATACACCACCAGGTACATACCCAGCGAAAAAATCACGATCTGCCACGGCGCTTCTTTCATCACCTTGCGCGTTGAAATCTTGTGGCCCCGGGCGGCGATCCCCAACAGCAACGCGGCGCACACCGCAGAAATGGCGCTGATCGGAATACCCAGCGGCTCCAGGGCAAAACAACCCACGAGCAGGATCACCAACACTACCCAACCAGCAAAAAACGTCGCCTTGTCATGTATCGCAGTCGCCGGCAGCTCCAATTGCTCGGGGTCGTAAGCCTTGGGAATGTCGCGACGGAAGAACCACATCAACACCGCCAGTGTTGCCGCGACGCTCACCAGGTTGACCGGGACCATGACCGCCGCATAGCGGTTGAACGTGATATGAAAGAAGTCGGCGGAAACAATGTTCACCAGGTTCGACACCACCAGCGGCAGGCTTGCAGTGTCGGCGATGAAACCGGCGCCCATCACGAACGCCAGCGTGGCTGCCGGGGAGAATCGCAGTGCCAGCAGCATTGAAATAACGATGGGAGTCAGAATCAGCGCCGCTCCGTCATTGGCGAACAATGCCGAGACCAACGCCCCCAGCAGCACCATATAAGCAAACAGCTTACGCCCGCTGCCCCGCCCCCAACGCGCCACATGCAAGGCGGCCCAGGCAAAGAAGCCCGCCTCGTCCAGCAACAGACTGATGATGATCAGCGCCACGAACGTGCCGGTGGCGTTCCAGATGATCTGCCATACGATCGGGATGTCGCTCAACTGCACCACACCGAAAATCAGCGCCAGCACAGCGCCGAACACCGCACTCCAACCGACGCCCAGGCCTTTGGGTTGCCAGATCACCAGCGTGATGGTCAGCAGGAAAATGAGTGAAGCGATGAGCATGCAAAACAACCTTGAGCGAAAAACAAACCGCGATTCAGCCGCAATGCACGAGCGGAGTAAAGCGCAAACGTGTTGCACACCCCATTATCCCTGTGGGAGCGAGCCTGCTCGCGAAAGCGGTATGTCAGTTGGCATTGATTTGACTGATACACCGCTTTCGCGAGCAAGCTCGCTCCCACAGGGGGGGGTCAGGCCTTTTTGTGTTGTTCGACCCATTGGCCGTAGGCGTTGATGAATTTCTGCAAGAACGGTTTGACCGACTCTGAGGGTTTTCCTGACTCGTCGAACGCTGAACCGGCACCACTGAGGTAGGCTTCCGGCTGCTGCATGCACGGCACATCCAGAAATACCATGGACTGACGCAAGTGATGGTTGGCGCCAAACCCGCCGACAGCACCCGGCGAAGCACTGATGATTGCGCCCGGTTTGCCGCTCCATGCGCTCTGGCCATACGGCCGCGATCCCACGTCGATGGCATTCTTCATAGGCGCCGGCACCGAACGGTTGTATTCCGGGGTGACGAACAGCACTGCGTCGGATGAACGTACTTGTTGTCGGAAAGTGCTGTAGGCTGCCGGCGGTGAAGCGCCATCGATGTCTTCGTTGTAGAGTGGCAAGTCACCAATTTCGACGATTTGAAGTTTGAGATTCGCGGGAGCAAGGTCGGCCAGCGCCAGTGCCACCTTGCGATTGATCGATGCCTTTCTCAAGCTGCCGACTATTACGGCGATCGTATAGACGTTGCTCATGGAAGATGTCTCGACTGTCCGATGGAAGAGCTTGTAGTTATAGATGACGAATCACCCAGCGGGCTGTTGAATTTCACTGCCCCTGACTATTTTTTTCTTGCAGGAAAACTTACTTCGCCCAAGCACGGTCTACAGAACCGAAATTTGAGTGATTTATCTCCAGAGGTTCTAAACAGATGGCAGCAGTACTTGTCGGTCAGTTCCACGCAAGAGATGCGGAAGGCCGCGTTTATTCCGTGCATGAGTTCCAGGAATCCATCCCGTCGGCAGACGGTTTCGGCAGCACGGAGCCTGTCACCACCTACAAACTGGCCATTGGCGACCGTATCAAGAAACTGGATGACAACCAGTTTCTGCTGGTTCAATCGGAAGTGACCATCGTGCGCGAACCCGACACGTTTGTCGGCAGCGTGCCAGTAGCCACCATCGCGTCATAACCCCGCGTTATGAGCACAAGTCATGGGCGCGCACTTGAGTTAGGATTCAGTCACTGATTCCCTCACCTGCCGAACATGGACTTCACGCATGCGTTTACGCCACATCGAAGTGATCCACGCGCTTGTGCAGACCGGTCACCTGGGCACCGCTGCCGAATGGCTGCAGTTGCCGGTGGCCGAGGTTGAAGGCATTTTGCGCGAGGCCGAGGGTCAGTTGGGTTTCATGCTGTTTTCCAGCGTGCGCGGACGCTTGCAGGCGACCCGCGAAGCGCGGGAGCTACAGGTCGAAATCGCCCACGTCTACGAAGCGCTTGAACCCGTTCAGCGCCTGGCTGCCAGCCTCAAGCAATACCAGGCACCGCCCCTGCGCATCATCTGCACCCCGCCGTTGGCCCAACAACTGTTGCCTCAGAGCATCGCCGTCCTGCGCCGACGCCTGCCCGATGCACCTTGCAGCTTGCTGAGCCACCCGACCCGCGAGATCATCAAAACCCTGTTGTTGCGCGAAAGCGATCTGGGGTTGAGCCTGCAGGATCCCGACCACGCCGACATCCATTGCCAGATGATTGCCCAAGGCAAGCTCCAGCTCTTGGCGCCCCATGGCTGGCTGCAGCCCAAGCAGAAATACATTTCGTTGCAGGATCTGGCGGGCCAGTCGATGGTCGGCCTGGAAGGCCACGACCCGCTGAGCCCGGCACTCGAGAACAAATTGCAGGCCTTGCGCCCGGCCCCGCTCGTGCATATCCGGGTGCAGACGCATCAAATGATGCGCAGCATGGTCGAGGCCGGTGAAGGCCTGGCGATTGTCGACCCGTTTACCGCCCTTGGCGCCAAATCCAGCGGACTGGATGTTTGCCCGCTGGCGCCGGCAGTGCCGGTCAGCCTCTACGCCCTGACCCTGAAAAACGGCGAACCATCCGCCGCCGTTCAGACACTGCTGGACATCATTACGGAACAAGCCGCGGCGATGCTCGCGAACTGAGCGGGTTTTCCGGCGAGTTATAGAACAAGCGATACCAAAACAGCGCCACTTCGGCGGTGTTCGGATCGATCCCGCGATAGCGTAGATGATCGATCCCGCCAATCACATAACCACACCGCTCATAAAGCCGACAGGCGCCCAGGTTGTTGTTCTGGGTTTCGAGCATGATGCCCGGCAGTTTTTTCTTGCGACTCCAGAACTGAGCCACGTCCAGCAGCGCTTTGGCCACGCCATGGTGCCGCGCCGGGGCATGCACCGCCAGCTCGTCGATATGGGCAAAGCCGTTCCAGTTGGTGCTGACCACTAGATGGCCGACGGGCTCATCATCGAGATAGGCCATGAAAATCGCACTGTCGGCGGCGTCGCGAAAACTGCTGAACTCTTCAGGGTCGATGCCGTAACACTTTCGATAAGGGGTGATCGGCGTGATCGGCCACTGCTCGACCGGTTTGCCCATTTCGGCAGCGCCATAGGCGGCGACTTCAAAGCTGAAATCACTGCCCCAGATATAGGCCGCGAAGCCGTCATCGGCGACACGCACCGAAAGGCCGGGGTACTTGGGATTAATGACAGGTTGCATACTGGGAAAGGTCCTCATTCCTTGATGCAATCGACGGTGTAGTGCCGTCCATTGCCCTCGTCTTCGTGTTGCAAGCCATGCACATCGACGACGAATCCTGGGAAACTGCTATCAAACGTGCGTGCAAATGAAAGGTAGTCGATGATTGACCGGGTCGCCTCTGTGAACCGCTCGCCCGGCATGATCAACGGAATGCCCGGCGGATACGGAACCAGCATCACCGCAGCGATCCGCCCGTCCAGCGCATCGATCGACACCGCCTCTACCTCGCCCCGCACCAAATGATCATAGGCGTCGGCCGGCTTCATGACGATTTCCGGCAGCACGGTGTACATGCGCTTGAGGTGTTTGGCCGTGGCATTGCTGCGATAGCAGGCGTGCAATTGATCGCACAAATCGCGCAAGCCCATGCCTTGATAACGCCCGACACTCTGTTGCGCCACACAGGGCAGGCAGGTTGCAAGGCTGACGTTGGCATCGTAGCTGCGCTTGAACTCCAGCAACTCGGTCAACAGCGTGCTCCATTTGCCTTTGGTGATGCCCATCGAGAACAGCACCAGGAACGAATACAGCCCGGTCTTTTCGACCACCAACCCGCGCTCCCAGAGAAATTTACTGACCACGGCCGCCGGAATCCCGCGCTCACTCAGCGCACCGCCTGCGGTCAGGCCGGGCATCACCAGGGTGACTTTGATCGGATCGAGCAACACGTAATCGTCGGTCACGCCGCCAAAGCCGTGCCAGTCGGCATCGGGTTGCAGCAGCCAGTCTTCGGTGACCACGCGATCGATGCCTTCCACCGACGGCGGCTGCCAGATGGAAAACCACCAGTCATCCGCCGCAATGTGCTGCCGCAAATTGGCCAGGGCGCGACGAAAACTCAGGGCCTCGTCAAACATCTCCTGCAATAGCGAACGCCCGGACGGACCCTCCATCATCGCCGAGGCCACGTCCAGCGACGCAATGATGCTGTATTGGGGCGACGTGGAGATGTGCATCATGAACGCTTCGTTGAAGCGGTCGCGGTCCAGTTGCCGTGCGCCACCGTCCTGAACATGAATCATCGAGGCCTGACTGAACGCGGCCAACAGCTTGTGCGTGGAATGCGTGGTGAACACCAGTGGACTGTCTTCGCTGCGCGTAGTGCCCATACCGTAACGCCCGGCGAAAAACTCATGGAACGCCGCGTAGGCGTACCAGGCCTCGTCGAAATGCAGCACCTCGACGCTGTTGCCCAGGCTCTGCTTGATCAACTCCGCGTTGTAGCAAAGGCCGTCATAGGTCGAGTTGGTGATGACCGCTAATTTGACCTTGGGCGCGAGACCTTTGGTCAGCGGGCTGGCGTCGATCTTGGCCTGGATCGACTCGCGGCTGAATTCGCTCAACGGAATCGGGCCGATGATCCCCAGTTCGTTGCGCTCCGGGCACAGGTACAACGGGATCGCGCCGGTCATGATGATCGAATGCAACACCGACTTGTGACAGTTGCGGTCCACCAGCACGAGGTCATCGCGGGCGACCATCGAATGCCAGACGATTTTGTTGGCAGTCGAGGTGCCATTGATCACGAAAAAGGTGTGATCGGCGCCGAAATTGCGCGCGGCTCGCGCTTCCGCTTCGGCCAGCGGACCGGTGTGATCGAGCAAGGAACCCAATTCGGGAACCGACACGGACAAATCCGAACGCAGGGTGTTTTCCCCAAAAAACTGGTGAAACGCCTGCCCGACCGGGCTCTTGTGGTACGCCACGCCACCGCCGTGGCCAGGTGTGTGCCAGGAATAATTGGAATCGGCGGTGTGTTGCACCAGCGCCTTGAAAAACGGTGGCAGTAGACAGTCCAGGTACTTGCGTGCGGCCCGGGCCACTTGCCGGGCCAGGAACGGCACCGTGTCTTCGAACAGATAAAGAATGCCGCGCAACTGATTGAGTTCGGCCATCGCATCGGCGGGCGCGTTTTCCAGCGTCACTTGTTCGCCGAGGGCGAAGATCGGCAGGTCCGGCGCACGCACTCGCGCCAGGCCGATCAACTCGGCCATGTTTTGCAATAAATGCGAGTCGGTACTGGCGTCTTCAGCGGCAATCAACATGCAAGAGAGGCCGTGATGGGTCGATGCGACCAGCCGCCCTTCGGTGTAATCCACCGCCGAAACAATGCTGAAGCCTTCCTGCTCCAACTCCCGGGCGATGCCCCGCACGCGATCACCGGCGACGGTGTCGGCCTTGATGTCGCGGTGGACGATCAGGACCGGGAACTTCAAATCTTTATACATGGGCTCAGTGTCCTGAGGCGGCAGACCGCAGCCTGCCAATACCCTCAGGGTAGAGGGTTGATGCGGATGTGGCGAGTGCCGATGCCCTGAAGTGGGTCAATTGATGCACGCTAATGTCGCAAGCGAACACGACCTGTAGCAGCTGCCGAGCACCGCGAGGCTGCGTTCGGCTGCGTAGCCGTCGTAAACCCAGAGAACGCGGTATATCTGAAACACCGTAGTGTCTGGTTTCACGCCTGCTTCGCAGCCGGACGCAGCCTCGCGGTGCTCGGCAGCTGCTACGGATTCAGGCCTGCGCCTTGGCATCCGCCAGTTGCTGCCACAGCGACGGGGCGCCGGCGGCTTTCGCGATGGCTTCAAGACGCGCCACATGCTGGGCCAGGTCATCTTCGCTGGCGCGGATGATGCGGGCGCGCGTGCGGTCGGCCGGCAAGCGGCGGATTTCGGTGGCCGAGTTATCCGCACCTTCGCCGGAGCCATTACCGTCGGACGCATTACCGGCCAGCGACAGGCTGGTCTGGCCGCCGGTCATGGTCAGGTAAACGTCAGCCAGAATTTCGGAGTCGAGCAAAGCGCCGTGCAGCTCTCGACCCGAGTTATCGACGCCATAACGTTTGCACAAGGCGTCGAGGCTGTTGCGCTGCCCCGGGTGACGTTCCCGGGCCATCATCAAGGTATCGAGGATCGAGCAGTGTTGCGTGATGTCCGCACGATCTTGCTGGCCCATCAGGGCGAATTCGTTGTTGATGAAGCCAACGTCGAACGCCGCGTTATGGATGATCAGTTGCGCGCCTTTGATGAACTCGAAGAACTCATCGGCCACTTCAGTGAAACGCGGTTTGCCCACCAGAAATTCGTTGGTGATGCCGTGGACGCCGATGGCGCCTTCGTCACTCTCGCGATCCGGTTGCAGGTAAACGTGAAAATGCCGGCCGGTCAGGCGCCGACCGATCAACTCGACACAACCGATTTCGATAATCCGGTGGCCGTCGGTCACCGGCATGCCGGTGGTTTCGGTATCGAGTACAACGGATCTGGTGGCCATCAGTGCTCAGCTCTCAACGGGTCATTCGTGCAAAAGCGGCGATGTTAACACGCTCGCCGGGGTGATTCAGATAGACCGAGTCGCGGCCATCGCGAGCAGGCTCGCTCCCACACGGGATCTCCATTGTTCGAAAATCCCCTGTGGGAGCGACGGTGCGACGATTCGACCTGCTCGCGAATAGCTGCGCCTCGGTCAAACTGACCTATTGAAATCAAGCCTGCTTATACCCGCGCACTTCATCCACACCCCGGTTGGCCAACTGGTCTGCCCGTTCGTTACCGTGGTGACCGATGTGCCCCCGCACCCATTTCCAGGTGACGTTGTGGCGATTGACCTGCTCATCCAGCAACTTCCACAAGTCGGCATTTTTAACCGGCTCTTTCGCCGCGGTTTTCCAGCCGCGCTTCTTCCAGTTGTCCATCCATTCGTTGATGCCTTTCATCACGTACTGGGAGTCGGTCACCAGCAGCACGTCGCACGAGCGCTTGAGCTCTTCGAGGCCACGAATAGCACCCATCAGCTCCATGCGGTTGTTGGTGGTGTTGGCTTCGCCGCCCCACAATTCCTTTTCAACGCCTTTGCACACCAGCAGTGCGCCCCAGCCGCCAGGGCCAGGGTTGCCTTTGCAGGCGCCGTCGGTGAAGAGTTCTACGCTATCGCTCATGCCAATCTATCCAGAAAATGCGGTGGCTCGACGATCAAAGATCGACGATGCCCGAGGCCGGGACTGACCCGACCGGGAATATTAAAAAGGTATTACGGGTCGATGCGGCGACGATTGACCTTGGCCATCGGCAAGGGAATCAGCTTGCCCATCGGTTCGCGCCGTTCCTGACGAAGTGGACGCAGGCCCACCACGATCTTGCGTGCCACCAATAAATAGAAACCGCCGCCCGACAGTTGCCAGTCGCCGGCCTTGCGCTCCCAACCGGCCAGACGGGCCTGCCAGGCGGGTGAAGCAAGCGGCGGACGATAGCACCCGAAGCGGCGTTTCTCCAGCGCGAAACCCAGCAGGTTCAGCCAGTCGGCGACGCGCGACGGCGAAATGCAACGCGCCTTGCGCATGGCGTCATGGGTGAACACATGGCGCAAGCCCCAAGTGCTCCACGGATTGATGCCGATGATCAGCAAATGCCCGCCGGGCCGCACGCTACTCGCCGCTTCGCGCAGCAAACCATGGGGCGACAGACAGAAATCCAGCCCATGCTGCAACACCACAACGTCAGCGGCGTGCTCGCTCAACGGCCAGGCCTGTTCTTCACAAACGATTTCGACACCGGGCAACGGCGCACCGAGCCGCACATTGCGCTGCACTTGGGGCGCCGACGGCGGCGTCTGGGCCGACGGACCGTAATGCACCAGATAACCGCCGAAGAAGCGCCCCAACTCGTCTTCGAGCATGCGGCGTTCTTCATCCAGCAAAAATTGCCCGATAGGGCCGGACAGCCATTCACGGGCCGCGCTGATCAATGTCAGCCACTCGGGGTCAGCCTGAGCGAACGCTTTATCGGTCATTGCATTCTCCAACGCGCCAGGAAGTTCTAAGATGCACCATTGTTTTCCGCTTGGCGAATCCGACGATGATACAGATCAGTGCCCTGCCCGCCTTCACCGACAACTACATCTGGTTGTTACAAGACCACCGCACCCAGCGCTGCGCCGTGGTCGATCCGGGTGATGCCGCCCCCGTGCAGGCCTGGCTTGCAGCGCATCCGGGTTGGGCATTGAGCGATATTCTGATCACTCACCACCATCATGACCACGTCGGCGGCGTCGAGCGGCTGAAAAAAGCGACTAACGCGAAGGTCTATGGCCCCGCCAGCGAAACCATCCCGGGCCGGGACGTGGCGCTCAAGGACAACGACCGTGTCAGCGTGCTGGACTGGGACTTCGATGTTTTCGCCGTCCCCGGTCATACCCTGGGGCACATTGCCTATTACCATCATGGCCTGTTGTTCTGCGGTGACACCCTGTTTGCCGCTGGTTGCGGACGGTTGTTCGAAGGCACGCCCGAACAAATGCACACCTCGCTGACACGCCTGGCCGCATTGCCGGAAGATACGCTGGTGTATTGCACCCACGAATACACCCTGAGCAACCTGAAATTTGCTGCCGCAGTGGAGCCTGACAATCCGGAAATCGCCGCTCGCCTGGCCAAAGTAACCCAGCAACGTGAAGCCGGGATCATGACCTTGCCGTCGACGCTGGCCCTGGAAAAGCTCACCAACCCGTTTTTACGCGCTTCTGAAACATCTGTTAAAGAAAAAGTGGACGAACGGATTGGCCCCGATAACCGGGCACCGAGTAAGGTTTTTTCTGCTTTAAGGGCTTGGAAAGATACGTTCTAAGCCGTCTTCGTTTTGTAATGAAAATACTGAATGGTTGACCGCAGGGGGGACGCTTTCTAGAATCGACCGACATTTTTGCCCGGAACTTACTTCCAGCCAATGTCGTCATCTATTAGTAAA
This sequence comes from Pseudomonas sp. P4_C8, assembly GCF_056401975.1. Lineage (NCBI taxonomy): Bacteria > Pseudomonadati > Pseudomonadota > Gammaproteobacteria > Pseudomonadales > Pseudomonadaceae > Pseudomonas > Pseudomonas sp. P4_C8. Next base: position 179,112 of record NZ_JBFUIH010000001.1, on the reverse strand, counting down.
GTCATCAATTCAGACGCATTGACCCGCTTGGCTCAAGCCATAGCGGTGGCTGTGTCCGCCACTCTGGCGGGTTGTTCCAGCCATGTGCCGCAGACCGACGCGACACATACCCCGAATATCGCCGCCCGCGCCAAACAGAAGCCCATTTGGCTCAGTGAAAAGCCAAGCCCTCTTGCCGCACAGGACGTCTGGGAGCGCATGCGCCTGGGCTTCCAGTTACAGGACGGCCTGGGCGTCAACCCGCGCATCGAGCAACAGCGACTGTGGTTCGCCAGTAACCCGTCCTTCCTCGAAAACGCCGGCGAGCGCGGTAGCCTGTACATTCACTACATCATCGAACGCCTTGAAGAACGCAACATGCCGCTGGAACTGGCGTTGCTGCCAGTGATTGAAAGCTCCTACAACCCGATGGCTTATTCCCGGGCCAACGCGGTGGGTCTTTGGCAATTCATCCCTTCCACCGGCCGTTACTACAACCTGCGCCAGACCAGTGCCTATGATGGCCGACGCGACATTACTGCATCGACCACCGCAGCCCTGGATTACCTGACCCGCCTGCACGACATGTTCAACGGTGACTGGATGCTCGCCCTTGCCGCCTACAACGCCGGCGAAGGCACGGTCAGCCGCGCTATCGAGCGTAACGAAAGGCTCGGCCTGCCGACCGACTACTGGAACCTGCCACTGCCGTCGGAAACCCAGGCCTACGTGCCCAAGCTGCTGGCCTTGTCGCAAGTGGTAATGGCACCCGAAGCCTACGGCGTGAACCTCAACCCGATCGCCAACGAGCCGTATTTCAAGGTCGTCGAAATCAACCAGCGCATGGACCTGTCCACAGTTGCCGCGGTGGCCAACATCGACGAAGACGAACTGTTTCAGCTCAACCCGGCGTTCAAACAGCGCACCACCCTTGACGGCCCCCAGCATCTGCTGGTGCCCACGTCCAAGGCGCAGTTGTTGACCACTAGCCTGTCGACCATGCGTCCGGAAGAGTTGATCAGCAAGAAGCCACTCAAACCAGTCTTCGAAGGCGCAGACGGCTCTCAAATCGCCAGCGTCAAGCGCACTTACCGGGTCAAACGCGGCGACAGCCTCGGCACCATCGCCAAGGCCAATGGCGTCGACGTCAAAGACCTGCAGCGCTGGAACAAGCTGACCGGCAAGAACCTCAAGTCGGGTCAGAAGCTGGTGATCCATGACACCACCAAGCGCGGTAGTGGTCGTGTCAACACGGTCGTGGCCGCCAACAGCAAAGCCGACCAAAAGAAGCCACAGACCCAATACAAGGTTCAGCAAGGCGATTCGTTGTACATCGTCGCCAAGCGCTTCAATGTCGAGATGCAGCATCTCAAACGCTGGAACCCGCGTGTCGGCAAGGCGCTGAAGCCTGGGCAAGTGCTGACGGTATCTTCGCCACACTAAAAAGAACCCCTGATGTCAGGGGTTTTTTTTCGCCTGAAGCTTGCCAAAACCCCTGTAGCAGCTGGCGAAGCCTGCGTTCGGCTGCGAAGCAGTCGTAAAACCTGAGTTTGCGGTCTTCCTGAAACACCGCATTGCCTGATTACGCGACTGCTTCGCAGCCGAACGCAGGCTTCGCCAGCTGCTACAAGGGCCGCGCAAGCTCAATTAACAGTGCATTAACCCCCTGTCTTTTTCCTGTCGATACAAGCTGTTACTGTACGGACCATAAAGCCCAAGCCGCCTGGATCGGATCTCTGACTTGAAGCGTCCCCTCCTTCTGCTCCTGATCAGCCTGGCCTTGAGCTCTCCCGCAAGCGCGACGATCAGCGAAAGCCACGGTTATGCGCAGTTCGGCACGCTCAAGTACCCGGCCCGATTTACCCACTTTGACTGGGTCAACCCGCAAGCGCCCAAGGGCGGCACCTTGCGGGTGATGGCGTTTGGCACCTTCGATACGCTCAATCCTTATACCTTCAAGGGCTCAAGCCCGGTCTCGACGCCGAATTTCCTGCAATACGGGATCAATGAGCTGAATGAGCCGCTGATGGTCGGCACCGGCCAGTACGCGCCGTCCGGCGACGAGCCGACCTCCAGTTATGGCCTGATCGCCCAGTCGGTGGAATACAGCGAGGACCGCAGTTGGGTGGTGTTCAACCTGCGCCCCGAAGCGCGGTTCCACGATGGTTCGCCGATTACTGCGAAGGACGTCGCGTTCTCCTACCGTCTGTTGCTCAAGGAAGGTCATCCACAGTACCGGACCAATCTTCAGGAAGTAGCGCGGGTCGATATTCTCAACCCGCACCGAGTTCGATTCGTCTTCAAGCGCACCGGTAACCCGTTGTTGATCCTGCGCTTGGGCGAATTGCCGGTCATGTCTGCGCAGTACTGGAAAGGCCGCGATTTCAAGGCGACCACCTTCGAGCCACCCTTGGGCAGCGGGCCGTATCGCATCACCTCAGTGACGCCTGGGCGGCAGATTGTTTTTGAGCGGGTCAAGGACTACTGGGGCAAGGATCTGCCGGTCAATCGCGGCAAGTACAACGTTGATCGCATGGAGGTCGAGTTTTACCGTGACAGCGATGTCGCCTTCGAGGCGTTCAAGGCCGGCGAGTTCGACGTTTACATCGAGCACCAGGCCAAGAACTGGGACAACGGCTACAACTTCCCGGCGGTCCGTCGCGGCGACGTGATCAAAGCGCAGATCCCGCATCAGATTCCGACCCAGAGCCAGGGCCTGTTCATGAACACCCGGCGCCCGACCTTCGCCGAGACCAAGGTCCGCGAAGCGCTGGGGCTGATGTTCGACTTCGAGTGGACCAACCGCACGCTGTTCAGCGACGCCTACAAGCGCACCCTGAGTTACTACCCCAACAGCGAATTCTCTGCCACCGGCCTGCCGGTCGGTCATGAATGGCTGATGCTCAAGCCGTATCGCGAACAGTTGCCCGCCAAACTCTTCACCGAGCCGTTCAGCCTGCCGCAAACCGACGGCCGCGGCATTCCAAGGGAAACCCTGCGAAAGGCCCTTGGACTGCTTGCCGAGGCCGGCTGGAAGCTCAATGGCCAGCGTGTGCAGAACGCCGCCGGTCAACCGCTGCAACTCGAGATCCTGTTGGTCAACCCGAACCTGGAACGCATCCTCCAGCCCTACGTCGAGAACCTCGCCAGCATTGGTATCGACGCGCGACTGCGCACCGTCGACCGCGCCCAGTACAAACAGCGCCTGGATCAGTTCGACTTCGACATGATTTTGATGACCCTCAACCAGACCCTCAGCCCGGGCCTGGAGCAGTGGCAGTATTTCCATTCCAGCCAGGTCGGGATCAAGGGCAGTAAAAACTACGCCGGTATCGCCAACCCGGTGGTCGACCATTTACTCGAACAACTGCTCGCCGCCCAGAGCCGCGACGAACAAGTCGCCGCCGGCAAAGCCCTCGACCGCGTGTTGCTGTGGCAGCACTACAGCATTCCCAACTGGTACCTCAATTATCACCGCCTGGCTTACCGTAACCGGTTAGCCTTTGTCACCACGCCGCCCTACACCCTGGGCCTGAGCGCATGGTGGCTGAAGTCTTCGGAGAAAGATCGATGAAACCCGTACGCGCCCTGCTGTTGCAGGCCAGCGGTTTGCTGTTCGCCGGGCTGGCCTGTGCCGCCCCGCAACACGCCGTGACCCTCTACAACGAACCGCCAAAGTACCCCGCTGACTTTAAACATTTCGACTATGTGAACCCGGATGCGCCCAAGGGCGGGATCTTTCGTCAGGCCGGTTTCGGCGGCTTCGACAGCCTCAATCCGTTTATCAGCAAGGGCGTTCCGGCCGACGACATCGGCATAATCTACGACACCCTCGCCAGACAAGGGCTGGACGAGCCGTTCACCGAATATGGCCTGGTGGCCGGCCAGATAGAGAAAGCCCCGGACAACAGCTGGGTGCGTTTCTACCTGCGCCCTGAAGCGCGTTTCCACGATGGCCATCCGATCCGCGCCGAAGACGTGGTGTTCAGCTTCCAGATGCTGACCAAGGACGGCGCGCCGCTCTATCGGGGTTACTACAACGACGTCGAGGAAGCGGTCGCCGAAGACCCGCTGACCGTGCTGTTCAAGTTCAAGCACACCAATAACCGTGAGTTGCCGCTGATCCTCGGCCAGTTGCCGGTGTTGCCCAAGCATTGGTGGGCCGACCGCGATTTCAACAAGGGCAACCTTGAGATACCGCTGGGCAGTGGCCCGTACAAAGTCAGTCAAGTGAAGGCCGGGCGTTCGATTCGCTATGAGCGGGTCAAGGATTACTGGGGCAAGGACTTGCCGGTCAATCGTGGGTTCTACAACTTCGACGTGATGACCACCGATTACTACCGCGACAACACCGTGGCGCTCGAAGCGTTCAAGGCCGGGCAGTTCGATTACTGGCTGGAGATGACCGCGAAGAACTGGGCAAATGCTTACAACGTCCCGGCCGTCACCGAAGGCCGCTTGATCAAGGAACAGATCCCCAACGGCAACACCACCGGCATGCAGGGTTTTGTGTTCAACCTGCGCCGCCCGTTGTTCCAGGACGTGCGCGTGCGTGAGGCCCTGGCGTTGCTGCTGGACTTTGAATGGACCAACAAGCAATTGTTCAACAGCGCCTACGCGCGCACCCGCAGCTATTTCGAGAATTCGGAAATGGCCGCCACCGACCTGCCGGATGCCGATCAACTGGCGATCCTCGATCCGTTCCGCGGCAAGATCCCTGAGCAAGTGTTCAGCGAGGCGTTCCAGAACCCGGTGACCGACGCCAGCGGCATGATTCGCGACCATCAGCGCAAAGCCTATCAATTGCTGCAAGAGGCCGGCTGGCGGATCGTCGATGACAAAATGGTCGATGCCACCGGCAAACCGGTGACCATCGAGTTTCTGTTGGCGCAGACCGAATTCGAGCGGGTACTCCTGCCGTTCAAGCGCAACCTCAGCGACCTGGGGATCGACTTGGTGATCCGCCGGGTCGACGTCTCGCAGTACATCAACCGCGTGCGCTCACGGGACTTCGACATGATCGTCGGCAGCTTTCCGCAGTCCAGTTCTCCTGGCAACGAACAGCGCGAATTCTGGATGTCGGCCGCCGCCGACAAACCCGGCAGCCGCAATTCCATGGGCCTGAAAGACCCGGTGGTGGACCAACTGGTCGAGCAACTGATCAACGCCGATTCGCGCAAAAGCCTGGTGGCGCATGCCCGGGCACTGGACCGCGTGCTGCAATGGGGTTATTACGTGATCCCCAACTGGCACATCAAGACCTGGCGCGTGGCGTACTGGAACCACATCGGCCATCCTAAAACCTCACCCCTGTACGACATCGGCACAAACACGTGGTGGATCAAGCCAGACGCGAAACCTGCGATAGAAGTCGAAACCATACTGCAAGCCTCCCCTGCGGCCACGGAGTAATCAGATGCTGGCGTATATTTTTCGGCGACTGCTGCTGATCATTCCGACCTTGTTCGGCATTTTGCTGATCAACTTCGTGATCATCCAGGCCGCTCCCGGCGGCCCGGTAGAGCAGATGATCGCCAAGCTCGAAGGCTTCGAAGGCGCCACCAGCCGCATCGCCGGTGGTGGTGCCGAAGTGTCGGTGGCCGGCTCCGCCTATCGCGGCGCCCAAGGCCTGGACCCGGCGCTGGTCAAGGAAATCGAGCGCATGTACGGCTTCGACAAGTCGGCACCGGAACGCTTGTGGATCATGGTGAAGAACTATGCGTCTCTGGATTTCGGCGACAGCTTCTTTCGCGATGCCAAGGTCATCGACCTGATCAAGGAAAAGATGCCGGTGTCGATCTCCCTCGGGTTGTGGAGCACGCTGATCATGTACCTGGTGTCGATCCCGCTGGGGATCGCCAAGGCCACGCGACACGGCAGCCACTTCGATGTCTGGACCAGCTCGGCGATCATCGTCGGCTACGCGATCCCGGCGTTCCTGTTTGCGATCCTGCTGATCGTGGTGTTCGCCGGCGGCAGCTATTTTGACTGGTTCCCGTTGCGCGGGCTGACATCGAACAATTTCGATGAGTTGAGCATGGGCGGCAAAATCCTCGATTACTTCTGGCACCTGGCCTTGCCGGTGACGGCGCTGGTGATCGGCAACTTCGCGACCATGACCCTGCTGACCAAAAACAGCTTCCTCGATGAAATCAACAAACAGTACGTGGTCACCGCCAAGGCCAAGGGCCTGACCCGTCATCGTGTGCTTTACGGCCACGTGTTCCGCAACGCCATGTTGCTGGTGATCGCCGGGTTTCCGTCAGCGCTCATCGGGATCTTCTTTACCGGATCGTTGCTGGTGGAAGTGATTTTCTCCCTCGACGGCCTCGGCTTGATGAGCTTTGAAGCCGCGATCAACCGCGATTACCCGGTGGTGTTTGGCACGCTGTTTATCTTCACCTTGATGGGCCTGGTGGTGAAACTGATCGGCGACCTGACCTACACCTTTGTCGATCCGCGCATCGACTTCGAAAGCCGGGAGCATTGAGATGAACCTGTCCCCGCTCAATCGACGCCGTTTCGAACTGTTCAAGGCCAACAGGCGTGGCTGGTGGTCGCTGTGGCTGTTTCTGCTGTTGTTCGGCCTGAGCCTTGGCGCCGAGCTGATCGCCAACGACAAACCGCTGGTGGTGCATTACGACAACAGCTGGTACTTCCCTGCGCTCAAGCGCTACCCGGAAACCACTTTCGGCGGCGAATTCCCGCTGGAAGCCAATTACAAGAGCCCGTACATCCGCGAACTGCTCAAGGCCAAAGACGCCTGGGTGCTGTGGGCGCCGATTCCCTACAGCTATCAAAGCATCAACTACGACCTGAAAGTCCCGGCCCCGGCGCCACCGTCGATGGAAAACCTGCTCGGCACCGATGATCAGGGGCGCGACGTGCTGGCGCGGGTGATTTACGGCTTCCGGATTTCGGTGTTGTTCGCCCTCACCCTGACCATTCTCAGTTCGATCATCGGCGTGATTGCCGGGGCCTTGCAGGGTTTCTATGGCGGCTGGGTGGACCTGGCCGGGCAACGTTTTCTGGAAATCTGGTCCGGCTTGCCGATGCTGTACCTGCTGATCATCCTGGCCAGCTTCGTACAGCCGAATTTCTGGTGGTTGCTGGGGATCATGCTGCTGTTTTCGTGGATGAGCCTGGTGGACGTGGTGCGCGCCGAGTTCCTGCGCGGGCGCAACCTTGAATACGTGCGTGCGGCGCGGGCGCTGGGGATGCAGAACGGTGCAATCATGTTCCGCCACATCCTGCCCAACGCCATGGTCTCGACCATGACGTTCATGCCGTTCATCCTGACCGGCGCTATAGGCACCTTGACCGCACTGGATTTCCTCGGTTTCGGCTTGCCACCCGGCGCGCCGTCACTGGGTGAGTTGGTGGCCCAGGGCAAGTCCAACCTGCAAGCCCCATGGCTCGGCATCAGCGCGTTTGCGGTGCTGGCGATAATGTTGAGTTTGCTGGTGTTTATCGGCGAGTCCGCTCGCGATGCCTTCGACCCGAGGAAGTGAAATGAATCAGGACAATCTGATCGAAGTGCGCGACCTGTCCGTCGAGTTTGGCGTTGGCGAGCGCGTGCAACGGGTGGTCGAGGGCGTGAGCTTTGATATCCGGCGCGGCGAAACCCTGGCGTTGGTCGGTGAAAGCGGCTCGGGCAAGTCGGTTACCGCCCACTCGATCCTGCGACTGCTGCCCTACCCGATCGCCCGGCATCCGTCCGGCACCATCAAGTACGCCGGGCACAACCTGTTGGACCTGAAAGAGAAGACGATCCGCCACATCCGCGGCAACCGGATCGCGATGATCTTCCAGGAGCCGATGACCTCGCTAAACCCGCTTCACTCCATTGAAAAGCAGATCAACGAGGTGCTGGGCATCCACAAAGGCCTGACCGGCAAAGTGGCGACCAAACGCACGCTGGAACTGCTGGAAATGGTCGGGATTCCCGAGCCGGAAAAACGCCTGAAAGCCCTGCCCCACGAATTATCCGGCGGCCAGCGTCAGCGAGTCATGATCGCCATGGCCCTGGCCAATGAGCCGGAATTGCTGATCGCGGACGAGCCGACCACGGCGCTGGACGTGACCGTTCAGCTGAAAATCCTCGAATTGCTCAAGGAGTTACAGGCCCGCCTGGGCATGGCGCTGCTGCTGATCAGCCACGATTTGAACCTTGTGCGAAGAATTGCGCATCGCGTATGTGTCATGCAGCGCGGTTGCATCGTCGAACAGGCATCGTGCGAGGAACTGTTCCGCGCGCCGCAGCATCCGTACACTCGGGAATTGCTGGCAGCGGAGCCCAGCGGCACGCCGGCGACCAATGTAATCGGGCCGCCATTGCTGCAAGTCGAGGACCTGAAAGTCTGGTTCCCGATCAAGAAAGGCCTGCTGAAAAAGACTGTTGACCACATCAAAGCGGTGGACGGGATCAATTTCAGCCTGCCCCAGGGGCAGACCCTGGGGATTGTGGGTGAAAGCGGTTCCGGCAAATCGACGCTCGGCCTGGCAATTTTGCGGCTGATCGGCAGCAAGGGCGCGATCCGTTTTGAAGGCAAGCAGCTAGACTGCCTGACGCAGAACGAAGTTCGACCGTTGCGCCGCGAGATGCAGGTGGTGTTTCAGGACCCGTTTGGCAGCCTGAGCCCACGGATGTGCGTGAGCCAGATCGTCGGCGAAGGCCTGCGGATCCACAAGATGGGCACCGAGGCGGAACAGGAACAAGCGATTATTGCGGCACTCAAGGAGGTAGGTCTGGACCCGGAAACCCGGCACCGCTACCCCCACGAATTTTCCGGCGGGCAACGGCAAAGAATCGCCATTGCCCGGGCATTAGTGCTAAAACCGGCGTTGATTTTGCTGGACGAGCCAACTTCGGCCCTCGACCGCACGGTACAACGCCAAGTGGTGGAGCTGCTGCGGTCACTGCAAACCAAGTACAACCTGACGTATTTGTTTATCAGCCATGACCTGGCTGTCGTCAAAGCGCTGAGCCACCAGCTGATGGTGGTCAAGCAAGGCCAAGTGGTCGAACAGGGAGACGCGCAAAGTATCTTTGCCGCCCCCAAACATCCGTATACACAGCAGTTGCTGGAAGCCGCTTTCCTGGCACCAGCCACTGCGTAATAACCTGAAAGAGAGGAGCAACACATGGGTTTTCTCGCCGGTAAGCGCGTACTGATCGTCGGTGTCGCCAGCAAGCTGTCCATCGCATCCGGCATCGCTGCCGCCATGCATCGCGAGGGCGCTGAGCTTGCCTTCACTTATCAGAACGACAAACTCAAGGGTCGTGTCGAAGAGTTCGCACAGAGCTGGGGTTCGAGCCCTGAACTGTGCTTCCCGTGCGACGTGGCCAGCGATGAAGAAATCGCCAAGGTCTTCGTTGAGCTGAGCAAGAAGTGGGACGGCCTGGATTGCATCGTGCACTCCGTCGGCTTCGCCCCGGGCGACCAACTGGACGGCGACTTCACCGAAGCCACCACCCGTGAAGGTTTCCGCATCGCTCATGACATCAGCGCCTACAGCTTCGTGGCCTTGGCCAAAGCCGGTCGCGAAATGATGAAAGGCCGCAACGGCAGCCTGCTGACCCTGTCGTACCTGGGCGCCGAGCGCACCATGCCGAACTACAACGTGATGGGCATGGCCAAGGCTTCGCTGGAAGCTGGCGTGCGTTACCTGGCCGGCTCCCTGGGCCCGGACGGCACCCGCGTCAACTGCGTATCGGCTGGTCCGATCCGCACCCTCGCCGCTTCTGGCATCAAGAACTTCCGCAAGATGCTGGCCGCCAACGAAGCGCAAACCCCGCTGCGTCGCAACGTCACCATCGACGAAGTCGGCAACGCCGGCGCCTTCCTGTGCTCGGACCTGGCGTCCGGCATCAGCGGCGAAATCATGTACGTAGACGGTGGTTTCAACACCACTGCAATGGGTAGCCTGGAAGAGTAATTTTCAGCTAGCCATAAAAAAACCGCCTGTTCAGGCGGTTTTTTTGTGCCCGTTGTTTCAGGTTGGACAGGATCAATGTAGGAGCGGGCTTGCCCGCGAAGGCGGACTAACATTCAAAATGGATGTTGACTGATACACCGCATTCGCGGGCAAGTCGGATCGCCGCACCGTCGCTCCTACAGGGGATTTGTGTTTAGCCTTCGAAGTGTGTGAGGCATTGGGCGAACAGCTGCTGAATCGGCTGTGTGCGCTGGCTGTAGCGCTGCAACAGTACGATCTCCCGATAAAACGTCAGCTCGCCCAACGGGATGATCCTGACCTTAGCCCCATACTCCAGCCACAGCCCTGCCTCGGGCAGCAGCGACACGCCCAAACCGCATTCGACCATTTTCACAATGGCTTCCAGCTCATCCAATTCCAGCGCCACCTGCACGTCAATCTGCTGTTCACGTAAAAACCGCGTCACCAGACGTCCGCCGAACGAATTGCGGTCGTAGCGCACCTGCGGATGGTCGGCGAGTATCGGTAACGGCTCATCGCCCTCAAGGTCCATCGGCACGATCAGTACGAACGGCTCACGGCGAATGACCTGCGCCGATAACTCCTTGGGCAGTTCAAACGGCGGCTTGATCAGAATCGCCAAGTCCACCTCACCGGTGTCCACCTGGCTCAATAGATTCAGCGACACACCCGGCACCAGTTTCGGCTCCAGCAACGGTGCCTGCTGCCTCAACCGCAACAACGCCTGGGGCAGCAACCCGGTCTGAGCCGTGGCCACTGCACCAATCTTCAACTCACCTCTGTATTCACTGACGTCATCACTGATCGCCATGCGGCTGAAGGTATCCAGCATCTCTTTGGCCATCGGCAACGCCCGCAGGCCTGCGGCGTTAAGAATCGCCTGACGCCCGGTGCGGTCGAACAGACGGATGCCCAGCGCCTGTTCCAGATTGCGCATCTGCGCGCTGACCGCCGACTGCGTCAGGCCGATGTGCATGCCGGCGGCAGCGAAGGTGCCGTAACGCGTGACGGCGATGAAGGTTTTCAGTTCCCGCAGCATGGCACTCTCAATTGATCGAAATAATTTGAGCTCGACGCAAAAACTATCGTCTTTCAATCAAAAAGCACAGCGCTAAACTCAGCCTCACACCTACCACCATCCGAGGCTCGCCCTATGCAACTGTCCCCTTTTCACTTGGCGATTCCGGTGTACGACCTGACCGCCGCACGGAATTTTTATGGCGAGGTATTCGGCCTGGAAGAAGGTCGCTCCAGCGACCACTGGGTCGATTTCAACTTTTTCGGCCATCAACTGGTGATTCACCTGGCACCGAAAAGTGCCTCCCAGGAAGCGGCGCACACCAATGCCGTAGACGGCCATAACGTGCCTGTTCCGCATTTCGGCGTGGTCTTGAGCATGAGTGAGTGGGAGGCGCTGGCTCAGCGTCTGACCGCGCTGGGCACCTCGTTCGTGATCGAACCGGGTATTCGCTTTCAGGGCCTGGTGGGCGAGCAAGCGACGATGTTCCTCTTCGACCCTTGCGGCAATGCGCTGGAGTTCAAGGCGTTCAAGGACATCAGTCAGTTGTTTGCCAAGTGAACGCGTCCGCCTCGGCCAACAGCCCTTCGATTGAGCCGTGAAGCAGAGGGTCGTATTCGATCTGGCCGAGGCTGAAACGCAGGTCGTTGGCGCGATGGGCCGCGGCATTGCGCTCGGCGAGTATTTCTTCGAGCCGGGCCTTGATCGCGGCGAGTTCGACCGCGCCTGAACCCGTGAGCAACGCGACAAACTTATCGCTGCCCAGTCGGCCGATGACATCGTTTTCGCGAAAGGCGATGCGCAGCACGTCAGCGAAGACTTTCAGCGCTTTGTCGCTCGCGGCCCGACCATACAGGTAGTGCGTGCGCTTGAAGTCATCAAGGTTGAACAGCAACAACGTAGCTGGTTTCTCCAGTCGCTGACAGGCGTCCACGCCTTGTTCGGCCAGCGTGGTGAACCCGTGGCGGTTGGGGAGCAGGGTCAACTCGTCCATGCTCGCCATCTGTACGCCGGACAGTTCTTGCTCGGCCTTGCGCGCCAAGTCACGCAGCCATTCACGCTCTTCTTGCGGGGAACGTAAAGGACTGGCACCAGCACCTGGTTTGACCGGTTTGCCTGGGATTAGCATGGCTCACTCCATTCGCAGGTATGGTCTTTAGAGTCGGTCATACCCGCATTGACTCAGTGTTAACGGACCGCCGGTCAACTGCCCACCAGCGGACACGGCCCTCCCGCCTGCGCCCACAGCTTGAACTGCGTGACGAAGACGTCGTGAGGCACCGGCACCGGCGCCCTGCCCTCGCCGGGGTTCCAGCCCCACAGCACCAACTTGTCGTCGCTCACATGCTTGATCAGTGCGGCGAAATCACGGTCGCCATTGCTGGAGCGGTCTTTGATCATCGCGCATAACTTGTCGGCTGGCAGACCGATCCAGGCCATTTTGTGCGACGCGGGCGGCAAGCTCCAGTGCGGTGCCCCCGGTGGCGTATGCGGCCCGTAGCTGGCCGGCGGGTTGGACTCGGCATGACACGTTGCGCACGGCAAACCGGCCGCGCCCTTGCCGTCCATCCCGCGTACCACGTTCATGGCGTGGGGAATTCCGGCGTCGAACTGCAACGGCGAATCATCCGGAATATGGCAGTTCTGACAACGCGGACTTTGAAAGACTTTCTGCACCGTATCGAATGCCTTGATGGCTTCCTTGTCGTCCGCAATCAGGTACTCGGCATAGCACGCCAAGCCGATCAACAGCACCGCGCCCAGTATCAGATGTCGTTTCATGTCACACCCCCGACAGTTGCAGCGGTAGCTCACGCAAGCGCTGCCCGGTCAAGGCGAACACGGCGTTGGCGACCGCCGGCGCTGTAGGCGGAACACCGGTCTCGCCGATGCCTCCGGGCTTGTCGCTGCTCGGCAGGATATGCACCTCGACCACCGGCATTTCGTTCAGCCGCAGCACCTTATAATCGTGGAAATTGGACTGCACCACCTGCCCGCCCCTTAAGGTCAGTTTGCTGTGCAAAGCGAAGCTGAGGCCGAAGGTGATGCACGATTCCATCTGCGCGGCGATGCTCTGCGGGTTGACCGCAATTCCGCAATCCACGGCGCACACCACCCGGTGCACGCGGATTTTCAGATTGTCCTGGGACACTTCAGCGACCTGCGCCACATAGCTGCCGAACGACTCGTGTACCGCTACGCCCAATGCGTGACCGTCGGGCAATGGTGCGCCCCAGTTGGCTTTCTCGACCGCCAGATTGAGCACGCCCAAGTGGCGCGGGTGGTTTTTGAGCAAGATTCGTCGGTATTCCACCGGATCCTTGCCGGCCGCCTCGGCCATTTCATCGATCAACGACTCCATGACGAACGCCGTGTGAGTGTGCCCGACCGAGCGCAGCCACAACACGGCGATGCCGGTTTTCGGTGAGTGCAGTTCCACCTGGTGATTGGCCAGGTCTTCGATGTATGGGCTATCGGCGACGCCTTCGACCGAGGTCTTGTCGACGCCACCCTTGACCATGCTCGCCTCCAGCATCGTGTCGGCCATAATCGACTGCCCGACCAGCACATGCTTCCAGGCCACCGGTAAACCGTCGGCATCCAGCCCGATGTTCGCCTGGTGCAGGAACATCGAACGGTAGTAACCGCCGCGAATGTCGTCCTCACGGGACCACACGGTTTTCACCGGAGCGCCCGCCGCCTTGGCGACCTGCACCGCTTCAGCGACAAAATCGGAAGTCGGATTGGCCCGGCGACCAAAACCACCGCCGAGAAACTCGGTATGAATCTCCACCTGTTCGGGTTTGAGCCCGGTAATTTTTCCGGCGATCATTTGATCCAGCGTCTGAAACTGGGTGCCGGTCCAGATCTCGCATTTGTCCTTACTGATTTTCACCGTGCAATTGAGCGGTTCCATCGGCGCATGGGCCAGGTACGGCACGCTGTATTCGACGTCGAGCTTCTTCGCCGCTTTGCTCATTGCGGCAGTTGCATCACCCGCCTTGCTGGCCGAAATACCTGGCGTGGCGGCGAGTTTGCGGAAACTCTCCAGCAGTTTCTGGCTGTCCAGGCCGGTGTTCGGCCCAAGGTCCCAGTCGACTTTCAGCGCATCGCGCCCCAGCTTTGCCGCCCAGAAATGATCGGCAATCACCGCAACGCCCGTCGGCACTTGCACCACTTTATGCACGCCCGGCACCGCCAGCGCTTCGGCGCCTTCGAAGGATTTGACGCTACCACCGAAAACGGGCGGCCGGGCAACCATGGCGGTCATCAAACCGTCGAACTGCACGTCCATACCGAACTTGGCCTGGCCCGTAATTTTCTCCGGCGTGTCCAGGCGTTTGGTGGGTTTGCCGATGATCTTCCAGTCCTTGGCCTCCTTGAACTTGATCGAGGCCGGATCCGGCACCGGCAGCTGGCCGGCGTCATCCGCCAGCTCGCCATAAGTGGCGCGCTGGTCGCCCGCGATGACCACGCCAGATTCGGTGCGGATCTGCGAAGGTGCAACATCAAACCGCTTGGCTGCCGCTTCGATCAACATCAGGCGTGCTGCCGCCCCGGCCTGGCGGTAGCGGTCGAACTCCATCCAGGTCGAGGTCGAGCCCCCGGTGATCTGCATGCCGCCAAAACCAGGCATCCCGTACTCAGCGGCCGAGGCCGGTGAGTGTTCGACACGGATTTTCGACCAGTCAGCGTCCAGTTCTTCGGCGATCAACATAGTCAGGCCGGTCCAGATGCCCTGGCCCATTTCCGAATGGCCGAGCAGTACGGTGACGCTGTTGTCGTTGCCAATCCGCAGGAAGGCATTGGGCGCAAAAATGTTGCCTTGATTCTCCGCGCCCAAGGCAAAGCGATGGGCACCGGGGATGACAAACGCCACCACCAGACCACTGCCCAACAGGGCGCTGCCCTTGAGAAAACTACGGCGCGACAACGGGTGGATGCTGTTCATGGTTTCAGCCCCCTCAACGTCAACCCATCCCGGCGGCACGTTTGACCGCTGCGCGAATCCTTGGGTAGGTGCCGCAGCGGCAGATGTTGCCGGAGAGCGCCTGATCGATGTCGCTGTCGGTGGGTTGGGGAATCTTCGCCAGCAACGCGGCGGCGGACATGATTTGCCCGGACTGGCAGTAACCGCACTGCACCACATCGAGTTCGGCCCAGGCTTGTTGCACCGGGTGCGAGCCGTCAGTGGACAGGCCTTCGATGGTGAGGATTTTCTGTCCGTGGGACACGGCTGTAGCGGGCGTAATGCAGGAACGTAACGGCGCACCGTCGACGTGCACGGTGCAGGCGCCGCACTGGGCCATGCCGCAGCCGAATTTGGTGCCGGTGAGGTGCACAACATCGCGTAGCACCCAGAGCAGCGGCATGTCCGCCGGGACATCGAGCTCCTGATCCTTGCCATTGATGTTGAGGGTCAGCATTGTGATTGTCCTCAGACTCACGGTGTTCTGAAGGGCGTCGCTGTGACAATCAACTGCCTGTGCGCGCCTTGGGGTTCTCCCTTCAGCTAAGCGCAAAATGTCGGGCGAGACCGGTTCATCGACCACCGGTCACCCCTTCAAGACCAATCTGATGGCTTGTAGCAGTTGCCGAGCAGCGCGAGGCTGCGTCCGGCGACAAAGTCGTCGTACACCCTGCGAATGCGGTTTTTCTGTCACACCGCAGTGTCTGATTTTACGGCGACTTCGTCGCCGGACGCAGCCTCGCGCTGCTCGGCAGCTGCTACGGGGTGGCTTGGGGCACTAGACCCTTGGCGTGAACAAGATTGCCGTGTATCGCGTCAGGAACAGGCCAAACGCCGCGCACCACAGCAGCGCCGAGAGTCCCAGCCCTACCCCGGAAAACGGAACCAGCAACACCCGGCAGACGCCAGCGACGATCAGCAAGGCAAAGCCCAGCACCACGGTTTTCGACGGCTGCAACAGTCGCCCGGTGTGGCCAAGGCTGACGCGGGCAATCATCGCCAGGATCAACCCGCCGATGCCGCCCACGGCCAGCGCATGGGTGGCCAGACTTTGTTGTGGCATCAGCCCCGCATGCCACAGCGCCATCGCCAGCGCGGCCATCAGCAGCCAGGCATACGCCAGGTACAGCGACCACAGCAGTGGCACCCGCCAAATGCCTCGATCATGCCAGCGCCACAAACGCAGCAGATGCAAAGTGCCCATCAGCAGAAACAACGCTGCCAACCACACCCTCGGGATATCGTTCAAACCACTGGCGAAGGACACCGCCGCCAACAACGAACTCACCAGCAGGATTTTAGTGGGCAGCGGATGCGCCGCAGGCGTGGCGGGACGGTTCAAGCCGCGCTGAATGAAAAACGGAATGACCCGCCCACCAATCACTGTCATCAACGCTGCCACCAGCCACAGGGCCGCCAGCACACCGCGGCGCTGCAGCCCGACGTCATCAGTGACGATCCCCCACAGCGTCAGCGCCTGGCAGCTGGCTATCAGGGCTACCACCAATAAAATCGGATAGTTCTCACGCTTGCCGACCGCCACCAAATCCCGACCCAACATCCACGCCAGCAACGGCAGAAAAGGTGTCTGCAGAGCAATCAACAGGGGCGCAGGGATCGGCAGCAACCACGCCAATCGCGCCAACAACCACACCAGCACCAGCCCGATCAACGGCCAGCCGCTCAAGCCGGGACGCCCGGTCCAGTTCGGCACCGCCGTCAACAGAAACCCGGCGATGATGGCCGTGGCAAACCCGAACGGCATCTCGTGCCGATGCCAGCTCAACATACCGCCCATCGGTTGCGCACCGGGCAAGCGGCCATACAGCCAAAGTGCCCAGATCGCCACAGCGACGGCCGCAAACACGGCGCCGGCGAAAAAGAACGGTCGAAATCCGAGGCTGAATACCGGGGCAGCGGCGATTTTTCTCATCTCAAGCCACCGCATGGGTCAGGCCTTTACCCAACCGATACTGAGCCAGCAGGCGCATGACGTAGCCAATCTTGATTAAGGTCGGCCCGATGATGGTCATGGCATGCATCGACACCAACACCACGATCGGCAAATGACCGCCGTACAGGTAGGCGCCATAGATACCGGCCAACAGCATGGTCAGGCCAGCGCCGAGCACTTTGCTCGACAGGTTCAGAACGGTCAGAGGGTTATCGAAAAAATCGAACATTTTGCCGTACTCCTGAAGCGGGTCAGTTGTACGTTTTGAGTATCAAGTCTCGCGCCAGGAATTTAACCCTTTTAAATCAATATCTTGAGAAATATGAAGTCATATCGACCACACCGAAAAATAGTCTATATGACCTTACATCTAGTCACTTTGACTTCTATTTCCATCAAGTTATCGATCTACGGTCCAACTGATCGTCGACAGGCTGACTACGCTGATAGTCCAGCATGAGTAACCCGTAGAGGAGCACCACCATGCAACGCGTGCAAAAACTGACTCCCTGCCTTTGGTTCAACACTCAGGCCGAAGAGGCGGCGAAGTATTACTGTTCGATTTTCGATCATTCAAAAATCACCGGCACCACTCATTACGGCAAGGCTGGCCAGGAGGTTCACGGCATGCCTGAAGGCCTGGTGCTGACAGTCAGCTTTGAGCTCGATGGGCAACCTTTTACCGGCCTCAATGGCGGCCCCCATTTCAAGTTCAATGAAGCGGTTTCCTTTCAGGTCAACTGCCAGACACAGGAAGAAATCGACCATTACTGGGGCACGCTTTCCGCCGGTGGCGAGCCGCAGGCCCAGCAGTGTGGCTGGCTCAAGGACAAATACGGGCTGTCTTGGCAAATCGTCCCGATCCCGTTCATGGAGATGTTGAAAGACCCGAACACGACCAAGTCCCAGCGCGCCATGCAAGCCATGATGCAGATGAAAAAGCTCGACATCGCAGCCTTGCAACGAGCCTTTGACGGCGAGAGCTAATACACTCCAGGGCTGACCTGCCGAGGACGCTGACGATGAAGCACGCCGCTGCCAAAAACGCTGACAAGGCCCCGCGCTTCTGGCGTGATGACGCCCTGCCCTTCATCGAAGCCCGCTCCATCGCCGACGGTCGTGACGTCTGCTACACCCGGCACGCCCACGAGCACTTTTCCATCGGTGCGATCACTGCCGGGTGCAGCACCTACCTGCATGAGCAAGCCGCGTTTCAGGTCAGTACCGGCACCGTGGTGCTGATGAATCCGGACGACGTTCACGCCTGCAATCCGATCGACGACCAGCCATGGTCGTACCTGATGCTGTACGTCGAGACACCCTGGCTGACCGACTTGCAGCATCAGCTTGGCTTCAGCCAGGACTCGGCGTTTCGACGCTTTTCCACCACCCATACCCGCGATATCCAGCTGTTTACCGGCCTGAAAGGTCTGTACGAAATACTGGTCGATCCCCTGCAGGACGTGCTGTGCAAACACAGCGTGGCGGTGGAGTTTTTCACTGATGTACAACAGCGGCTCAACCCCGTTGACCAACCGCTGCGCGAACCCAATTTCAAGCTGGAACGCGCTGCTGACTACATCCGCGACAACTGCACGCAGCTGCTCAAGCTTGAGGACATTTGCGAGGCGGCTCAACTGTCGCCGTCGTACCTGATTCGCGCCTTCAAACAGCATTACGGCATGACGCCCCATGCGTTTCTGGTCAACCGACGTATCCAGTTCGCCCGCGATCAATTGCGCAGTGGCAAGTTGATTGCCGATGTAGCGCTGGAAGCAGGGTTTGCTGATCAGGCGCATTTTCAACGGGCGTTTAAACAGCATCTGGCGGCGACACCGGGGCAGTATCGCGGTTAATGTTTTAACCTGGGCCCAGCCTTGCATGATTAAACATTCGTTACATATACACCAACCAATCTCTCCAACTATTTCTGAAGAATGAAACACGCCGTCATATAAGTGCGACGACACTTCTCCACGCATTCACTTAAGCTCGCCCCACACCGAAACCAGAAGACGGAGCTTCCAACTTGAGTGATTTAAACAACACCCTCTTTCAATCTAAAAACCAACATCAAAAACAATTGATCACCGAAGCCATTTCCAACTTTATCGGCGATCAAGGAGTAAAAGAAACCATTGAGTGGGAATGGGACCGCCTGGCAACTTCCCGGGTAGAAGACACCGATTTTGATGATCTGCATCGTCCGGGGGCTTTTAGTCTGGTGAGACTTATCCGGCATCCAGACTTTGTCAGGATTCGATCCGAACAATCTCTCCCACAACCAGTGGCCTTTTACGTCGATGAAAATGCTCGTATTTATTACGCCTACGAAAATCTCAGCAGCCACCAAAGTGAGGACACTCACGTCACCGTCCCTTACTTTTCCGCGGGTGTAGACATCACCCGGCATTTCTCCGGTGTCGCGGATTTCGATGAAAGCCTTAGCCTGTTGGCCAGCATCGCAAAGATGACCGGCGGGATGGTTACGTCAAGCAAACAGATTACAGTCGGTCAGTGGTTGCGCTTCCACGAATTGCCACTTCCCACCACTGAAGAAGGTGCCAATGAACTCATTGATTTACTCCATTTCGCCACCCTTCCCGAAAACTCACCGTATGAGAACTACTGGCAGTTGCTGGATTGCCCCGAGGACTCACCGTTCAAGCTGACGGAAGAAAACCGCGCAATCATTCGTCGAGTCACAGAAGAAGAAACTGAAGGCTTGATCTCGTTGGCTGCGCTGTACGCTCGATCGGTGGTACTCGAAAGCGGTTCTCCAGACCGGGTACCTGCCCGACTGAGCCGTCTGATCGACAGCGCGGTAGTGTCTTCGGCCAATGGGCAAGCGTATATCGACGCTCTCGGCTGGTTCGCCGAAGACAAAGATCCCAAGCCGACAGAGCAGTTCATAGAGCAACTAATGATTGCAGTGATGCTGCTTGACCTTGACCCTGACGCCGACATTGCCAACACCACGTTTGCAGGCTTTGACTTGTACTCCAAGCGTTACTTGTTGAGCCGGCCAGCGCAGGTGCGCCGGCAACTGGAACTGCATCTGGTCGATACGCTCAGGCTCGACACCCTGATCGCACCGCTGGTGGCCGAGTTGATTCTGGGGGGGATGGCGCCGGAGTATCTGGCCCTGGATCTGCCGGAGAAATTGCGGATCGGTACCCCTGGCTGGGTCGTCTTCACCCAATCCGTGCACTTTGCAGAAGCTGTCGCCCCTGGTATTTCTCGAAGCATGGGCTATCAGCACTTGCTCGGTTTCAGTCGGCTGTCGAAGCTCTCCCCTCAACTGGAGGCAATGTTTGCTGCAACCTCGGCTGACCCGGTGATGACCTGGGCAGTGATGAACAACCTGATCACCCGGGACGTCGGGGGCAAACTGAGCCAGGAAGCCGTTACCCTCGCGTTTAGTAAATACAACCAGTACGTCGATTTGATAACGGATGCCGCGAGCAAACTTGGCAAACCATTACCCCATCGCAAGCCGCTGGCTCTAAAAGCACTGAAAGCAGAGATACCTGACTGTGACCCTGAGGAGCTCCTGGTTAAACATCGCGGCACGGGGGGTGGCGCAGGAAGGAAGGTATCGGTTATCGATCTGTACTTGGGGGATGAACTTCACACCGAGGATTGGGACCGCCCCGGGGGAAACAGCATTTACCACTCATTCCCTCAACTGAGCAGCCTGTTTCCGATTGCCGATATATACGAAGAAGCTATAGACAAATATTACAGAGAAACAACCGAGGCACTGACCAGCAACATAGTCATTGCACTGTCGCAATTAAAACCCGAAGACGCCGACTACGTAGAGTACGGCGCTCTTGATATTTATTGCATTCGACAATATACAAAAACCACCTTTTCAGCTGCACGACCAGGCATTGTGACTGATCCTGTTGTTGCCCCGGGAACGACGGGGCGTTTTGGTGTCATCCTGTGTGCCAAATGGCGCGATAACGTTCGGTGTTATGAAGTTTTTCCATTAAGACTGGAATGCAATCCCAATCAACAACTTGAACCCCTGTTCCGTCCGCTGTTGGGTCGGAATCTGAATGACTTTGAGCCAGACGTTGCTCACCACAAAGTTATCGAGAACATACCGGTCGACGTAGACGCCTATCTTCAAAACCTTGAACCACGGGACAATGCCCATTCCAAAGTGTTTATCCGAAAGATCGGTGAACTCAAGGCGCCACTGAATGAAGCAGAGCCGGCATCTCCCCCCGCTTATTTGCGGTCGCCGCGCCAAAAGGCCATCGGCCAGCTAATGGCTGAAGAAAACCCATATTTCACCGAAGATGAGCTGAAGCAATTGGGTTTCGATCAAACGGTACGAGAGCGGGCCATAGAAAAGACCGATGCGGTCTTCAATTCCATTCTCAACCTGATCATTCCCTTCAAGGAGTGCATCGAGGAGCTGTCCTCGGGTGTTCCATCCAGGCAGAAGAGCGCAATCTCCGGGTGCGTCATGGACGCGGCACTGGTCGCTATGTCGTTTGCAGCCGTGCCGGGAAAAATTGCCGCCACCACCGCCAAAACTGCAACCGTGGCTACCCGGCTATTGTCTGCTTCCAAAGTGCTCAGCCGGACAATCCTCAGCCTGTTCAACCCACTGGACGGCCTGCCGCCATTGCTCCAGGGGGGCGGCAAATTACTGGGTAGAGGCGTGAAAAAACTCGGAGCGCATGCTCTGTCTGCCCCGCATCTGGCAAGGCAGCAATTGCGCTATTTGACCGGCGCGAACACCTATGATCTGCTCAGCGCCGTCGACCATACGGGCGCGGCAACGAAGATCCGTATGTCGCTGGACGCTGTCAGTCATGCACGCACGATTTTCAAGGCTGATGGCATCGAAACCGCCGACCAGGTGCTCAAGCATCTACGCGCACCTGATGCGAACCTGCTGAAGAACATTCCAGAACAAGAGCTTCAACATCTGCTGGAGCATTCACTGGTCGACATTGCCCTCAAGTCCGAACCTGCCCGGTTGCTCGAAGAAGTCCTGGACCCAGGCGTTGTCGACAGGCTGATCCGGCGTCAGGCTGAAAAGTTTTCCCTGACCAACCTGCGTCAGTTCCAGGAACACACAACGTTGGCGGAAATCTTCCATGGCCTGCTGAAGGTAGAAAACAAAAATCTGAGGGCGATGAGCTTGCATCAGAGTGCCTTGATCGCCAAAGACCTTGGCAAGGCACCTTTCGACGGCATCCTTGATGAACTTACCTTTAATCCCAGTGGTTTAACTGGCGACAGTGAACGTGCCAACGCCTGGATTCTCAAGGCTTCCAACTCTCGAAACCAGGCGGACAACATTAGAGACGTGCTTGGAGAATACAGCGCCAACAACCTGCCCCTGACTTCCCCTTCGGTCTATAACGAATTGCATCGGCGTATCGCGCCCGAGGTGACGGGGAGTTTCCGTAGCCCGACCGCAGAGGCCCGTTATCCTTCAAATGTCTCGGGTGCGGCGCTGTTGGAAAAGCACCTCGCAACACTTGATCCGGATCACCAGCATTTCGCGAAACAGATGCTGGGAGCATTCCTTGGCTACCACAGCTTTGTCGATGGCAATGGCCGTACCGCCCGTGCGATCTACGCGATTGCAGAATTGAGGAAGGGTCGATTCACCCCGCTGAGTGTCGCGACCGAAAGCGCCTTGAGCGGTTTGAGTTGAGGTTCGCTACCCGACGCTCCTAATGACTCCACACCTCGTTTGAAGGGGTGTGGTTTCAGGAAAACATCAATCCGACCGCACACACTGCCAACAGCAACGCCATGGTCCGATTAAACAGGCGCATGCCCGCCGGGTTGTCCAGATAGCCACGCAAAAATGTCCCGGCGTACGCCCAACAGCCGACGGACACATAGCAGATCACCAGATACACCGCCGCAAACTGCCACACCAACCGCGCCTCGCCGTCCGCGACGAATGCGCCCATCCCCGCCACGCAAGCCAGCCAGGCTTTCGGGTTGAGCCACTGCATGACCGCGCCATACACCATCGATGGCGCCTTTGCCGACGCCTTGGCATCGAGACGACCATCGTCCGCCGCCAGTTTCCAGGCCATGAACAACAAAAACGCCACGCCCGCCCATTGCACCACCCGCGTCAACGCTGGCCACAACCGTAATATTTCATGCAGCCCCAGGCCCATCAGCACCAGCAACAACACGAACCCCAGCGTTGCCCCTGCAACGTGACGTTGACTGGCGCGAAAGCCAAACTGCGCGCCCGAACTCAACGCCACAATATTCACCGGCCCCGGCGTTATGGACGCCACCAGTGCAAACGTTGCCATGGAGATAATCAGACTCATCGCACACCTTCTTCAATTCAGGGAAATCAGCGCTCACGGTACTGAGCACCCTGCCCCGCGTATTGAAGAAAACTACCTAAAGAGTAACGACACGTTTTGTAGCAGCTGGCGAAGCCTGCGTCGGCCGGTCCGCGCTCGGGCGTAGCAGTCGTCGAACCGGACAGCAAGTTCTTTCAGAAAGACTGCTGTGCCTGGTTTACGAGGACTTCGTCCTCGAACGCAGCCTTCGGCAGCTGCTACACAGGTCGCGCGTTGATTCAATCATCCTCATGCAATTTGATGCCCCGAGCGTGGAGCAAATGCGGAACGATCAACACCAAAAGCGTCAGCGCGAGGAACGACGCGGCGATGGGTTGCGTGACAAAGATCAGCCAATCGCCTTCGCTAATGGACAAGGCGTTGCGCAATTGTTTTTCAGCCATCGGCCCCAGCAACATACCGACGATCACCGGCGCCACGGGGAAATCGAAACGCCGCATCAGCACCCCGCCCCAGCCGATGCCGAGCATCAGCAGCAGATCAAACGAAGAGTGGCGCATGCCGTACACGCCGATGGTGGCAAACACCAGAATGCCGGCATTCAAGTACGGCCGGGGAATTTGCAGTAGTTTCACCCACAACCCCACCAACGGCAGGTTCAACACCAGCAGAATAACGTTGCCGATGTACAGCGAGGCGACGAGGGTCCAGACCAGGTCACCCGAGGTCTGGAACAACATCGGCCCCGGTTGCAGGTTGTAGTTCTGGAACGCTGCCAACAGGATGGCCGCCGTCGCGGAGGTCGGAATGCCCAGCGTCAGCAGCGGCACCAACGAGCCCGTCGCGCTGGCGTTGTTGGCCGCCTCGGGGCCAGCAACCCCTTCAATCGCGCCCTCGCCCTTGCTGCCCGCAAACTCTTTCGGGTACTTGCTCAGCTTGCGTTCGGCCGAATAGGACAGAAACGTCGGAATCTCGGCGCCACCCGCCGGAATAGAGCCGAACGGGAAACCGATCAGCGTGCCGCGCAGCCAGGCCGGAACCGAGCGTTTCCAGTCGGCGCGGGTCATCCACAACGAGGTCAAGCGGTGCCGACCGCTGCTTTCTTCTTTTTGATACAGCAGGCTGTACAGCGCCTCCCCCACGGCAAACAAGCCGACCGCCACCAACACCACTTCGATGCCATCCACCAACTCCGGCACCCCCAGCGTGTAACGGGCGATGCCCGAGGTTGAGTCCAGCCCGATCAAGCCGATGGCCAGGCCAACCCCAAGCGAGGCGAAACCGCGCAGCATCGACGCGCCAAGTACTGCCGACACGGTGGTGAACGAGAGCACCAGAATCGCGAAATATTCCGCCGGGCCAAATTTCAGCGCCAGCGTGGCGACGACGGGGGCAAACAGGGTCAGCAGAATTGTGGCGATGGTCCCGGCCACGAATGAACCGATTGCCGCCGTGGCAAGTGCCGGCCCGGCCCGGCCGTTGCGGGCCATCAAGTTACCTTCCAGGGCCGTGACCATGGAGGATGACTCCCCCGGCGTGTTGAGCAAAATGGAGGTGGTCGAGCCGCCAAACTGCGCGCCGTAGTAGATGCCGGCGAACATGATCAGCGCGCCAGTGGGATCGACCTTGGCGGTGATTGGCAGCAACAGCGCGACGGTCAGCGCCGGTCCGATACCGGGCAACACACCAATCGCCGTGCCGAGCAAACAGCCGATAAACCCCCACATCAAATTGATTGGTGACAGCGCGGCGGAAAACCCCATCGCCAGGCTTGCGAGAATATCCACCGGTTTGATCTCCTTCAGCCCGGCTCAGATCCAGGCGTTGACAAGGGGCGGCAGGGAAACCCCGAGCCCGACGTTGAACAGCCAGTAAATCGGCAACGTCAAGGCAATGCCGATGGCCAGATCCCGCAGAGGATGGCGACTGCCGAACCCGCGCGCGGAACAGGCAAACAGCAGCCCGGCAGCGAGGACGAAGCCGATGAGGTTAATCAACAACGCCACCCCCACCAGCCCCGCCGTCACCCACGCCGCACCGAGTTTGCCGCCGGGCAACGCTTTGGCCGACTCGTCTTCGTGGTCCGCCAATTCACGAAAACCACCGGTGCAGGCTTGATAACTCAGCAGCAACCCGACGACACCCAGGAACACTGCCAGCCCAGAGGGATAGACATACGCGGGCAAAATGACGAAGCCCATCTCGGGCGGAAACCACCAGGCACCGACCGCCAGTACCGCACTGATGGCGATCAGGCCAAGGCCTATCGCCAACTGTGGCGGCACAATCTTGCGCATCCCGGTCATGTCAAAGCAGCCCGACGTTAACCAGCATCGCCCGCAGCCGCACGTGTTCTTCGTCGACAAACTTGCCGAATGCGTCGCCGGTCAACACGCTCGACGACCACGCGTTGGTTTTAATGTTGTCTTGCCAGGATTGGCTGTTGGTGGCAGCGACGACAGCGTCGGTCAGCTCCTTACGCTGCTCAGGGCTAAGGCCCGCGGCACCGTACACACCGCGCCAATTGCCAATGATCACGTCGTACCCTTTTTCTTTGAGGGTCGGAGCATCGATACCGGCGACGCGCTCCGGCGCGCCGATGGCGAGGACGCGGAACTGGCCGTTCTTGATGTATTGACCCAATTCGGCATAACCGCCGGTGATCACTTTGAGCTGGCCGCCTAGCGCCTGAGCAACCACTTCGCCGCCACCGCCGAAGGCGACGTAATTGACCTTATTGACCGGGATATCCATTTTGCCGGCCAGCTCGGCGATACCGATGTGATCGACCGAGCCCTTTGAGCCGCCGCCCCATGTGATGCTGGTCGGCTTGGCTTTGAAGGCAGTCAACAAGTCGTCCAGGGTTTTGAACTCGGACTCCTTGCGCACGGCAATCACGTTGTATTCGGTAAACAGCCGGGCAATCGGTGTCACGTCCTTCAGGGTAATTTGCGGTTTGTTCTGTTCAATGCCCGAGACCATGATCGCGCCCACCACCAGCAGCGCACTCCCATCTCCTTTGGTGCTGTTGGCAAACTGCGCCAGGCCCAGCGTACCGCCTGCGCCACCCTTGTTTTCGAAGGTGACGGCCTTGGCAACTTTGGCCTCGATCATGGCTTTGCCCAGATCTCGTGCGGTCTGGTCATAGCCGCCACCGACAGAACCGGGGGCCATGAACTTGACGGTATCCAGCGCCAGGGCGGGTGTTGCGAGTGCGGCAGCGGTGATAGCCACGGCAGCGGCGAAATTGAAACGACGGAACAAAGCGAACATGAGTGGACTCCTGATCTTGTTTTTGTAGGTGCCGGTTGAATCTCGCTCAGGAGCAACCCCTGCTCACTGAACATGCGCCTGAGAACAAGCGTAGGTCATGGATTCGTTTGGAGGCGTCCTGTTACCGAAGAGGCACGTCCTTCGACCCGTCAACCAACTCGGGGGCAAGAGTTTGCGCGGGTTTCGTCAGGCGGATTTTGCGGGCGATGTCCACAAAAGGCGTCACGATCAGGCTGTACACCGTCAGGTAACGCTGGTGATCCGCGTCGCTGGTGCCAAAGCGGATCGCCTCGGGCTTGGTGGTGGTGACGTAGAGCGTGCCGAACATCCAGTCCCAGAGTGACAGGTTGATGCCGAAGTTCTTGTTGAAGTGTTTTGGTGCGTCACTGTGATGAATCTGATGCTGGGCCGGACTGTTCAGCACATGTTCGATCACGGGGCCAAACGACAGCCATACATGGGTATGGCGCAGGTTGGCGGCAAAGCCGTTGAGGATCAACACCATCCAGGTCACGCCAAACAGGGTGTAGCGACTGATTTCGCCACCACAGGCGTACCAGAAGATCCCGGCAAAGGCACCGATGCACAGCGTATTGGTCACCTTCTCGACAATTTTTTCCACAAAGTGAATCCGGCTGGCAGTCGCCGGGACCAGCACCGGCGCCGAATGATGGACCTTGTGGAAATCCCAAAGCCAGCGGGTATGAAAGGCCCGGTGGCCCCAATAGTTGGCGAAATCCTTGACCATGAACACGCCCAGGCCATAGATCAGCGACAACGCTGGGTGTTCCTCGACTTGCAGGCGCGCGCCCCACAACTCAGTGAAAAAACGCACGTAGTCGCCGGAGCGCAGGATATAGGCGTCCACCAGGCCGAAGATGGGCAGCACCAGCATGACTTTCAGGATGGCGCGGACGAAGTAGTAGCGGTAATCCAGCAACGCCGAGCGATGCAGGTGAACCCGGCGGCCACCGATGAATTGCCAGAACGTAGAGGCGTGGGTCAATCCACGGGATTTGCGGTAGCGGAACAGCGCATAGGCGACGCTGTAGGACGTCATGAGAAACAGCAAGCCGAAGCGGCCGTTCAAATCGAAAATGCCGAAAAACTGGTCGGCGACCGGCTCGATTACCCACCTGGACAAATAGTCATAAAAAAAAGTCAGTACTTCCACGAGCGACGGGCCTCCGGCAACGGAAGCGAAGTGTAGATCATTCTCAATTGCAAAAGAAACGTCGTCGCGCCAGTTCCGTTACGTATAACCCCCGACCACTCGCTTCACCGCCATCAGCGCCTCTCGAAGCGTGTCCATACCCACCGAGCCAAGCGCCAGGCGGATCGCATGCGGCACATGGACAGAGGTGGCAAACGGCTCGGCGGTCGAGACCGAAACGTGCTCGCGCATCAAGGCCATGGCGATCTGGTCCGCCCGTGCATCCTCCACCAGAGGCAGCCAAAGAAAATAGGACGAGGGATGGCGAACCACGCGCAGTCCCGCCAGCACCTCACTGGCCAAAGCCTGCCGGGCCTGGGCATCAGCGCGCTTTTGCGCTTCCAGCGTGCTGACCGTTCCATCGTCGAGCCATGCGCAGGCGATGGCCGTCATGACGCCCGGAGTGTTCCAGGTGGTCGCCCTGATCGTGCGCTCCAGTGCGGCCACCCTTTGCGCCGGTGCCGCGATAAAACCCACGCGCAGACCGGTGGCGACGTTCTTGGAAAAACCGGACACGTAGACGGTCCGTTCCGGGGCCAGTTCAGCAATGGGCGGCGGCGCTTCTTCGGCGAGAAACGCATAGGCCCCGTCCTCAATAATGTGCAGGTCATGCTTGCGCGCAATCGCCACCAGGTGTTCGCGTTGATCGGCGGCCATCACCCAGCCCATCGGGTTATGCAGGGTCGGCATGGTGTAGACGGCACGCACTGTCCGGCTGCGGCACAGTTTTTCCAGCGCCTCAAGATCCGGCCCCTGCGCTGTGACGGGGATGGCCACGATTTCAAGATGCAACGCTTCGGCCAGCACCTTGAAGCCCGAATAGGTCAGCGCATCGGCCGCGATCACGTCACCCGGTCGCAGCAGCGCCATCAACGTCACTGCCAGGCCATGCTGCGCGCCACTGACAATCAATACCTGCTCAGCTTGAACCGTCAAACCACGGCTACTCAAATGGCGGGCGATGGAGGCGCGCTCATGCGCACGCCCGGCATGGGGCTGATAGCGCAAGTGTGATTCCAGGTCGCCGGACAACGCCAGTTGACGCAAGGCATTGCGCAACAGATCGCCCTGCCCCGGCAGCGAGGGATAGTTGAAGTTGAGGTCGATAACCCCTGCCGCGACATCTGGCTGATCAATGCCATGACTGGGTGGCAACGAGGTCTCGCGGACAAAGGTCCCGCGCCCGGTTTCGCCACTGACCAGCCCCATGGCTTCCAGCTCGGCATAGACCCGGCTGGCCGTGACCAGCGCCAGGCCTTCGCTGACGGCCAACTGGCGGTGCGTCGGCAAGCGTGTGCCGGGCAGTAAGCGCCCCGAGTGAATATCAGCAGCAAAAGTGTCAACCAGCGACTTGTAGCGAGAGCGTGGCATCGTGGGATGTATCCATGACAATTTTTTGATTGTTCTTAATCCTGGATCATAAGATGCCATTCACGCAACCCGACACGGAGACGCAAAATGGAAAGGACCTCAACGCTCAAAAGCCCGACGCTGGACAAGCACGCAAGCGGACTGATCAATGGCTTCTTCGGCGTGCTGATCTTCAGCGGCTCGCTGCCCGCTACTCGCGTGGCCGTGCTTGAATTCAACCCCGTGTTTCTGACGGTCGCCCGCGCCACCATCGCCGGCGTGCTGGCGCTGTGCATGCTATGGCTGTTCAAGCAACAGCGGCCAGCGCGCAGCCAGTTGCTGCCTTTGGTCATCGTCGCAATGGGTGTGGTGATCGGCTTTCCGCTGCTGACGGCGCTGGCGTTGCAATACGTGACGTCGGCGCATTCCATTGTCTTCGTCGGCCTGCTGCCACTCGCCACTGCCGCCTTCGGCGTGTTGCGCGGTGGCGAGCGGCCACGGCCGGCGTTCTGGTTTTTTTCGGTGCTTGGGAGTTTGCTGGTGATTGGCTTCGCCGTCTCTCAGGGGCTGAGCGCTTCTCCCGTCGGTGACGTCCTGATGCTGTTGGCGATTCTGGCGTGTGGCCTGGGGTATGCCGAAGGCGCCAAGCTCTCCAGAACACTGGGCGGCTGGCAGGTGATTTGTTGGGCCTTGGTGTTGTCGCTACCGTTGATGGCCGCATTGACCTGGTGGCGGATGCCCGTTTCGTTATCCGGGATCAGTGTGCCGGCCTGGTTGAGCTTGGGGTATGTGTCGCTGTTCAGCATGCTGATCGGTTTTGTGTTCTGGTACCGCGGGCTGGCGCAGGGCGGGATTGCGGCGGTGGGACAGCTTCAGTTGTTGCAGCCGTTTTTTGGCTTGGCGCTGGCGGCGACGTTGCTGCACGAACAGGTCAGCCTTGGCATGCTCGGGGTCACCGTGGCGGTGATTTTCTGCGTCGCGGGCGCGAGAAAATTCGCCAAATGAAAGTGTACTGCGGCTTGCGTTCATGGCTGTACCGGGCGAGCCGCACACCGTCCATGATAAAAATGGCGCTCTCGTTTGCGGAGACTCGCCATGGACCTCGCCACCCTCACCCTTTTCCTGCCGGCCTGCTTTGCCCTGAACATGGCACCCGGCCCGAATAACCTGCTGTCGGTCAGCAACTCGACGCGTTACGGCTATCGGGCCTCCTGCGTGGCCGGGATCGGTCGGTTACTGGCGTTTGCCGGCATGATCGCCCTCGCCTCCGCAGGATTGGCGGTGGTGCTGCAAACCTCCGAAATGCTGTTCTACGGAATCAAGATCCTCGGCGCGGCCTACCTGTTTTACCTCGCCTGGCAATTGTGGCGCGCTGATCCTGGTGCCGAGCGCATTGACACCCGCGCCCCCGTCGGCGTGCTGGCCTTGGCGCGGCAGGAGTTTCTGGTGGCGGCCGGCAATCCCAAAGCCATCCTGATTTTCACCGCATTCTTGCCTCAATTCGTCGACCCGACCCGCGCGGTGACACCGCAATTCGCGCTACTCGGCGCGCTGTTCTTGATGCTGGAATGGATCGCAATCAGTGCGTACGCCTACATGGGGCTGCACATGCGTCGCTGGTTCGCCGAGCCTTCCGGCAAGCGGATCTTCAATCGGTGCTGCGCGGGGTTGTTGTCGGCGGCGGCTTCGGTGTTGTTGATGGCGAAGCGGGTTTGATCAAGCGGGTGCGACGGTCCTTTCAGATGCAATCCTGTGCGGCGCGTTCAAAACTCGAAGGCAGGAAGTTCGAGGCCAGCAAATGGCGCTCGTAGATGAATACCTTGCCACCCTTCCCGGCCTTGTAGGCTTCCAGCACGTTGTCCGTCGATACCTTACTAGGCACCACGATTCGATAGCTGCGCGAGGTTTGCGAGACAGTCGGGTTCAACGCACTGCCCTGCAATTTCGGCACGACGCAGTCGGCGTATTGAGCAGGGGTCTTGCTGGTCTGCAAGGTCAGGGTCGGCGCATTCGGCGCGGAGGCACAACCGGCGAGCAACAAAGGTGCAAACACCATGGCAGGCACGAATAAAGGGCGCATCAGTCTCATCCTGAAAATAAACGGTTCGGTTCATCAATGGAGGCGATTTTCCGACTATCGTCGACAAAGCAGAACTTGCGTTTCGTAATGGTCACTATTACTCCCGGCAATAGTTGCGCGCCGTGCAGACGGATACGCACCCGATTACAACTGGAAAAGATTGATGAGGATCTCTCCTTGAGGACTTTTGACTTGATCCGCGACGCCGTTTTACCCGATTTCCGTGACCGGGTGGCCGAGTACCTGGTCGAGTACGAAACCGTACTGTTGTGCGAAAACACGCCTGACTCGGAGCTTGTGCGGGCCACCGCCAATCAGTTGCGCGGTTATTTGCGCGGGTTGAACACCATGCGAGTGCTGGGCATGGCGGATTGGGAGGAACTGGATCGGCGGGTGGTGAATACGTGGCTTTAGCGCACGCACATGCGGACTTACTACCTCTCCCTCTGTGGCGACGAGCTAGCCCTGCGCCACAGAGGGTCTGTGTTTACTCCTTAAGCTCGACGTTATCCAACGCCTGATTCACCGCCAACTCCCCCAACATGACCACTTGCGTAATCCCCAACAGGGTCTTGCGGTGTGAGTTATCCAGTAGCGCCGCAAAATTGCTGAGCATGGTGGTGGCCGAGCCCAGTGATTCGCTGGCGTTGGCCAGCAGGGATTCGGTGTCGTACTTCGGGTTGGCGAGGAACATGGGTTCGGGTTCGTGGGTGCTGCCCATGATTTGGGCCGCCGGGTTGAGGTAATGGTCGAGGGCGCGTTCGGCCGCTTCATGGAATTTTTTGGAATCGAGGGATTCGTAGGGCGATGCCGGATCTGTTTCCGGTGGGTTGGGTGTTGGTTTGATCATAGATGAAACTCCGATGCTACTTAAAAGGAGCCATCACCCTCTCGCTACCAAACGGAGGGTGGCGGCCATACGAAGGTTGGTAGACCGGGCATCGGAACCGGCGCCCCCGGAGGAGCCCTGCGCATGGCCACCATAAAAACGCAGTCCTGAGAAAGGACCGCCGAAGGTGACGCTATGCGTCGATGCTGCGGGTCTACCAAACCCGATCACTGCTTTTCAGTGACCCAGCCACGATAGAACCCGTGCCCTAGACGCACAAGCCGGCGGATTCTGTCTTACCCGTAGGCGATGACGCAAGGCGTTGTAGCCTTCGGGTGGTAACAGGAGGCTTCATTTAAACAGGTAGGATTTTTGTTGTTTAAGCGCCAGCGAGACAGAGGAATTCTCTCGCTACGTCAGTCGATCGAAATCCGGGTGGGAGCGAGCCTGCTCGCGATGGCGATGTGTCAGCCAACATCCATGTTGAATGTGCTACCGCTTTCGTCGGAACGCCGCCCGGAGCAAGCTCCGCTCCTACAGGGTTTTGTGTTTTATCTGATGGCAGCCTTAACCGGTCCCTGATAATAAGGCAGCTTATCAATCCGTGGTTTATAGGCGCCCGTGGCTACACTGCGCTGGACATGCGCGGCGATCTCATCCATTCGTGCAAACCAGACATCACCTTTGGCCATCATGTATTCGATCAACTTCGACACTTCATGCCATCGTGACAAACGACCGGAAAGGAAAGGATGCCAGACCGGTACGAAGAGAGCGCCATACTCCCAGGCTGCATCGAACTCGGCCTTGAAAACCTCGACGGCGCGTTGCGGCGACTGAATCGGCATCTGAAAATCAAGGTCGATGCTGTGCATGTACTGAGGCCAGTCATCCAGCGCCCAACTGGATGGAAGCTCCACCAGCTCGCCCACACCCGTGCGCAACAGGTAAGGCACGTCATCCCCCATCAAAGAGGCGTCATAACTGAAGCCTCGCTCGATCAGCAGGTCAGCCGAGTGCTCTGACATATTGTAGAGGGGAGCCCGCCAGCCTCGCGGTGCCTGGCCGGTGAAGCGCTTGATGGTGTCGCAACCCCGATCGAGCCAATAAGCTTCTTCTTCCCGGGTCAGCTCGTTTGGATGTTCATGTATGTAGCCATGGTGAGCAATTTCGTGCCCACCTTCGACGATCGCCTCAATGGCCTCGGGGTATTGTTCGATGCACCAGGCCGGGATGAAAAACGTTTGTTTAATTTCGAAGCGCCGATAGGTTTCCAAAATCCTTGGAATGGCCACTTTCGGTCCATAGTGCAGCATGGAAATACTGGCAACCCGTGTCGCGGAATCTTTGGGGTGCGCCACATGCAGAATGCTGTCCGCATCCATATCAAAGGTAAAGGCTACAGCGCAGCGTGCACCGTTTGGCCAGACAATAGGATTCGCAATCATGCTTAATCACCCGTTGATATTAAAAGTTAATGAATCACCAACAACAGCGACCCAGCCCCCTATCAATACTCGTGATCGAGCAACCAATTGGAATAATGCGTGAGTCCTTTTTCCAGCGACCATTGCGCTCGATAGCCCAACTCCCGCTCGGCCGCACTGAGATCCCATTCCCCATGGCGATCGAGATGCCAATAACCATCGCCAACTTCGATGCGCGCATCAGGAATAATTTTCCTGATAATTTCAACGGCTTGATGCAGCGTCCAGGAGCGATCACCGGCAATGTTAAAGACTCCGCCTTTCAGATCTCTGGTTTCGGCCGCCATCAGGACGGCACGCACAACGTCTTCCACATGAATATAGTGGAACCGATGATCTCCGCCCGAAGGCAAGGTAAATGCTTCACCGCGATGGACGGTTTTAAGGATATCCCTGAGAACTTGCGGCATTTTATTTTCCGGGCCATACACTTCCGCAATTCGCAGTGAAATCACCTCCATACCATAAAGATCATTGTAGACTCGGCCAAAGTGCTCGGTGGCAACCTTGGTTACACCATAGGGTGTCGTTGGGTAAGTCGGTGTTTGTTCATTAATCACGCCCTCGAAATGCCCATACACCGTTTCCGAAGAAAAGTTTACTAACTTTTTGATTCCCGCCAATCGCATTGCTTCAAGCAAATGGATTGTGCCATCGATATTCGCCGCTACTGTCGTAATAGGCAAGTCTATGGACAAGTCGGGATGTGACATGGCCGCCGTATGAATAACACGATCAATCCCATACTGCTGGATGGTTCTGACAATCCTGGGTATATCGTACAACTCCCCCTGTACAGGGGTCATGAATTCCGAGTGAGCTTCGGAGTAGTCACGATTATAACTAATCACCTTGATGCCTTGCTCGCTGAGTCTTTTCGTCAGGTACCTGCCCACATAGCCTAAACCACCGGTAATCATTACAGCGCTCATTTTGTATCCTTCTTGTTATTAGCAGAATAAGAGCCACTTACTTGACTGGGAAATTAATGACTCAGTGAAGTTAAACTTCGAGATACCCAACTAGATCGCAGCGCCGCCATTGGGGCTGATGATCTGTCCAACCATAAAATCACCCGCGGGCCCGGCCAGGGCCTCGACCATGGCCGCGATTTCATCCGGTTTGCCGAAGCGCTTCAATGGAATGGTCGCGCGGGTCTCATCGTTGTATTCGATCGTGTCGTTGATCAGCATGTCTGTTTCAATCGGCCCCGGCGCTACCGAGTTGACTAATACACCTCGGGGGGCAACTTCCTTGGCAACCGCTTTTGTCAGCGCAATCACCCCGCCCTTGGATGCGCAGTACGCGGCGTAGGTCGGGAATCCAATCAGCCCCAACTCGGAGCTGATGTTGATAATCCGCCCCTGACCGCGCGCCAGCATGCCCGGCAATACGGCTTGCATGCAGGCCCAGGTCCCCCCGAGATTGGTACTGATCATCTGCTCCCACTGCGCCCAGGTCGTTTGCTCTACTGTCGCCGAAACCAGTCTCCCGGCATTGTTGACAAGAATATCGACCCTTCCGTAGCGACTCTCCGCCTCCCGGATGATTGCGGCTGCGGCTTCGGGATTACTGATATCCGCTTGAACAGTGATCCCATCGCCACCGTTCTCTTCGGCAATACGTAGCACGGGGTCCAGTTGGTCCTTGGTGTCGAAGTAATTGAGTACCAAATGATCGCCACTTGCAGCAAAACGTTTGGCGATTGCCAGCCCTATGCCCTTTCCAGCTCCAGTAATAACGACAACACGTTTCATAAATTCACCCATGATGTTTTAAATGAACGCCGCGCGTGGAAATCAGGACTCTTGCGCTTTGGAAAGCACGGGGCGCCTGGAGACACGCGATTGCCACACCAGAATCAGCGCCCCAGACAGGATCGTCAGCGCGCCAAGGTACCAGGCCGTGTATTGGTCCTCTGGCGAAACTGGATTAGCGCCGGCGGTATAACCGATGTATCCGAGAACGAGGATGGCGAGAGCCGCAGGGATCGACAGTGCTAACGCGATGCCGAAACGCTGACGTCGGAAAGTCATGACAATAAAGGCTGCGATAGCCGCCATGTAGGACATCACCAGCGTGATAGTCACGACATCGTAGTACCAGACAATCTTATCCAGCGGTTTCCACCAGAGCAGGGAAATAGCGACGGCCGCGACGATAACGCTGGCGAGCCACGGCGATTTTGTTTTGTTAACGGCGCTAAGCGCTACTGGCAGATGCCCTTCTTCACTCATTCGATAGAGCGTACGCGCCGCCGCACTCGAAGAGATTTGCATACCGGCACATGCCGAAGTTATCACGACGAACAATGCAATCCAGGCCATGGCCGGTGGCAAGTAAACGTTCGCGACCGCTGCGATTGGCCCACCGTTGCCGTCCTCAATGATTGCCGCCAATTTCTCCACAGGCACGGCGTACTGCCAGCCGATAGCCGCGAGGGTGTAAATAACAAAGGCGGAGGTCAGAACGAGCAACATGGAGCGTTGTACGGTTCGAACGGGAATACGCGATTCCTCGATGTAGTTGATCGCAGAATCGAAGTTGGCGAGCATCCATACTCCGAACAGGACCCCTGGCCCGATTGCTGACCAGCCACCCGAGCCTTCCAGCGTATACATGGACATAACCGACAAATCGGGAACCTGAGGGTTGATGATGCCCATCAACCCGAGCCCGGCAACAACACTGATCTCGAAAATCAGAAAGATGCTGGCGATTTTGGCGGTGGCATTGACGCCCTTGCAGGAAATGGCCAGGAAGATCAGAACCATACCCGTCCCGATCAATTTGGCGTTAAGCGGACCCGCCAGTGCCGGGATCAGCGCCTGGATATATTCGGTTCCGATGATTGCGCACATGGCCATCACTGCCGTGCAGGCAACAGCGTACGCCCAGCCGAGAATGGTCCCGACGCTGGTATGGAGAAACCGCGACGTGAAGGTAAACACTCCGCCTGCCGACGGTGCTTGTCGAGTGAGGGAGATCATGCAGAAAGCCATGACCAACATTGGAAAGAAGTACGCAATTAAAATGGCCAGCGGAGCATGGTGGCCCGATATTGAGTAAAGAATCGACATCGAAGAGGCTGCAATCCAGCCTGGAGCATTAAAACCAAGCGCTGAAAACGTCACATCCCTGGTGGTTAAAGTCCCCTTGTTTAGCGCCGTATCAAGTTCACGAACAGTTCCGTCACGGTCATAACCGATGAGTTCATAGAAGTTCATTTTTCAGGCTCTGATTAATAGCTATAGAAGATTTGTAGCGTCAAACCGTCTGAGTCGATTTGAACACTGCTCTTATTATTCAACTAAGCAAAATGCAGATACTCAAAACCCGAACAAGCCAGACACCAATAGCTTATTCAGATTTGATTTACAGCTTTCTTGTTTTTATCGCCCTCCAGGAAAACTCTCCAGCCGAGAATGATTTTTTCAGCCGCCAGCAGTCACTTCAACTGCATAGCTACGTGCGTAACCGTTGTGATGCTTAAACCTTTGAGTGGGGGGGGGCCAGTATAGAAACAGCCAAAAAATAACTACCATCAGAGATTTCCGATGTTTAAATCTGAATGAGCGAAGTAAGTCCTTGTCAGAATTGGCCTGCTCACAGGAGAGTCGGAGAAAAGAACGCCACCACAGCCAAGGTGAACACGCACATCCCGGATGAGGTGGCAGATAACGGGCCCAGCGCTTACTTCGTTGTATCGAGGGCTAGCCTGCCCCGTAAATGACGACTCATGCTTTTCTCGATCGCCCCTTTCGCATCAGCCAAGGGGTATGCCTCGACATCGACCGTGAGGTGTCCCTTGTCGAACAGTTCAGCAATGAGCGCGAGCTGCCGGCCATCCGAGCGGGTAGCAAAATTTGCGGGGATCACACCATAGTCATTTGCCAGCGACATGTTCGGCAGGCTCACAGGCGATACCAACACGCCGTTTCTTTTCAGTACCGCAAACGAACGGGTTTGTGTTTCGCCGCCAACCAGATCCAGTACGACATCGACGTCAGACACCCACTCATCAAATGCCTGAGTCGTATAGTCGAGGGTGTAATCAGCACCGAGGTCTTTCAGATAGGCATGATTGTGTGCAGAGGCTGTTGCGTAGACTTCAGCGCCAAAGTATTTGGCAATCTGCACGGCCATGCTGCCCACGCCACCGGCTGCGGCGTGGATCAACACTTTCTGGCGCCGTTGCACACTTGCATGTTCAGTGAGCGCTTGCCATGCCGTCAAAGCAGTTGCGGGCACAGCACTGGCCTGGAGTGCACTAAGCGTACGAGGCTTCAAGGCCAGTTTTGAAACCTGGGCAACCGCTTTGGTCGCATAACCACCGACGATATTGATGAAGCCGAACACTTCATCGCCGATGCTGAACTCAGTGACGCCCTTCCCCAGCGCGACAACAGTACCGGCCACTTCAACCCCGGGTGTAAAAGGCAGCGGCAGTGGGATGAATGCTTTCATCGCCCCGGAAAGGATCTTCCAGTCAATCGGGTTGACGCCGGCTCCGGCGACATCGATCAGAACCTCACCTTCACCGGGCACCGGGTCCGCCATTTCATCCAGGCGTAACACTTCAGGGTTGCCGTATTCGTACACACGTATGGCTTTCATGGAGACCTCGACTATTGAAAGGACGGGAGACAAACACTGCGCTGCGAGGGAACCGGCCTTCGCAGCGCGAGGCATCAACGACGACGAGCGTCGAGGCTGAAACGACCGGCACCGAAGGCCACGACTTGTAACAGGCCACCGGCCATCGCTATGTTCTTGAAGAAGTGGATGAACTGGTTTTGATCGGCCAGTGCGCTATGGAAAGCCAAGGCGGTAAACACACTGAACAGCGCCAGGACGGCGGCGACGGTGCGGGTGCGGTAACCAGCGATCAGAGCCAGGCCACCACCGATTTCAACAATGATCGCCAGCGCCAGCGCCAACTGGGGAAATGGAAGCCCGACGGAGCTGATGTAACCGACCATCATGGCGGGAGCGGCGAGCTTCGAAAATCCGGAGAGGATGAAGATGGCGCTGAGCAGAATGCGACCGATCAACGAGGCCGAGGCCTGTGTCACGTTGGAATGGCTATGTTCAGAGGTGGCTGATTGAGCGATGTTTGCAGAAGTAGTCATAGGGGACATTTCCTTCAATTGGGTGCGATTCGACATGAACCGCCCTAGTGAAGAAATCCTGCGCCTCGTCAGCTAATCTGAATAGCTGGCTAATTTAGATCATTAGATTCGATAAAATAGGCAAGACATCCCCAGACCTTCCATCTGCCAGCTTCATTCCATCTCGACCACCGGCTTGTAGATGAACCGCTCTGCGACCCGCCACTCTGCGGGCTAATATCGGCCATTACGCTCAAGGAAACAGGCATGATCTCTGACCCCGGAACACCAACACTGGACCAACTGCGTGTGTTTCTGACGGTCGTAGAGGTCGGCAGTTTTGCAGCGGCCGCCAGAAAACTGCATCGGGCCACCTCGGTCGTCAGCTACTCAATCGCCAACCTGGAAATGCAGCTCGGTGTATCGCTGTTTGATCGCCAGACAACACGCAAACCCCAACTTACCGATGCGGGGCGCACCGTGTTGGTCGAAGCCAGAACAATCGCCAACGGTATCCATGGACTGCGCGCCAAGGTCAAAGGCCTGCTGCAAGGACTCGAAGCCGAAGTTCACGTCGTGCTCGATGTGATGCTTCCCGCCGAACGTGTGGTGGACGCCCTCAAATCCTTTCGAGAAGAATTCCCCACGGTCGCACTCCACCTGCACATGGAAGCGCTTGGGGCTGTCACTGATCTGGTGATCAACCGCGGCGCGATAGTCGGCGTGAGTGGGCCAATGAATGAGGGAATCAGCGGTATCGAAAGAATTGGCGTCGGCAGTGTCGAATTGATTCCGGTGGCAGCCCCGAATCATCCACTGGCCTCAAGCGACTCTAATGTTCCGGGTGCCGGGCGAGAGTCCACTCAACTGGTGCTGTCTGACCGCTCACTTCTGACCAAGGACAAGGATTTCGCCGTTCTCAGTAACCGCACCTGGCGGCTAGCGGACCTTGGGGCCAAGCACATGCTGCTGCGTGAAGGCATTGGCTGGGGGAACATGCCCGCCCCTATGATCCAGGAAGATCTGGACAGCGGCCGACTCGTGAAGCTGAACCTGCCGGAATACAAAAGCGGAAAATATCCCTTCGACGTCATCTATCGCACGGATTTACCACCGGGCCCCGCCGCGAGGTGGTTGATTGACCGTTTCATTCAACAAAGCTCGGCGCAGGCGGCACCCGCTTGATCGTACTGCTTATCGATTTTCTAGAACCTGCGTTGCGGCGTACCGCAGTTTCTGGTTGATATCTGACGCAACGATGACGCCGTACACGTTGTTCTCGCCCGCAAGATGCTCTTTCACCCAGCCCATATAACGAAGGATTTGGCCCAGTGTCGCGTCTGGCCCACGGCCGACTTCAAACCAAGCTGACCATCAGCTTGCGCTGGATGGAAAATCCACGTCATAGCGCCGGGTGTTGTTTGGATGGATCTAAATGATTCCATAATGCTGGCGACTCTCGCTATTGGTCAGCGTAGACGCCTACCCACCGAAAAAACCCCACCTCTAACACTGTGTACGTAGGTAGCTATTTGTTGAAGAAAGTCTGAAGTATTCATTTGAACTTTCAGATTCTTTCACGCCGCAGCCTATGCCTAACATCGGCACCACAGCGAACCCGCCACGGCATCGCTGGGTGGGCTCAGGTTGCGCCCAGAGTTTTTTGAGGATTACCGATGAAGCTGGAAATTTTTCGCACGCTGTGGGGTTACACCGCCAGCAAGGCCCAGGCGCTCGAGGAGCTGCTGCAGGCGGGCTTTGATGGCATGGAAGCACGCCTGCCTCTGGACGCCCGTGAACGGGCTGAGTTCGGCGCCTTCCTCCAGGCCAATCGCCTGGGCTATATCAGCACAGTCTTCACCGCGTACGACGTGCTGCCAGACCAGTCGGCAACACCTGCCATTCACCTCAATGACCTGCAGCAGAAACTCGCCTGGGCCGGCGAACTTGGCCCGCGCTTCGTCAACGTGCTGGCGGGTAATGATCGCTGGTCCCTGCCACAACAAGTGGAGTTCTTTGGCCAAGCGCTGGAACTGGCGCGTAAACATGGCCAGGTCTGCAGTTTCGAAACCCACCGCTCGCGGTCGCTGTTCAACCCGTGGGTGACGCTGGAGTTGATCCGGCAGCTGCCCGATCTGTTGTTCACCAGTGACATCAGCCATTGGGTCGTGACCTGCGAGCGTCTATTGAACGACCCGGCCGATGACCTGAGCGCCTTCATCGAGCGGGTTCACCATATCCAGGCCCGGGTCGGTTACGACCAGGGCCCGCAGGTTCCGCACCCGGCGGCTCCCGAATATGCAAAAGAACTGGCCTTCCATCAGCAGCACTGGGAAAGCATTTGGCGCTCGCAGCAAGCCCGCGGTTACCAGATCAGCACCCTGACCCCGGAATTCGGCGCTGACGGCTACCTGCATCATTTGCCCTTCACCAATGTACCCGTTGCCGACCTGTGGTCATTGAACGTGTGGATGGGCCAGACCGAGCGGCAACACTTCAGCCGCTTCCACCACTCAAGCAATCCTTAGGGAGCCGATGCGTCATGCCTGACAATAAAAATAACAGCGCCAGCACTGACACACACAAAGCCAATTTCAACAGCATCCCGGTAGTTAACATCGCCGGTCTGCTCAGCTTTGAACTGGAACATCGCCTGGCCGTGGCCGAACAGTTGGGGCGCGCTGCCAGCGAGGTCGGGTTCCTCTATATCACCGATCACGGTATCGACCCGCAGCTGATCGCCAACCTGCGCAAGGCTGCCAAGGACTATTTCGACCAACCCCTCGACACCAAGATGCGGCATTACATCGGCACTTCGCAAACCCACAAGGGCTTTGTACCCGAAGGCGAAGAGGTCTATTCCAAAGGCAAGCCGGACCACAAGGAGGCCTTCGACGTCGGCTTCGAAGTGCCGGCTGATGACCCGCTGGTGCTGGCCAACACCCCATTGCTGGGGCCCAACGACTGGCCGCAGTTGCCAGGTTTCAAGGCGTCGGTTCAGGCCTACTATGAAGCGATCTTCGCCTTGGGCCAGCGCCTGTTCGGCGGCTTTGCCCTGACCCTGGGGCTGGAAGAAAACTATTTCGACAGCCTGGTCACCCGTCCGCCGCCCAAGCTGCGCCTGATCCACTACCCCTTCGACGGTGCCGCCCATGACGCACCGGGTCTTGGCGCCCATACTGACTATGAGTGTTTCACCATCCTCTTGGCCGACAAACCAGGCCTTGAGGTCATGAACAATCTTGGCCAATGGATCGATGCACCACCGATGGCCGATGCCTTTGTGGTGAACATCGGTGACATGCTGGAAGTGATGACAGCAGGCGCATTCGTTGCCACTGCACACCGGGTTCGCAGCGTGAGCGAGGAGCGTTATTCCTTTCCACTGTTTTATGCCTGCGACTACCACACCCAGATCAAACCGCTGCCCGGATTCGCCCAGGCAAGTAAGGACTACGAAGAAATCACGATCGGCGAACACATGTATGGCCAGGCACTGCAGACCTATCAGTATCTGCGCCAGAGGGTAGCCAAAGGGGAAGTTCAACTGCCAGGCAAGGCACGCAAGCCCGCCAGTTTCGGACATTTGAAAAATCAGGCTCAACCGTCCTGATTGAAGTTTTCATCTACACCCTTACCTACGCCGGAGTCAGTAAAAAATGAAAAACAATAAAAAGAACCTGTTGAGCTTGGCTGTATTGGCAGCCGGTATGCTCGGTGCCTCGGTGAGCATGGCCGCGGCAGACACGTTCAAGGTCGGCATGGAAATCACTTACCCTCCTTTCGAGTCCTATGACAAGGACAAAAACGTGGTGGGCTCGGACCCCGAGATAGCAGCGGCACTGGCCAAGCACATGAACGCCAAGGTGGAATTCGTCGACACCAAGTTCCCGAGCCTGATCCTGGGCCTTAACTCCGGCAAGTACGACGCGGTCATTTCCGGCATGTACATCACGCCGGAGCGCCAGACTCAGGCCCAGACCATCGCCTATGCCAACACCGGTGCCGCGGTCATGGTGCCCAAGGGCAGCGAGATCAATGCGAAAACACCTGAAGACCTGTGCGGTTTGAAATTGGGTCTGGAACAGGGCACTACCTGGGTCAAGGAATTCAGGAAATTATCCGATGAATATTGCGTGCCGAACAACAAAGGCGCCATCACCGTCAGTGAGTACCCCTCGGCGCCTGAAGTAACCCAGGCTCTGCTGTCCAAGAACATTCAGGCCCAGGTTGAAATCGCCGGCGCCGCAAAATTGATCGCGGAAAAGACCAACGGCCGGGTAGTCATCACCACCGATCACCCGATCTATCAGCAAACCTTGGGCATCTTCGTCAAGAAAGGTAACGAAGAAACCTTCCAGGCGGTGCAAAAGGCCTTCGAGGAGACCAAGAAGAGTGGTGAGTACGCCGCTATTCTTAAGAAATATGCCTTGGAAGAACCGACTGCCAACTAAGAACGTGTCCTTGTAGTTTGGTCATCTGCCTCCCCTGCATCGGGGCGGCAGATCGAGGTGCCCTATGCAATTCGATTGGTCGTATTTCTTCTCCCTGTTCTCCCTGCCAGACTTCTGGAGTGCCTGCGTCACGGTGGTCCAGCTCAGTGCCCTGGCCTGGTTCATCGGCATGCTGCTGGGTTTTGTTCTGGCCACGGCCAAGCTGTCCCAGTCGCCTTTGCTGCGTATTCCCGCAGCGGTCTACATTTGGTTCTTCCGCAGCATCCCGTTGCTGGTGCTGGTGGTCTTCGTCTACAACTTGCCGCAATTGTTTCCCGGCAGTGGACCGATACTGTCCAACCCCTTCTACTCTGGCTTGCTGGCCCTGGTGGTCACCGAAGCGGCGTACATGGCGGAAATCCACCGTGGTGGTCTGATCTCCGTGGCCAAGGGCCAAAAAGAAGCCGGGCGCGCGCTGGGTGTCGGCCTGTTCGGCATGCAACGCTTGATCGTGATTCCCCAGGCTTTCCGTATCTCGCTGCCCACGTTGATCAATGAATACATCACCGTGGTCAAACTGACCTCGCTGGTGTCGGTGATCTCCCTGACGGAAATTCTCACAGTCGGCCAGCGCCTCTATGCCACCAACTTCCTGGTCATGGAAACCCTGGCGGCGGTAGGCGTCTACTACGTGTTGATCGTCACCGTGTTCGGTTATTTCCTGCAGCGTCTGGAGCGCTACCTGGACCTGAACTTCCGCAAGCCGCACACACTCGATGACGCCGCCGTGGCCAAGTTCAAGGCCTGCGCCGAAGCCTTGCCAGACAGTGCGCGCAAAGCAGCGGGCAACAACGCGACGCCTATCCTGCAACTGAAGAACATCCAGAAGAGCTATGGCACGCACAAAGTGCTGCTGGGTATCGACCTGAATGTCGAATACGGCCAGGTTGTCTCGATCATTGGCCCATCCGGTTCCGGCAAGACTTCGCTGATTCGCACGGTCAACGGCCTGGAAACCATCGATACGGGCGACATTCTGTTGTTCGGCGAAAAATTCATCGAAGCTTCGGACAAACCCGATAGCTCCCGTTTGCGCAAAGGCGTGCGGCACATTGGCATGGTGTTCCAGAACTTCAACCTGTTCCCGCACCGCACCATTCTCGACAACGTCACTCTGGCGCCGCGTTACCACGGCCAGCCGGGCGAGCTGAGTGAACATCGCGCTTATGCGCTGCTGGACAAGGTCGGCCTGCTGGCCCATGCCCACAAGTACCCGCATCAACTCTCCGGCGGGCAGCAACAGCGCGTGGCGATCGCGCGGGCTCTGGCGATGGAGCCGCAGATCATGCTGTTCGACGAGCCGACCTCAGCCCTCGACCCGGAACTGGTCAACGACGTGCTGAATGTGATCCGCGACCTGGCCAAGGAAGGCATGACCATGCTGATCGTGACCCACGAAATGG
The DNA here is from genome assembly GCF_056401975.1 of Pseudomonas sp. P4_C8. NCBI lineage: Bacteria > Pseudomonadati > Pseudomonadota > Gammaproteobacteria > Pseudomonadales > Pseudomonadaceae > Pseudomonas > Pseudomonas sp. P4_C8. The sequence goes on along the minus strand of NZ_JBFUIH010000001.1, from coordinate 134,681 downwards.
ACTTCGCCATGTCGATCTCCGACCGGGTGATTTTCATGGAGAACGGCAATATTCAACTCGATGCCGCGCCTGAAACCATACGATGCGATGCCGAAGGAGAGCGAGTGCGGCGCTTTATGGGAATCGATGCGCCATCGCCAAACCGGTCTGCAACGGTGGATCTTGCATGAATAGGCAACTACATTTTTTGAGCTTACTTCTTTCAGGAAAACCCGCATGAATCTAGGAATAGCAGGACGCTGGGCGCTGGTATGCGCCGCCAGCAAAGGTCTGGGCAAAGCCTGCGCACAGGCACTGGTCCACGAAGGCGTGAACGTGGTGATCACTGCACGGGGCGAACAGACGCTGAATGAAACAGCCCGTCAACTCAGAGCGATAAATCCTGAAGTGACTGTCATCGCCGTAGCCGGAGACATTTCGACGCCTGAGGGTCGGGCGGCAGCGCTCATGGCCCATGAGCATTTCGATATATTGATCAACAACGCTGGAGGCCCTCCTCCCGGGGATTTCCGCGAATGGAACCGCGACGCCTGGCTCAAGGCGCTGGATGCCAACATGCTCACCCCGATCGAGTTGATCAAGGCAACGGTAGACGGTATGGCGGCGCGTGGATTTGGCCGAATCATCAACATCACGTCGAGTGCCGTGAAGTCCCCTATCGAAAGCCTGGGTCTGTCCAATGGCGCGCGCAGTGGTCTGACGGGGTTCATCGCCGGGCTTGCCCGGCAAGAAAACATTGCCAGTCGTAATGTGACGATCAACAACCTGCAACCGGGCTCCTTCGATACCGATCGACTGCGTGACAACCTGGTCGCGGCCGCCCAAGAGTCGGGGCAAGACAGTGAGGTATTCCTTGACGAATGCCGTCACGAAATTCCTGCCAAACGCTTCGGCTCACCCGAGGAGTTCGGTGCGCTGTGTGCCTTCGTTTGCAGCAGCCATGCGGGCTACCTGACCGGGCAGAATTTGTTGATTGATGGAGGGGCCGTTCGCTCCAGCCAATAATGACGGCAGGCACCATTGGAGCGTATGGCATGGATGTTTTCGCCATTCGCTCCGCACTTCTCAAGAACAGGCCCTCCAACAAACCCGACGATTTATCGAATTTTTACGCGAGCAACTTCAGGCTACCTAAGGCTGATCAGTAGTGTTTTACGTGGACGGCCCTTTGAGCTCGACCTGATTGCCATCCGGATCAAAGCAATAAAGCGACAAGCCATAGCCTTCGGCGCCGAAGCGTGTGGCCGCTTTCTCAGGCGCCAGACCGAACGACTGCAAGTGGCTGATGAGTGCCGCTTCGTCGAAGGGCTCGATGCGCAGGCAGACATGATCGAGATTACGCCCCTCTTGCCCGGCGGCGGCACCGCCCTTGCGCCCGAGTTCACCGTCCAGGCTGACGAGGTCGATCATGGAGGTCCCGGCACGCAGATGCACCAGCCCCAGATTGTCTTGGCGCTTGACCAGTTCAGCGCCGAACACCTGCGCGTAGAACGTGATGCTTCGCTCCAGGTCCTGGACGCGCAGCACGATGTGATCGATGTGTTGAATCGTAAACGGTTGCATGAAATCACTCCCTGTTTGGCTGCCTGATCAGTAACCCGATCACTGTAGTCCAGAGCCACAAAAATTCATTGTCGATTTTCCGGTGGAGACACCGCCCACAGGGTTTTATGCTCAGCCCATGAACATACAGACCGCTTTACTGCCGCCCCATGCTGAAATGGTTCGCGCCATGCTCGAACGCGACACTGCCTACGAGGGGGTGTTCTTCACGGCCGTGAAAACCACCGGGATTTTTTGCCGTCCCGGCTGTACGGCGCGTTCGCCAAAACCAGAGAACGTCGAGTTCTTTGCGCACGCCGATGAATGCCTGGCAGCGGGTTATCGCGCGTGTCTGCGCTGCAAGCCGCTGGACGCTGCGGCCATCGCGCCCGACTGGGTACAGACGCTGCTGAAGTCGGTGAATGCCGATCCCGAGCAGCGCTGGACCGACACCCAGTTGCTGGCCGAGGGCATCGAGCCGTTGAAACTGCGGCGCTGGTTCAAGCAGCATTTGGGCATGACCTTTCACGCCTGGCTGCGCACGCGCCGTCTCGGCATGGCGCTGGGCGGGATCAAACAGGGCGATTCCATCGACAGCGCGGCATTCGACTCGGGATATGAATCCCTCAGCGGTTTCCGTGACGCCTTTCAAAAGTCGTTCCACATCACCCCGGGCCGAGCCGCGCAGAGTGAACCGTTGCTCTACACTCGACTGACCACACCACTGGGGCCGATGATCGCCATGGCCGAGCGCCGTGGACTGGTGCTGCTGGAATTCCTCGACCGTCCGGCGTTGACCCGTGAAGTCGAAGAACTGCAGAACCGATATGGCTACGCGGTCGCGCCAGGGCACAACGCGCATCTACAGCAGATCGAGGTGGAACTGGCGCAGTATTTCGCCGGCAAACTCACCGAGTTCACCGTCGCGCTGCACCTGCCTGGCAGTGAATTCGCCCGGCAGGTCTGGGGTGAATTGGCGAAGATCCCGTACGGCAAGACCAGCACCTACGGCAACATCGCCAGGCTGTTGGGCAAACCCGGTGCCAGTCGGGCGGTGGGCCTGGCCAACGGGCACAACCGACTGGCCATCGTGGTGCCTTGCCACCGGGTCATCGGTGCGGATGGCTCGCTGACCGGCTATGGTGGAGGACAACCGCGCAAGGCGTTTCTGCTCCGGCTGGAAAACGCAGCGATGCTGGTCACCCAACAACTGGCGTTCTGATTGCCTCAACCGTCATCAGGAAGGACATTCGATGGACACACAATTCCACCAACTGCACCACGAAGGCTTGTTGATCCTCACCAACGTCGCGGATGCCACCGGGGCCCGTATCGTCGAGCAACTGGGCTGCAAAGCCGTCGCCACCAGCAGCGCGGCGGTGGCCTGGGCTCATGGTTATGCGGACGGTAATGCCCTGCCCCTCGAACGACTGGTATCGACCGTCGAGTCCATCGTCCGCGTGATTTCGTTGCCGTTGACCGTGGACGTCGAGGCTGGCTATTCCGATGACCTGACGCGGGTTGCCCAAGTGATTGAGGCAGTGATTGCCGCCGGCGCGGTCGGGATCAATATCGAAGACGGTGCGTCTGCGCCCGAGTTGCTGGTGCGCAAGATCGAGGTGGCGCGCAAGGTTGCTGATCAGCGCAATGTGAAGCTGTTCATAAATGCCCGCACCGATGTGTACCTGCGAGGATTGGTGCCGGCCGAAGATCGCGTCGCCGAAACACTCAAGCGCGCCGCGCTGTATCAAGCGGCGGGTGCCGACGGGCTGTTTGCCGCGGGTGTCTCGGCGGAGTATGAAATCGCCGCGTTGTGCCAGGGCACGACGTTGCCGGTGAATGTGCTTGGGCTGCCGGGGTTGCCATCGCTTGAAGCATTGAAAGCACTGGGCGTGAGGCGTTTGAGTGCCGGTTCGGGCATCGCCGAGTTTTTGTATGGCGCCATGGCCGGGCTGGCCAAGAGCTTTCTGGAGACCGGCAAACTCGATAGCAGCCACCTCAAGGCTTTTACTTACGGTGAAGTTAACGCCTTGCTGAAATCAACCGGAAACACTTGATCGCCATGCCCGATCCCTATCTGCCGGCGACCCGGTTTTTAGCGTCCCTCGACGCAGACTGGGCGCGCCACATCGCGGCCATCGGTCCGTGCCTGCACCAGCCCCATGCGGCTCGCGATCCGTATGAGTCGCTGGTGCGGGCGATTGCCTATCAGCAACTGCACGCCAAGGCCGGGGATGCGATTGTCGGGCGGTTGCTGGCCCTGTTTCCGTCGGTGGCATTCCCACGGCCGGAACAGATACTGGCGACCGGGTTTGATCAGATGCGTAGTTGCGGGTTTTCGGCGGGCAAGATCGCGACCATTCAGGGGATTGCCCAAGCAACGCTAGACGGCGTGGTGCCGGAATATGCGACGGCGTTGGCGATGGAGGATGAGGCGTTGATCGAGCGCTTGATCACCTTGCGCGGGGTCGGCCGCTGGACGGTTGAGATGCTGCTGATTTACAGCCTCGAACGGCCGGATATTCTGCCGGCCGATGATTTTGGCGTGCGTGAAGGGTATCGCCGGCTGAAGGGGTTGGAGGTGCAGCCGACGCGTAAGCAAATGGTAGAGATCGGGGTGGCGTGGAGCCCGTATCGGACGGTGGCGGCGTGGTATTTGTGGCGGGTGCCTACCAGATAGACCGCGTTATCGTTCATCGCGAGCAGGCTCACTCCTACACTGGATCTCCAGTGTCCACAAATCCCCTGTAGGAGTGAGCCTGCTCGCGATGGCGGAATCACATTCACCACATTACTCAAGGCCAATCACAACCCCGACTTCAACCGACTAAACGCCCGAATCAACGCCCGGTTAAACACCTTCCCATTGTCGTTCTTGCTATACAGCGATGCCCTCACCTGCGCCGAAGGATACGTCCCCGGGTCATTGCGAATCGCCGGATCAATCAAGCCATCCGCCGCTGTAATGGCGTTGGCGTAGTGAATGGTGTCAGTGATCGGCGCGATCACTTCAGGCGTCATCAGATAATCCATCAACGCCAGCCCCGCCTCGGGGTGTGGCGCGTCCTTGGGAATGACCATGGCGTCAAACCAGATCAAGGTGCCTTCCTTGGGTATCCGGTAGTTCAACGTGAACGGTTTCTTCGCCGCCTCGGCCTGCCCCGCGGCGATCGCCACGTTGCCGTTCCACGACATCGCCACGCAGGTGTTGCCGTTGGCCAGGTCGCTTATGTTCAAGTCATTGTCGAAGTAGCGGATATACGGGCGGATCTTCGCCAATTGCTGCTCGGCCAGCTTCAGGTCATCGAGGTTCTGGCGGTTGATGTCCAGGCCCATGTACTTCATGACCGCCGCAAACACCTCGTTGGGATCGTTGAGCAGGCTGACTCCGCAACCGGCAAATTTCGACACCACGGCGGGATCGAACAGCATCGCCCAACTGTCCTGGGGTGCGTCGGGTAAGCGCTGTTGTACCGCCTCTTCCTGATAGCCGACGCCGGTGGTGCCCCAGGCATAGATGCCGGCGTAGCGATTGCCCGGATCGAACACCGCCATGTGCTGACGAAACTCCTCGCCGACGCCTTGAAAATGCGGCGTATGCTTGCGGTCCAGCGTCTGGATCGCGCCGCTCTGGATCGCCCGGGACAAATGCTGTCCCGCCGTCAGCACCAGGTCATAACCGCTGCGACCCGTCAGCAATTTGGTCTCGACGGTTTCCAGTGAATCAAAGTGATCGGCGACCACATGGATGCCGGTTTTCTTCTCGAAATTGGTCAGCGTATCCGGCGCCAGGTACTCGCCCCAGATGTACAGGTTGACCACCGGTTTGGCGGTGTCGGCGGCCTGCACACACAGGGGTGCAAGCACCAGCAATAACGCTTGAGTCAGTTTGTGCAGGCCCATATTCAAACTCCCTTTTTGTTGCTGGCAGGCGCCGCGTATTGCGGCATGGTGATGCAAGCAACGTTGCCACCACCAAGGAGGATCTCCCGGGAGTTTTCAATGCCGACGATTTTGTGCTGCGGGAACAGCTCGGCGAGGGTCGCCATGGCGGCCTGATCGTTGCGGTCACCGAACAACGGCACCACGATCGATGTATTGCCGGCGTAGTAGTTGATGTACGACGCGCAGATTTGCGTCCCGGCCTGACGCGTGTGCGTGCTGTCTTGCTGATCCAGGCCTTCGGCTTCTTCGGCGGTCCACTCCAGCACGTCCGGTTGCGGCAGTTTGTGCACGATCAGCTCGCGGCCACGGCTGTCGCGGGTGCTGCGCAGGATGTCGTAGGCCTCCTGATAGATTTCCCACTGCGGGTCATCGCGGTTGTCGGTCCATTGCAGCACCACTTCGCCGGGACGCACGAAACAGGCGAGGTCATCGACGTGACCGTCGGTTTCGTCGAATTTGCAGCCCCGAGGTAGCCAGATGATTTGCTCGGCGCCGAGGTAATCGGTCAGGCGTCGCGTGACTTCATCCTTGCCCAAATGCTGGTTGCGATTGCGGTTGAGCAGGCATTGCTCAGTGGTGAGGATGCTGCCTTCACCGTCACTCTGGATCCCGCCCAGCTCGGCGATCAGCGGCGCACGGTAACGGTCGAAACGTTCGATTTCGAGAACCTTGCTGGCGATCTGATCGTCGTTGTCCCACGGGTAGTACAAACCACCGTCGAGACCGCCGTAAGCGTTGAATTCGAAGTCGACACCGCGCACTTCACCGCTGTTGTCATTCACCACGAAGCACGGGCCGCTGTCGCGGAACCAGGTGTCGTTGCAGGTCATTTCCACCACACGTACTTGCGGCGGCAACTGGCGGCGGGCCGTGGCGAACTGCGTGGCAGAGGCGCAAACGGTGACCGGTTCGCTGTGCGAGATCGCGGTGACAATTTGCACCCAGACTTTCTGCGCCGGCTTGGCGCCATTGCGCCACACGTCGGTTCGCTCCGGCCAGCCGAGCCAGCAACCGGACTTGGTTTCGAATTCGCCGGGCAAACGGAAACCGTCTTGTTTAGGGGTTGAATCGAGCAAACGTGCCATGGTCAAACCTCATCAGCGGGGATTGGAATGACCACAGGCTAAGGTTGCTGGCGCCTTGCTCGCCAACGACGATTATTTCGGAACAGTTGAATTCAACTCATCAATCGATCAGTTGATCGTTGAACCATTCCAGCATCTGCGCCACCGCCGGACGCTCCAGCCGCACTCGTTCGCACACCAGCGCGTATTGCCCGAGGGCGGTCATGCTGGAGGTGAACGGCCGGACCAGACGACCGCTGAGCAAATCTTCCTGTGCTGTCAGGTTATCGCCCATCGCCACGCCCTGCCCTTGGGCTGCCGCTTCCAGTGCGAGGCCGGCATGTGCGAAATACAACTGTCGCTCGGGGCGCTGGTCACCGGCATGGCTGGTCAGCCAGGCAGTCCAGGTCTTGCCGTCCTGGTCATCGTGCAGCAGGCAATGGCGTGCCAGATCCCTGGGCGCTTTGAGTGTGCCCTGATTGAACAGGCCGGGGCTGCACACCGGAAAGAACTGCAATGCCGGCAATGGCCTGACAAAGTACGCACTACTGTCCACCGGACCGGTGCCGTAGGTGATCGCCAAGTCGATGTCTTCCCCCGGCGCCGTTGCATCGATCGGTTGTTCGTACAGGTGCAAGGTGATGTGCGGATAGCGCGCGTAGAAATCCGTGAGGCGGCTCATCAACCACTTTTGGGCCAGTTCGGCGGTAACAGCCAGACGCAACACCGCCAGCGATGACGGATCGCGCAGCTCATCGCAGGCATCGCCGATCAGTTCAAAAGCCTGCTGCAAACTTTGCATCAGCCGCCCGGCAGCCATGGTCGGGCGAATCTGCCGGCCTTCGCGGATGAACAGCGAAACGCCCAAGTGTTCTTCGAGTTGGCGGATTTGGTGGCTGACAGCGCTGTCGGTGACACACAACTCAGTGGCAGCCCGGCCGAAGTGCGCGTGGCGGGCGGCGCATTCGAAGGTTCGCAGTGCTGCCAGTGAAGGTAGTCGTCGCATGAGTCAGCCCCGGTGGTGAAGGCGCTCATGCTGCCTTGGCCATTAGCGGGCGTCCAGCAAGACCGCGTAATCGTTCATCGCGAGCGAGCTCGGCTCCTACAGTTGATCTTCAGTGTTCACAAAACCAATGTAGGAGCCGGGCTTGCCCTAATGCCGATCAGTTAAGCCATAACGCGATCCGTAGCAGCTGGCGAAGCCTGCGTTCGGCTGCGCAGCAGTCGTAAAACCTGAGTTTGCGGTCTTCCTGAAACACTGCATCGTCTGATTTCGCGACTGTTGCGCAGCCGAACGCAGGCTTCGCCAGCTGCTACAAAAATTGCGTTGTCGCATAAATTGCTTAACTGATCGGCATTAGGGCTTGCCCGCGATGAGGCCCGCCTTACCACTGAAAGTCTAAGCTTTGCAGATAAGCCCAATACTCGTAGGAAGCGACCATGCATCTAGAAGGTTCCTGCCACTGCGGCGCCGTGTCATTCAGCCTGAACAGTGCCCACCCCTACCCTTATCAACGTTGCTACTGCTCGATCTGTCGCAAGACACAGGGCGGTGGCGGTTATGCGATCAATCTCGGCGGCGATGCCGGGAGCCTCAAGGTACGCGGCCGAAAGCACATCGCGATTTACCATGCACGGCTCAAGGATGAAGGCGATAAACGGGCGCACAGCAGCAGCGCCGAACGGCATTTCTGCTCCCTTTGTGGTACGGGACTGTGGCTGTTCAGCCCTGAATGGCCGGAGCTGATCCACCCGTTTGCGTCCGCCATCGACACCCCGTTGCCGGTGCCGCCAGAGCACACGCACTTGATGCTCGGCTCAAAAGCGCCGTGGGTGGAGGTCGAGGCGCATTCCGGCGATCAGCAGTTCGAGGTCTATCCCGAAGAGTCCATCGCTGATTGGCACGAACGCCTCGGCTTGAGCCGCTAAGGCGTTTTAAGCGTCAGGCCGCAGCGGGCACGCCACTGTGGAAACGGAACTCCACGTCCGGCGACTCGATCAGCTCCTGCTCTGCCGCACGGACCTTATCGATCACTTGGGCGATGTCCTTGGCGTCCCCGTACTGGTAAGCCAGTTTCAGGTAACCCTGGAAATGCCGCGCCTCGCTTTTCAGCAGCCCGAAGTAGAACTTGCCCAGTTCTTCATCCAGATGCGGCACCAGCGCCTCGAAACGCTCGCAACTGCGGGCCTCGATAAAAGCGCCCACCACCAACGTATCCACCAGTTTCACCGGTTCATGGCTGCGTACCACTTTGCGCAGGCCCGAGGCGTAGCGACCGGCGGACAATTGGCGCAGCTCGATCTTGCGCTTTTTCATCAGGCGCATGACTTGTTCATGGTGCACCAGTTCTTCCCGGGCCAGGCGCGACATCAGGTTGATCAGGTCGACATGGGAGTGGTACTTGGCAATCAGGCTCAGCGCCGTGCTGGCCGCTTTGAATTCGCAGTTCTTGTGGTCGATCAGCAAGGTTTCCTGATCGGCCAGTGCGGCCTGCACCCAGCCGTCAGGGGTACGGCAGCCGAGGAACTCGTGAATTTCGGGAAGGATCATGGGGCTCACGGATAAAGGGTTCAAAAACGAAGGGCGCCGATTATACCGGCCTGTCGGCAGACCACCAGTCGCCAACCGTTGATATGCATCAAGTACCTGGTTGGCGAGCAGCAACTATAGTTGTGCAACGCCGTGCTTTTTACCCCTTTATGGAGATCCCGATCATGCAAGCCATTCGCAGCATTCTGGTGGTCATAGAACCCGAACATTCGGAGAGCCTGGCGCTCAAACGGGCCAAATTGATTGCCGGAGTGACTCAGGCGCACTTGCACCTGCTGGTCGTTGACCGCAAACATGACCATAACGGTATGTTGGGCGTGCTCAAGGCAGCCTTGTTGGCGGACGGCTTTAGCGTCACCACCGAACAGGCCTGGAATGAAAGCCTGCACCAAACCATCATCGAAGTGCAGCAGGCTGAGGGCTGCGGGCTGGTGGTCAAACAGCATTACCCGGACAGCCAGCTGAAAAAGGCACTGCTGACCCCGGACGACTGGAAGCTGCTTCGCGAGTGCCCTACCCCGGTGCTGCTGGTAAAAACTGCCGGTTCCTGGAAAGACAAAGTGATCCTGGCGGCTGTCGATGTCGGCAATAGCGACCTTGAACACCGTCACCTGCACAACACCATCATTGATTACGGTTATGACATCGCCAGCCTGGCCAAGGCTCATTTGCACGTGATCAGTGCGCATCCATCGCCGATGCTGTCGTCGGCCGACCCGACCTTCCAGCTCAAGGAAACCATCGAAGCGCGCTATCGCGAGCAGTGCAAGGCGTTCCAGGCGGAATACGACATCGACGATGACCATTTGCATATCGAGGAAGGCCCGGCGGATGTGTTGATTCCGTTCATGGTGCACAAGCTACAGGCGGCAGTGACCGTGATCGGCACCGTGGCGCGGTCCGGGTTGTCGGGGGCTTTGATCGGCAATACGGCGGAAGTGGTGCTGGATGCGGTGGAGGGTGATGTGCTGGTGCTCAAGCCGCAGGAGATTGAGGATAAGCTTGGGGAATTGGCTCAGCATTGAAATCTATGGCGTCTGGTCGGACGCCATCGCGGGCAAGCCCGGCTCCCACAGGGTTTTGTGAGCACTGGAGATCCACTGTGGGAGCCGGGCTTGGTCCGGGCGGCGTTCCGACGATGCTTTTAGGCGCCAAAGGCGTCTTTCAGGAAGCCCGGTGCGATGTACCGTTGATAATGCGCCTCAGACAGCAAGAAAAATTCCCGATCAATGGCATCACGCAATTCCGGCAGGTTCCAGTCGCGAAATTCCGGCATCAGCACCATCCCGTAGGCTTCCAGGTTATTGATCACCCGCGCCCCACGGGCAATCAGCTGATACGCCCAGCAATACTCCGACTGATGCGGCACAAAACGAATCTTGCGTTGCTCCAGTTGCAAACGCAGACGCTGAGGGTCGAAAACCTCCAGTTTGCTGGCCATCACCTGGGACAGCAATTGCTCAAGACGCAGCCATACCGCGCGCTTTTCCTCCTCGTTGTAACCATTCCAGTTGATCACTTCATGGTGGAAACGCTTGCAGCCACGGCACACCAAATCACCGTAAACAGTGGAGCAAAGGCCGACGCAGGGGGTCTTGATGGTCTGATTGGGCATAGATAGGCAAAACACGGGGGAAACTGACAGGTCGGCATGTTAGCCCTTTGTCTAACATTCATCACCCCTCAAAATTCGGGGTCTAACTTACCTTTAATTTTTTTTTGCCGTAGAATCAGCCAGCCTTTTAAGGCGCCAATGTCCGTTAGAAGCTGTTTTCAAAGCGTCACGAGCACAGTCGTTCCTTCAGAGCGGTGTTGGCGAAGGGTTTTTCCAGCGGGGAAAAGCTCAGCGCCAACCCTCATCAGCTCCCGTTCTGCAGGCGTAAAACTTTGAAAGCAGCTTCTGTAAGGAATTGCCGGTAATTCTGGCTAAGTGGCTCACAACGCCATGCAGCGCATGAGTACGGCAATTCGGGATGAGCGTCCCGGACACCCATTTGGGACCACTGATGAGGGTAATAACTGTGCTTGAAGCCTACCGCAAACATATCGAAGAGCGTGCAGCACTGGGTATCGTTCCCCAGCCGCTTAACGCCGAACAAACTGCAGGCCTGATCGAGCTGCTGAAGAATCCCCCGGCTGGCGAAGAAGCTTTCCTCGTTGACCTGATCACCAATCGCGTTCCACCTGGAGTGGACGAAGCGGCCTATGTAAAGGCCGGTTTCCTCTCTGCCCTCGCCAAAGGCGAAGCCAAATCCCCTCTGATCGACAAGAAGCGCGCGGTTGAACTGCTCGGCACCATGCAGGGCGGCTACAACATTGTCACGTTGGTCAACCTGCTGGACGACGCCGAACTGGCCCCAGTGGCTGCCGAAGAACTCAAGCACACCCTGCTGATGTTCGACGCTTTCCACGACGTCGCTGAACGCGCCAAGAACGGTAACGTTCACGCCAAAGGCGTGCTGCAATCCTGGGCTGACGGCGAGTGGTTCAAAAACCGCCCTGTGCTGGCCGACAAGATCAGCCTGCGCGTGTTCAAGGTCACCGGCGAAACCAACACCGACGACCTGTCCCCTGCTCCGGACGCCTGGTCCCGCCCGGACATCCCGCTGCACGCCCTGGCCATGCTGAAAATGGCTCGCGACGGYATCGTGCCGGACGAACAAGGCGTCACCGGCCCGATGAAGCAGATCGAAGAAATGCGCGGCCAAGGCTTCCCSATCGCCTACGTCGGYGACGTGGTCGGTACCGGTTCGTCGCGTAAATCSGCCACCAACTCGGTGCTGTGGTTCTTCGGCGACGACGTGCCTTACGTACCGAACAAGCGCGCTGGCGGTTTCTGCTTCGGCAACAAGATCGCTCCAATCTTCTACAACACCATGGAAGATGCCGGCGCCCTGCCAATCGAATTCGATGTGTCCAACATGCACATGGGCGACGTGATCGACCTGTACCCGCATGCTGGCAAAGTCTGCAAGCACGGCACTGACGAAATCATCGCCACCTTCGAAATGAAGACCCCGGTGCTGTTGGACGAAGTCCGTGCTGGCGGTCGTATTCCGCTGATCATCGGCCGTGGCCTGACCGAGAAGGCGCGTGCCGAGCTGGGTCTGCCACCGTCGAACCTGTTCAAGAAGCCTGAAGCGCCGGCTGAAAGCACCAAGGGTTACACCTTGGCGCAGAAGATGGTCGGCAAGGCGTGCGGTGTGACGGGCGTTCGTCCGGGCACCTACTGCGAACCGAAGATGACCACCGTCGGTTCTCAGGACACCACCGGTCCGATGACCCGTGACGAACTGAAAGACCTGGCGTGCCTGGGCTTCTCGACCGATCTGGTGATGCAGTCCTTCTGCCACACCGCGGCTTACCCCAAGCCTGTGGATGTGACGACCCACCACACCCTGCCGGACTTCATGCGCAACCGAGGCGGTGTTTCGCTCAAGCCGGGTGACGGCATCATCCACAGCTGGCTGAACCGCATGCTGCTGCCGGACACCGTCGGTACCGGTGGTGACTCGCACACCCGTTTCCCGATCGGTATTTCGTTCCCGGCGGGCTCCGGATTGATTGCGTTCGCCGCTGCCACCGGCGTTATGCCGCTGGACATGCCCGAGTCCGTCCTGGTGCGTTTCAAAGGCAAAATGCAACCGGGCATCACCCTGCGTGACCTGGTCCATTCGATCCCTTACTACGCCATCAAGGCCGGTCTGCTGACTGTGGAGAAGAAAGGCAAGATCAACGCCTTCTCCGGACGCATCCTGGAAATCGAAGGACTGGACAACCTGACCGTCGAGCAGGCTTTCGAGCTGTCCGACGCCTCGGCCGAGCGTTCGGCGGCTGGCTGCACCATCAAACTCCCGGAAAAGGCCATTGCCGAGTACCTGACCTCCAACATCACCCTGCTGCGCTGGATGATCGGCGAAGGCTACGGCGATGCGCGCACCCTGGAACGTCGTGCTCAAGCGATGGAAGCCTGGCTGGCCAACCCTGAGCTGCTGGTTGCCGATGCTGACGCCGAATACGCTGAAATCATCGAGATTGACCTGGCAGAAATCACCCAACCGATTCTCTGCGCACCGAACGACCCGGACGACGCTCGTCTGCTGTCGACCGCTGAAGGTCAGAAAATCGACGAGGTGTTCATCGGTTCGTGCATGACCAACATCGGTCACTTCCGCGCGGCCGGCAAGTTGCTGGAACAGGTCGACGGTCAGCTGCCAACCCGTCTGTGGCTGTCGCCGCCGACCAAGATGGACGCTCACCAACTGACCGAGGAAGGCTACTACGGCATCTACAACAAGGCCGGCGCGCGCATGGAAATGCCGGGCTGCTCGCTGTGCATGGGTAACCAGGCTCGCGTAGAACCAAACGCCACCGTGGTGTCGACGTCGACCCGTAACTTCCCGAACCGTCTGGGTGACGGCGCGAACGTCTACCTGGCCTCGGCCGAGCTGGCGTCCGTGGCTTCCATCCTGGGTCGCCTGCCGACCGTCGAGGAGTACATGGAATACGCTGGCAAGATCGACAGCATGGCGGCCGATGTCTACCGCTACCTGTCCTTCGACCAGATCGCCGAGTTCCGTGAAGCGGCTGCGAACGCCAACATTCCGGTCGTTCAAGCCTAACGCTACAACGCCATAGAAAACGCCGCCCATCGTCAGATGCGCGGCGTTTTTTTAATGCCCTCACACAAATCCCCTGTGGGAGCGAGCCGGCTCCGGGCGGCGTTCCGACGAATGCGGTGCGTCAGTCGGCTTCATTGTTGATTGACCCACCGCTATCGCGAGCGGGCTCGCTCCCACAAGTGCTGCCGCTCGTCAGCGAAACAGCACCTTTACCTCATCCTGAATTTCTAACGTTTTGTAACCTTCGCAGGAAGGCTCAGAAGAAGAAAAAGCCAAGTGAATGCAGTCAACAGAGGTAAACGACATGCACAACGATGACGATGTCAAAGACACCCAAGCAACATCAAATGGCCCAACCACTGATGTAACAGATAAACCCGTTAACGTGGTCGATCGCGATCTTCAGGACCGTGATGCAGAGGCCGTTGATGAAACCCTCACGCCTTCTTCCACCCACGCCAAGGAACAGGCCATAGAGAAGTTCAAAGAAAAAATAGCGGAGATAGAACGCCACGTGGCGGATGGCAACTAGATTCCCTGCTCTGCGGTGCCTAACCCTTGGCGCCTGTGGCCGGACCGACAGTATCCTTGGCGCCACAGCACAGCAAAATGTCAGACACGCGCATCATTGGCAGTGGGTCGGAGGGTCTGCGCTCTTGAAACCATTTTCGGCTGCGCCTGACATCAAGTTGCAGGTTCAATAACATCATCAGGCTCAGAAGCTCCTGGGAAATACGGCCATTGCCGCATTCAGGGCAATGGAATTCCTGCCACGCGCCCGCGCAGATTGTTCGTGCAGAAACGTTTTCACAGATTACACACGACATGGCCAGACTCCACCCAATGAAAAATTGAGAGCTAAATTAGTGGCTGAAGTAGACTCGGGGCGATCCATGCAGCCGCCAGCACTTGAGCCCTTCGTACTCGTCGGCAATCGGCACGACAAGTGCCGAAAGAATGCCGATTCGCCCTTCGGCGCTGCTGGTGGTCGGTGTTGCGCTGTTGGTTAGCGGTTCGCTTCTCGTGCTCAATCGTCTTGGGCACCATCGATCTTCTCGCTAGTGTCGCGGGCAATCACTCGGATTGAACGATTGCCCGTCTCCACCGATTACAGATACCAGCGGTATTCCCGCGCGCTGATTTCCTGCATGAACGCCAAATGATCCTGACGTTTGTTCTCGCAATAGACATCCACGAACTCGGCCCCCAAACCTTCACGCAATTGCGGCTGATGCTGCATCGATCGCACGGCTTCGAGCATTTCCAGTGGGAAGTCGACGCCACTGTTGCGGTCTTCGTTCAGCGGCGGGATGGGTTCTTTGCGGGCGTCCAGCCCATGTTCCAGTCCCACCAGAATCGCCGCCAACACTAGATAGGGATTGGCGTCGGCGCCCGCCAGACGATGTTCGATGCGCAAATTTTTCGAATCCGACTCCGGAATGCGCAGGCACGCATCACGATCTTCAAAGCCCCAGCTCGCTCGCGTGGCGATGTTAGTCGTGCCGCCCAAGCGGCGATAAGCGTTCTGGTTCGGGGCGAAAACCGGCATGCAATGCGGCAGTAATTCCAGGCAGCCGGCCACGGCGTGACGCAATGACTGCTGTTGGTTGGCCGCCAGGATGTTGTTGCCGGCCGCGTCGTAAAGACTGACATGCACGTGCATGCCGCTGCCCGGGTGCTGCAAGTAAGGTTTGGCCATGAAGCTCGCACGATAACCATGCTTGAGCGCTACGCCACGGCTGCTGCGACAAAACAGCGCCGCCCAGTCTGCCGCACGCAAGCCATCGTCAAGGTGACCGAAATTGATTTCGAACTGACCCGGCCCGAGTTCGGCGGTGATCACCGTGCTGTCGATACCCTGAGCCCGCGAGGTCTCGACCATGTCGTCGAGTACCGGCGCAAAGCGTGACAGTCGCTCGATGTGCATGTTGGGTTGGTCATCGGCATCGTCCGTCAGCCCGTCGCGGGGAAACTGCGGCAGCCCGTCGCGCAGCTTTTTATCGAACAGGTAGAACTCCAGCTCGAACGCCACCACGGGATGAATGCCTTTACCTGCAAGCCTGTCCAGGACCTGCGCGAGTACCTGGCGCGGTTCAAACACAATGGGGTTTTCAGTGCCGTCCGAGGTGATCAGCATTTGCCCCAGCGGTTGCCCTTCCCAGCTCACCGGTTTGAGTGTTCCCGGCACCAGACGACGCAATGCATCCGGATCGCCGTCGTTGAAACAGTAATCACCGATCTTGAACAAACCGCCCTGCACGCCCAGCAATACGCAGTTCTGCGGCAGTTTCAGCGCACTGCCGGCCGCGACCTTTTCCAGCATGTCCACCGGGTAACGCTTGCCGTAAAAATGTCCCGGAATATCGAGGGAAATCAGGTCGACATAGCGCACCTCAGGATAGCGTTGGCGAAAGGCCCGCACCTCAGCCAGCAGATCAGAGCAGGTAGCATCCATCATTGTTGGTCCTTATCTTGTTATCAGGTGTAAACCCAAAGCACTCGCGTGAGGTGCCCGGTGAGGTTGCCGTAACGGCAACGGGTATGGCTGTCGAACTGAAAACTGTCGCCAGCCACCAAGGTAACGGGGTCTTCGTCGTCGCCCAGCCACAGCGTCAGCTCGCCTTCGAGCACGTAACCGCCCTGCTCCGAGCTGTCGGTCAGGTGCCGGTCGCCGCTGCTGGCGCCAGCTTCGAGATGACTTTCGAGCATGGAAAATGACGCACGTATTTTTGGCGAAACCAGAATGTCGGTAATGCCGTTGGCGAAGTACAACGTGCGGCGTTCGTCCGGCCGCGTGACCCACGGCAATTCCTTGGGTTTTGGCAGGCTGTAGAAATACGTCGTCGGTACGTCCAGGGTTTCACTGATCGCCGTCAGGTCTGCCACGGTAGGCCGAGACAGACCGCGTTCGACCTGCGAGAGAAAGCCTACGGAACGGCCGATTTTGTCCGCCAGTTCCTTCAAGGTGTATTTCTTGTGCTTGCGCAAATCGTGAATCAGGATCGCCAGCGCAGCGATTTCTTCTTGCTTGTTCATGCCTGCAATTCCGGTAGATGACTCATCAGATACTGTCGCGCAGTCGATACCAGGCTTTGCCGATAGCTTCCAGCGGCGCGGCGAGGTATTTACCACCGGGAAAACTGCCGTTGTTCAAGCCCTGATACAAGGATAATTCATCGTCCTGGCCAAGAATGGCGTCGGACACTGCACGGGCGCCGGCCAGTGTGGGCAGGACGCCATGCCCGGAATAGCCTTGCAGCCAGTAGCGATCCCCCGACCTGCCGATGTCAGGCGTTCGTTTAAGTGTCAGGTCGATGTGCCCGCCCCAGGCGAACTCCAGCTCTACGCCTTTGAGCTGTGGAAACACTCGTTCCAGGAACGGTCGTGTTGCCCCGGCAATGTCCTTGGGCATGCCGCCCAGATACGTGCAGCCGCCGCCGAACAGCAGCCGGTTGTCCGGTGTGCGACGGAAATAGTCGAGGACAAACTGGTTGTCGGTAACGCATACATTGCGGGGCAGCAGCTCAGTGGCCTGCTCTGGCGTCAGGGGCGCGGTCGCCACTTGATAAGTACCGACGGGTAATACGCAACTGGCCAGCTTGGGGTCGAGCCGGTCCAGATAGGCATTGCAGGCCAGCACCAGAACATCCGACCGAATGGACCCGCGATCAGTGTTCACCACGAAGCGACCGCTGTCCTCTCGATAACTCAGTGCTTTGCTTTGTTCATGGATACGGCCGCCGGCGCGTTCGATGGCGGTGGCCAGACCGAGTGCCAGTTTCAGCGGGTTCAAATGACCGCCCTCAGGATCAAAGAGACCGGCCTGATAGCGTTCGCTGGCGATCCACTGCGGCAACTGCTCACGGCTGATGAACTGTAAGCCATGGTGCCCCCACTTGTGACTGGCCTCGCGCTGCCACTCGGTCAGCAGACCAACACGTCGGGGCATGACCGAAGTCCACAGATGGCCGGCGCGATAATCACAGTCAAAACCATGGCGAGCGGGTAATTCACGCAGCTCTTGCGCCGCCCAACGCATTCCGTCCCACAACCGGCGAGCGCGCTCATAACCCAGCGCCGTTTCCAGAGGTGGCATGTCACATGACCAGCCGAGAATGGCCTGACCACCGTTGCGTCCCGAGGCTGCCCACGCCACGCGACTGGCTTCCAGCAATGTCACGCGCTTGCCGGCCAGGGCCAGGCGCAACGCGGTGTGCAGGCCACTGAACCCTGCGCCGATGATCAGGATCTCGGTGTCGTGTTCACCTGCGAGCGCAGGTCGAGTGGTCAGGCGATCAGCGCAACTGTGGGCGTAGTAGCTGGCGACATGCTGCGTGGACTGCTGGAACATATCGGCTCTCATGAAATTATGTTTTTATAATTTCATGAAAAACTACATGATTAATTTCACGAAAGCAACTGCGCCAGTAATTCCCGCCAGCACCGGACAAGCACAAGTACACCTGACAGTAATGGGTGTCTTGACTGGCCCCATCGCGAGCAGGATCGCTCCCACAGTTGATCTTTGTCATCTACAAAATCTGTGCCTGATGGAGATCCAGTGTGGGAGCGAGCCTGCTCGCGATGGGGCCGTTCCAGTCCAACAACATCCCGGTACAGAAACATAAAAGATTCAGGTATTGGGGGATTTATGCCACGGGTAACCTTTCGCGCTGAGCTCAAAGGCGTACTCGAACAAACGCTTCATGTACTCGCCATCGAACCGATGAGTGCGAAGGTGATGAAAATCGGAGCCGATGTACGCAAGATTGAAGTCGGACCCGTCCTGCTGGGCCATTCGGTAAATCCGGTCGAGGTCACTGATGCCCTGCGTCTGGATCAACGCGCTGATGGCGCGACCGCCGATGCTCAGCGTGCGGCGCTTGGTCCCGGACCACTGCGGCTCCATTTTCCCGTTGCGAATCACATAGAAATGCCGATCACGGCGCAAGCGCGCGCCCGTCACGTTATTCAGCGCCATGACGGTGCCTGGGGGGTAAAGAAATACCTGCGTGATGACGCCGCCGTCCACGTGCATTTCCTGGAACCGCTGACCGTTGACCTCCACGTCGATCATGACGGGTGAGACGGCACCGGGAATACTCATTGATGCGATCAGGATCTGACGAAACAGGTCGAGCGCTCCCGGCGCACCGCTTGCGGCAATGGCGCCCATGTTCCAGGTCACGGGCCGCCCTGCATCGAGGTCGGTGGTGCCGATCATCAGGAGTCGTCCATTGGCGTACTGCGCCGCAATCGCCGCCAGAAGGTCAGGGGTGACGTATTGCGCGACGAGCCGCGACAATGGCTTGCTGTCCGCAATACCGTCGCTGGCAAGCCGGGTCAGCACATTGCGCGAACGGAAAATGTCTTTGGGGCCGATGGCGCTGCAGATGCGCAGAATGATGTCGTCGTACTGAGGCCCCAGGTAAGCGAACGGGGCAACCAGGGCGCCAGCGCTGATGCCCGTTACCACTTTGAAAGCTGGCCGCGTCCCATGCAACGTCCATCCTGCGATGATGCCCGCCGCGAAGGTGCCAGCGTCACTACCACCAGAGACCGCCAGCATGTTGGCCAGCGGTAGCATGTCATTCGGCTCCCCGGCTCTGGCAAGCGCTTGGGCCTCTCGATGGTTGGCCTGATGCACGTCCCGAATCAGCGGAGCGATTTCCCGGTCCAGCCAGTAACGCGCCTCTGGAATGCCGGGGACGACCGCCAGTTCCGTCAAGGTTGGCGGCACGGCATCGCGGCGTTGCAGGCACGCCTGGCGCAACATGTTCCACGCTGATGTACCCGGTCCGGGCAGGAACGGTTTCAAAACGCCTCCTCCGACCCCGGCCGTTGACAGAGCCCGCGGGCACTGCAACGTGCATTACGAGTAGACGATGTCGCTGAGGTCGATTGCTACCAGTAACGCCTTCGTGTCTGGTTGACCTGATGCCGAGAGTTCTTCCGTACGACAGCCGGCAGCTGAACTGGAAGGGCATGGTCAGGTAGGACCACAACGCATAGCCGTTGAAGTATGCGCGGTGCAGTGGGTCCCAAGGGGTATTTTCTTCGTGACCTGGAAAGGAGGACCGGGGGGCTGATCGTTCGGCAACGACCTGCCCGTCGGGCTTCTCGGCTGTTCCAGCGTTCGACACCACCATGAGCAGTCAACACCCGGTCCAGCAACTCGTGACTTGGCGCGTTCATGGTTACGGATTTTACCCTTCCTCCGGCCGATCCTGAACCCACTGCCAGAACAATTGGTAGCCCACCGCAAGCACCACCGGCCCTATGAACAAGCCCAGGATGCCGCTCGTGACCATGCCGCCCAGCGCGCCAATCAGCACGACCGGCATCGGCACATCCACCCCCCGTCCCAGCAACAGCGGTTTGAGTACGTTATCCACCAGGCCGGCAACGAACACAAAGACGGAGAAGATAATGGTCCTCGTGTTGGGCCCCTCGGTGGCCAGCACATAGATGATCACCGGCAGCGTAATCAGCGTGGCCGGTAACTGCATGATGCCGAGCAGTAACACGAAGATGGCAAGTATACCTGCGCCCGGGATGCCTTTGAGCACGAAGCCGATACCCACCAGCAGCATCTGAATGAACGCGATGCCGACCACGCCGAGCGCAACTGCGCGGATGGTTGCAGTGCACAGTTCGGCGATTTTTGCCCCCTTGTCAGGACCGCTGATGCGAGACGCGATCTCTACCGCGGCACGGGTGCCGGCCTCACCGTGCGCCATGAAAATACCGGCGATGATCAAGGCAACAATGAACATCAACAAACCCGCACCGACGCCGGCAATTTTGGTCAACAAGCCCACACTGACGCCTTTTATTTGCGGCAAGTACTTCGCTATCAGGTCCGGAAGATCGGTGGATGCCTGCATCCATACTGACGAGATAGTTTTACCCACGATCGGCCACGTGGCGACCGTGTCGGGCGGCGGCGGGATGTTGAAGGTACCTTCCTTCACCAGGTCGATGACCTGCCCGACCGACGAAGCAATCGAGGTGCCCAACAGATAGACCGGCACCACCAGAATAGCGATGGCAATCAGCACAATCGCCGTTGCAGCACGCCCTTCGCTGCGTCCGAACGACCCCATCAATCGCAGTTGCAACGGGTAGAGCGTGATCGCCAGGATCACCGACCACAGCATCAGGTCGCGAAACGGCTGGAATATATCGAAGCAAAACAGCACCAGAACAACAATCAACCCGGCACGAATCAGGACATCGAGCATGCTGCGGGTCAACGATTTCTCGGACAGAGGTGTGGGCACCATGGATGTCTCCTTGCTTATGCAAAGCAGGTAGGGAAGCGGTAAGGCCAGCATAGACAATGATTTAACAGTGCGACGTGATCTGTGCTCTGCATCGCAGCACTTCGAAAAAAAAAAGTGACAATGCAGCACATCGATCCAACATCCGCGCCTGAATCTACGCAACCACGCCCTCCCGCTGTCCGGAGGAGACAGGTCGTGCGGAAAATGGCGGAAGGCAGCCGGAGTCGAACCGGCCCGGGAACGGATGCCGTCCCCAACCGGGTTTGAAGCCCGGCCGCGCCACCGGGCGCGATTACCTTCCTTGAAGTCAGTCGTCTCTCTGTTGCGCCAAGGCACTGTCGAGACGGATTTGGCGCTTGTCGCCCAGGCGTCGGGTCAGGCCGATGCGGTCGAAGTACTCCAGAATCTGAATGCTGCGCTTGCGACCCAGGCCGACCGCATCGCGAAACGCCGCGACTTGAATCACCGGGTTGTGCTCGGCCAGTTGCAAGAGCATAGCCGCCAATCGACGGATCATCGCGTCGGTGTAGAACAGGTCCCGGACCACTTGATGCAGCAGCCCCAACCGCGCCATTTTGCGCAACAACAGGCGCACGGTAGCCTCGTCATTTCCCAGTTGGCGCACCCACGGCGGATCGAAACCGGCCTGTTCGAACAGCGGTTGCAAACGCTGCCACAGGGCTTCGTCCTCTTCGCTCAAGCGCACTTGATGACCGGGTAAATGCAACCACGGCCCGCTGGTGGCGAGGACGCCGCTGGCGAGTAATTCGTCGAGCAGGCAGATGAAGGTCGGGCGTTCCAAAGCCGTTGCAGCGAAGCGACGCAGGCGATCCCGGTCCGGGCCCATTTGATCCGGCTCAAGTTGATGGAAGCGTGCGAGCTGTTCCAGCAAGGGAGCTTTCAGCGACTCCCAACGCGCAGCACTGAACAGTAACGGACCTTGGCGGGTCTCGATCAAGCGCACGTCAGCGGGCAATACCCAGGTCGCACGTAGCTGGTTGAACTGACGCTCCAGTTGCCGTGGATCGAGGCCGGTGTCGCTGTTGGCCAACAACGCTGGCAAGAGTTCTTCCAGCGTATTACGGCTGGCGAGGGCCTGTAGCTGTGCCAGGCGTTCGGGGCTGCGTCGGTGTCGGGACGGAGCAAACGGGTCGAGCACCCGGCCCCCGCCGAGGGTGCGTTGGGCGCTCTGATCCCGCAGGATCAACGGGTCACCTTTCACCGCCTGCACCGGAGCATTGAGCAGGATTTGCGCGAACATCCGCCCACCCGGCGCCAGACTGGCACCTTCGAGCAACGCCACCCGCCCCGTCACGTCCTGAGTGCCGAGGTGAACATGCACCGGCTGAAAGTGTTCGAAGGCTTTGGCTTCGCTGGCCAGCAAGTGCAGGTCGATGTCCAGTCGCTGGGTCGGGGCATACAGCCACTCGGCCAGCAGCCATTGGCCACGGTGAATGTGCTCCAGCGCCAGGCGCTCGGAGCTCAGGTTCAACGCAACGCGTTGCCCGGCATACGCGCTGTTTGCCGCTTGATTTTGCGCATGCAAACCGCGCACACGCACAGGTTTACCTAGCGGGCTGAGCACCAGTGTGTCGCCCACCGCCACTTGCCCGGACAATGCCGTGCCGGTCACCACGATGCCAGCGCCTGCCACACTAAAAGCCCGATCAATTGCCAGACGAAAACCGCCGTTGCTGCTGCGTTGAAGGACGTCACGCTGTGCATCGAGCAGCGCCTGGCGCAGTGCCTCGACGCCCTCCCCGGTCACACTCGACAGCGCGATCTGCGGCGCATCGGCATAGGGCCCGCGCGCCAGTAGCGTTGTCATCTGTTCATGGACGGCTTGCACCCGGGCCGGATCGACCCGGTCGCACTTGGTGATCGCCACCAGCGTCCGGGGAATGCCCAGCAGTTCAATGATCGCCAAGTGTTCGCGGGTTTGCGGCATGACGCCGTCATCCGCGGCGACCACCAGCAACACCAGATCGATGCCCTGCGCCCCGGCCAGCATGTTATGGGTGAACCGCTCGTGACCGGGCACGTCGATGAACCCGGTCAACTCGGCGCCCGGTTCCAGCGCCGCATAAAGATAACCAAGGTCGATGGTCATGCCGCGTTCGCGTTCTTCGCGGCGACGGTCGCCGGCCTGCCCGGTCAATGCTTGCAGCAGCGAAGTCTTGCCGTGGTCGATGTGCCCTGCGGTGCCGACGATCACCCTACCTGCCCCTCGACCGACAACTGATCGAGTTGCACCAGCCAGGCGGCTTCGTCGTCCAGTTGGCGCAGGTCCAGCCACAGTGCGTCGTCGTCGATGCGGCCCAGCACCGGAATGGCCAACTGGCGGAACGCGGCCTCCAGCCCCAGCAACTGCCGCCCGCGTAGACGTTTGGACACCTTTGGCCGCAGGCATAACGCGGCGCTGGGCAGGCGCGCCACCGGTTGGCTGCCGCTGCCGATCATGCCCAACGCCGGCAGCGCACTGACACTCCAGCCGTCACCTAATGCGTGCGCCAGCGAAGGTTGCAAGCGTTCGGCCTGGGCGAGGATATCGGTCTGCGGGCGGATCAGCAGGCGCAGGCTTGGCAGACGTTCGGCCAGGCGCTCGGGATCGCGGTACAAACCCAACACCGCTTCGAGCGCGGCCAGGGTCAGTTTGTCGACCCGTAGTGCGCGTTTGAGCGGGTTTTTCTTGATCTTCGCGATCAGGTCCTTGCGCCCGACAATCAACCCGGCCTGCGGACCACCCAACAATTTGTCGCCACTGAAGGTGACGATGTCTGCACCATCGAGCAGCGCCTGGCGCACCGTCGGTTCGGCGGGCAGGCCCCAGCGGGTCAGGTCCAGCAGGCTGCCGCTGCCGAGGTCTTCGAGCAGCGGCAATCCGTGGCTGTGCGCCAACTGCGCCAGTTCGGCGGTCGGCACCCGCGCGGTGAACCCTTCAATGCTGTAATTGCTCGCATGCACGCGCATCACCAGACCACTGCGCGGGCCGATGGCTGCTTCGTAATCACGGGCGTGCGTGCGGTTGGTGGTGCCGACTTCATGTAGCCGGACCCCGGCTCGCGCCATGATGTCGGGAATGCGGAAGGCGCCGCCGATTTCAATCAGCTCGCCCCGGGAAATAATCCCTTCCTTGCGCGCGCCCAGACTGTTGAGCGTCAGCAGCACCGCCGCCGCGTTGTTGTTGACCACCGTCACCGCTTCGGCGCCGGTCAGTTCGCGGATCAGGCCTTCGATCAGGTCATCACGGTCGCCGCGCTTGCCGCTGTGTAGATCAAATTCGAGATTGAGCGGATAGCGCGCAGCCATTTGCACCGCTTCGATGGCGACTTCGGGGAGCAGCGCCCGGCCGAGGTTGGTGTGCAGCACGGTCCCGGTCAGGTTGAACACCCGCCGCACATGGCTTTGGTGATGTTGGGCCAGACGCTCACCCGCCCGCCCCGCCAATACCTGCGGGCTGATTTCCACGGCATCGAGTTGCCCGGCCAGCACCGGTTCGCGCAAGTCATCGAGCAATTGCCGCAGGCTTGCCAGCAGCGACTCCCGGCCATAGCGCTCGGCTAGTGGTTGGCAGGCGGGATGGCGCAGCAGACTGTCGATGGAAGGCAGCCGCAGGGTTTGGCTGGCGGAGGTTGAAGGCATCCGGCGCTCCTGAAAACGATTGACCGTCGCGCCTGAGTGTAGCCGCTGAGCGTTCAGTCGCTCCCGGGTGCCAGCAGCAGATTGGGCGCCGGACGCAGGTAGCCTTCCTGTTCCAGGCGCATGTCGAGCATCAGACTGGCCAAGTCAGCCGACAACGCTTCGGCCTCAGCGTCGTTTTCCAGGTACAGCAGTTTCAGGTAACTGCGACAGCCCGGACAGGTTTCGGCGCGTAACGGCGCCTGATTGGCGGCATGGCGGTCGTCGTCGAGGCTGACGTATTCCAGGCCTTTGCTTTGTTCGCAGTACACACATTTGACCCGCACCACATGCCATTCGCAGGCACACAACGAGCACACCAGATAGCGCAAACCGTTGTGTTTGCCACGGTTGCGAATCACCCCGGCCATCGCCGGCGAACCGCAGGCCGGGCATTGGCTGAGGCTGTCACCAGGTTTCAGCGCCAGGTCCGGCGTGCTCAGCAACCAGTGACTCCAGGCCGCTTGCAAGGCGGCGCCGAGAAACGGCACCAGCGCTGCGGGCAGCAGCGTGAACTGGCCGCTGACCAAGGCCACCGCCCAGGCTTTGCGTTGTCCGGAGTCGGTATTGCGCAACGTCGCCAGGGCTTGTTCTACCGCCAGTTGCGGCGCTGGCCGGTAGCGTTCCAACAAGGTGTCGAGGTAGGGCAACCAATGCCCCTCGCGCACCAGACTGTCGGCGGCAAGCGGTGGCAGGTCGTGCTCCTGGCATACCTTGATTCGCTCGGGATCTGGCAAGGTGGCGACGGGTGGATCGTCCATCAGTTGCTGCTGCACATAACACAGGCCGGCCACCAGGCGCAGGTAATCGGCCAGCGGATGCCCCTCGGCCAACCGCTCCAGGCGTAATGCACGCAAGGTGAACAGGTTGTGCGGCGGCAGGTACAGAAACGGCGGTGAACTCGCCGCCGCTTCAATCTCTCCAGGCTCAAGAATCGTCGGCAAGTGCTTATCCTTTTTTGCTGATCGGCCGGTCGGGATGTTCGTCGCGGGTCACTTCGCGGTACCACAGTTCATGGTGTTTTTTCGCCCAGGCGCGGCTGACCCAGCCATGCACCATGGCGCTGACCGAGCCCTTGATCCAGATCCCGGCGTAGATGTGCACGATGATGCTCAGCACGAGCACAAACCCGGCCAACGCATGCAGCAGCATCGCCCAACGAATCGTGGTGATACCAAAAAAATCGCTGAAATACGCGCGCCAGATCACCAGCCCGCTGAACAGCAGCACCAGCATGCAGGCCAGCAAGGTCCAGAACAGCAGCTTCTGCCCGGGGTTGTACTTGCCGATCGGTGGCACGCCCTCTTCCTCGTTCTTGATCACCCGCCCGACTCGCTTCAGCCACAACCGATCATTGGTAATGAAGAAATTCGCTCGCCAGAAGCGCAGCACCAATCCAAGGAACAGCACGAACATCACCACGCCCATGAACGGGTGCAGGATGCGTGTCCATGGGCCACCGCCAAACAGGTTGCTGAGCCAGAACAACGCCGGATGAAACAACGCCAACCCGGAGAGTGCCGCCATGAAAAACAGGATCGCCACCAGCCAGTGATTGGTGCGCTGGCCGGTGGTGTAGCGCAGGATCGTTTTGTTGCTCATGGCCTGTCCTCCCGCCGCGGATCATAGGTATGAACCGATGGGTCAACCTCATGCACGGCCGGGTCCTTGCCTGGAGGATGTTCGTCCTCTTCGACCACCTGCGGCCCGATGCGTACGTAATGGAAGAACCCGGCCAGCACCGCCAGGCCCATGGCCAACAGCCCTAACGGTTTGCTCACGCCTTTCCACAACCCCACCAGCGGACTGATTGCCGGATCCTTCGCCAGCCCGGCGTACAGCTGCGGCGTATCAGCATGGTGCAGCACGTACATCACGTGGGTGCCACCAACGCCGGCCGGGTCGTACAAGCCGGCGTTTTCGAAGCCACGGCTTTTCAGATCGACGATCCGTTCGGCGGCGTGTTCTTTCATGTCTTCCTTGGTGCCGAACACAATCGCCCCGGTCGGGCAGGTTTTCACGCAGGCCGGTTCCAGCCCGTATTCGACCCGATCCGAACACAACGTGCATTTGTAGGCCTTGTGATCCTTTTGCGAGATCCGCGGAATGTTGAACGGGCAGCCGGTGATGCAATAGCCGCAGCCAATGCAGTGGTCCTGGTTGAAATCGACAATGCCATTGGCGAGCTTGATGATCGCCCCCGGGCTCGGGCACGCCGCCAGGCAACCGGGTTCGGCGCAATGCATGCAGCCGTCCTTGCGAATCAGCCATTCGAGGTTGCCGGCATCGGTTTCATGCTCGGTGAAGCGCATCAGGGTCCAGGTTTCTGCGCTCAGGTCTTGTGGGTTGGTGTAGGTGCCGTGGTTGTAGCCAATTTCGTCGCGCAGCTCGTTCCATTCCGAGCAGGCAACCTGGCAAGCCTTACAGCCGATGCACTTGGTGGTGTCGATCAGCTTGGCCACTTCCTCCTGAATGCGCACCGATGGCGACGGGGTCGTGGTGGCCGACCGGGCAATAATGTCTTGGCTGGCCATTTAGATTTTCTCCACGTTGACCAAAAATGACTTGGATTCCGGGGTCTGCGTATTGCCATCGCCGAGGAACGGCACCAGGGTGTTGGTCAGGTACCCGTGGCGCGTGAGTCCGGTAAACCCCCAGTGCAACGGGATACCGATCTGGTGCACCACCTGATTGTTGACCTGCAACGGACGAATCCGCTTGGTCACCACCGCCACCGCTTCAATGTGCCCGCGCTTGCAGCTGACGCGCACACGGTCGCCGGCGACGATGCCTTTCTCCTTCGCCAGGACCTCGCCGATTTCGACGAATTGCTCCGGCTGGGTAATCGCGTTGAGCCTGCAGTGCTTGGTCCAGAAGTGGAAATGCTCGGTCAAGCGGTAGCTGGTGCCCGCGTACGGGTAATCCTTGGCCACGCCGAGGGAATCCCACACCGAATCGAAGATCCGCGCCGCCGGGTTGCTGGTGGCTTTTTTGTTTTCCGGATGCAGCGGATTGATGCCGATGGGCGTCTCGAACGGCTCGTAATGCTCAGGAAACGGGCCTTCGTTCATCTTGTCGACGGCGAAGAACCGCGCCACGCCTTCGGGGTTCATGATGAACGGATTCATCCCCGCTTCTGGCGGCACGTCGGCCTTGTAGTCGGGCACATCAGTGCCGCCCCAGACTTTGCCGTTCCACCACACCAGACGTTTTTTCGGGTCCCACGGGTTACCTTGCAGGTCGGCGGACGCGCGGTTGTAAAGAATCCGTCGGTTCGCCGGCCAAGCCCAGGCCCATCCCTGTTGTTGGTGCATGCCCCACGGGTCGCTGTTGTCGCGACGGGCCATCTGGTTACCGGACTCGGTCCAGCTGCCGCAGAAAATCCAGCAGCCGGACGCGGTGCTGCCGTCATCCTTGAGCTGACTGAACGCAGCCAGTTGTGCATTGCTCTTGATCGCCGCACCCGTGGCGTCGGTGAAGTCAGTGGTGGCGTAGCCGTTGATTTCCTTGGCCAGTTCTTCTGGCGAGGGTTCGTCGGCGATCTTGTACTTCCACGACAGTTTGAGGATCGGGTCGGGATAAGCGCCGCCCTGCGCCTGATACCGTTGACGCAAACGCAGAAACAGCTCAGCCATGATCCGAATGTCGGTTTGCGCTTCACCCGGGCCGTCGGCGCCTTTCCAGTGCCATTGCAGCCAGCGGCTACTGTTGACCAGCGAGCCGTCTTCCTCGGCAAAACAGGTAGTGGGCAGGCGAATCACTTCGGTCTGGATGTCAGCACTTTTCACATCGTTGTACGGGCCGACATTGCGCCAGAACTCTGAAGTTTCGGTGGCCAGCGGGTCCATCACCACCAGCCATTTGAGTTTGGCCAGCGCCGCCATCACCCGGTTCTTGTCGGGCAACGCGGCAATCGGATTGAAGCCTTGGCACAGGTAGCCGTTGACCTTGCCCTGGCCCATCAGGTCGAACACTTTGAGGATGTCGTAGCTGGGAATGTCCAGTTTCGGCAAATACTCGTAAGCCCAATTGTTCTCGGCCGTGGCATTGCCGCCGTACCAGGCTTTCATCAGGCTGACGTGGAACTTGCTGTAGTTCTGCCAGTAGGACAACTGCCCCGGGCGCAACGGTTTTTGCGTGCGCTTGGTGATGTACGCGGCGTAGTCCTGCTCGGCGTCGCCCGGCAATGTGAGGTAACCCGGCAGCGAGTTGGAGAGCAACCCGAGGTCAGTCAGGCCCTGGATGTTGGAGTGCCCGCGCAAAGCATTCACTCCCCCGCCCGGCATGCCGACATTACCCAGCAGCAATTGCACCATCGCCGCGCTACGGATCATCTGCGAGCCGATCGAGTGCTGGGTCCAGCCCAGCGCATAGAGGATGGTCATGGTCTTGCCCGGTACCGAGCAAGTGGCGATTTCCTCCCAGATTTTTTGCATGGCATCGACCGGCATCCCGCAAATCTGGCTCACCAGGTCAATGTTGTAACGGCTGTAATGGTGCTTCATCAATTGATAGACGCAGCGTGGGTCTTGCAGGGTCGGGTCGACCTTGGCAAAGCCGTCTTCACCGAGCTCATAGCCCCAGCCGGACCTGTCGGTGTAGGCGCGTTTAGCCACGTCATAACCGCTGAAAATCCCGTCCTCGAAGCCATACCCGGCTTTGACGATGAACGACACGTCGGTGTAGTTGCGCACGTATTCGTGCTGGATTTTGTCCTCGGTCAGCAAGTAGTTGATCAGCCCACCCATGAAGGCGATGTCGGTGCCGGTGCGAATCGGCGCGTAATAGTCGGCCACCGAGGCCGTGCGGGTAAATCGCGGATCGATCACGATGAGACGCGCGTTGTTGTGCGCCTTGGCTTCCGTCACCCATTTGAAACCGCACGGGTGCGCTTCTGCTGCGTTGCCGCCCATCACCAGAACCAGATTCGCGTTGGCGATATCGGTCCAGGTATTGGTCATGGCACCACGGCCGTACGTCGGGGCAAGACTTGCCACCGTCGGGCCGTGTCAGACACGCGCCTGGTTATCAAACCCCAGCATGCCGAAACTGCGAATGACCTTGTGGGTGATGTAGCCCGCTTCGTTGGATGACGCCGATGCCGCGAGGAAACCGGTGGTGAGCCAGCGGTTCACCGTTTGGCCTTGAGCATTCTTCTCGATGAAGTTGGCGTCGCGGTCGGCCTTCATCAGGTCGGCGACGCGATCCAGCGCTTCATCCCAGGAGATACGCGTCCACTCGCTGCTGCCGGGCTTGCGGACTTGCGGGTATTGCAGGCGATCGGGGCTGTGAATGAAATCCAGCAGGCCCGCGCCTTTGGGGCAAAGGGTGCCGCGGTTGACCGGATGGTCGGCGTCACCTTCGATATGGATGATGTTTTGCGCGACATTCTTGGCAGTATCGCCCTGGCTGTACATGATCACGCCGCAACCGACCGAGCAATACGGGCAGGTGTTGCGGGTTTCATGGGTGGCGGCAAGCTTGAAGTGGCGCACCTGCTCGGCGAAGGCAAGCGTGGGGGCCATGCCCAACGCGCCCAGGCTCGAGCCTGCAAGGCCGATACCAGCGACCTTGAAGAACTGACGACGGCTGAGGTCCATCGTGCACTCCTGATCAGGTGGAAGTCCGGGGCTTTGCCGGACTTTCTAAGCAATCACGCTGGCGGCAGACGGGCTGCCGACACTTGAAACTTTAGTCAACGCAGCTGCGTCCTGTGTGAAAACCGACCGTCGGACGTTTGCGCGTATCTGCATCAATCAGCACGGTCATTGTAAGAGCTGGCTTGCCAGCGAAGAAGGAATGTCAGGCAACATAGATGTTGAATGTCAAACCGCTTTCGCTGGCAAGCCAGCTCCTACAGGGGTATGTGATTCAAACCATTCGCCGCCATCGCCAACAGGCTCGCTCCCACAGGGATTGGCGATTATCATGGCCGGCATCAACCACCCGCTGTTACGAGACCGCGCATGACTTTCGATTTTGATCAGGTGTTCGACCGCCATAACACCGGTAGCACCAAATGGAGCCGCTACCCGGCCGAGGTGCTCCCGATGTGGGTGGCCGACATGGATTTTGCCGCGCCGCCGATGATCATCCAGGCCCTGCAAAAACGCCTGGAACACCCGATGGTCGGCTACAGCGTGGCCCCGGATGACTTGCGTGACGCCATCGTCACCGACCTCTGGAACAAATACGCCTGGCGCGTCGAACCGCAAGAGCTGATCTTTTTGCCGGGAGTCGAGTCGGGCTTCAACATGGCGCTCAAGGCGCTGGTCCAGCCGCAACAGAACGTGGTGGTGCAGGTGCCCAACTATCCGCCGCTGCGCCACGCGCCGGGTCATTGGGGGCTGAACAAGGTCGAGCTGAATTTCGATGAGCAGGCTGACGGCACCTACACCACCCCGCTCGCCAGCCTCAGCCAGTCGCTGCAAGGTGGTGGCGCGCTGCTGCTGAGCAATCCGCACAACCCGCTGGGCAAAGCCTTCCCGAGAGACGAACTGCAAGCGATTGCCGACATCTGCCTGGAACAGGGCGCCTGGATCATCTCGGACGAAATCCACGCCGAGTTGTGCTTCGACGGGCGCAAGCATATACCGATGGCAACGCTCAGCCCGGAAATCGCCCGGCACACGATCACGCTGATGTCGGCGAGCAAGGCCTACAACATCGCCGGCCTGAAAACTTCGTTCATGATTATTCAGGACCGCGCCTTGCGCGAGAAGGTCAACCACGCCCGTTGCGGCATGGTCGACAGCGTCAACCCACTGGGCCTGTTAGCCACCCGCGTCGCCTACAGCGAAGCCGGGCCATGGCTGGCGGAACTGAGCGCCTACCTGCAAAGCAACCGCGATTACCTGGTCGACGCCGTCCGCACCCGCCTGCCGGGCGTCACCATGAACGTCCCGCAAAGCACCTACCTGGCGTGGCTCGATTGCTCGGCGCTGGGGCTGGACAACCCACAGCAGTTCTTCTTGGAAGAAGCCAAAGTCGGTTTGAGCCCTGGCCTGGATTTCAGCGATGACACCCGACAATTCGTGCGCCTGAATTTCGGCTGCCCGCGCGCGTTGCTTGAAGAAGGCATTGCGCGGATGGAGCGCAGCTTGCGTAATCGCAAGGTCTGACAAACACAACCAATCGCCCCTGTAGGAGCGACGGTAATCTCGCTGCTTGACTCGATCCGTAGCAGCTGGCGGAGCCTGCTGCTACAAATGCGTATTCGAGTAACTGACCGGCATTGTGGCAATTCAAAGGCAATCACTTCATAGCCTGGGCAATGACATCTACCAGATTGAGTTGGGTATATGGTTTGGACAAGCGCGGGAGCATGGTCGCGAAACCTTCCAGGCGTTCGGCGTAACCGGTGGCCAGGATGATCGGCAGGTCGGGTTTCTTCAGCCGGATGGCCTGTGCCAATTGCGCGCCATTCATGTGCGGCATGGCCATGTCGGTGATCACCAGGTCGATGTGCTGCTCGCTCTCGAACAGTTCAAGCGCTTTCGCACCGGATATCGCAGCGATTACCCGGTGACCCAGATCCTCCAGCAACAGCCCGGTACTGGTTAACACCAGGCTGTCGTCGTCCACCACCAGCACACACAGCTGCGCCACCGGCGCTGATTGTTCTTCTTCGATGACGGGCCTGATGTCTGACGCAGGAGTGGCGACAGGGATCCACAGTTCAGCGGTGGTGCCTATGTCCTTGCGGCTCTTGAGAATTAACCGCCCACCCAGTTGTTCGATAAAACCATGCACCATCGACAGCCCCAGGCCCGTGCCTTTACCCACCCCTTTGGTGGTGAAAAACGGATCCATCGCCGACGCGAGCGTTTCCTCATTCATCCCTTCGCCCGTATCGGTAACGCTCAGGCAAACATAAGCGCCTTCCTTCAGGGATAACGCTGTTTGATCGCCCGGCTCCGCTTTCTTGGCTGTGATGACGATTTCACCACCGTCGGGCATGGCATCCCGGGCATTGGTGACGAGGTTCAAAACGGCCAGTTCGAGCTGGTTGACGTCAGCCATGACCGGCTCAAGTTCTGCGCAAAAGTGCGTTTCGAGGACTACTGAAGGCCCGAGGGAACTGCGTAACAACCCACTGATACCTTCTATCAGTGCGGGTATTTCCACGGATTCGAATTTGAGTTCCTGACGTCTGGCAAAGGCCAGCATGCGCTGAGTCAGGGATACACCGCGCAAGGCGCCTTGGCGGGCATTGTCGACCAGACGGGTCAGTTTCGGATCATCCCCTATCCGTTTGCGCACGATTTCCAGATTGCCGAGGATGACCGTCAACAGGTTGTTGAAGTCGTGGGCGATCCCGCCGCTGAGTTGGCCGATGGCCTGCATTTTTTGCGCCTGGAACAACGCCTCGCGAGTTCGCTCAAGGTCTTGCTGGGCCAGGGTCGCCTCGGTGATGTCACGGGTAATCTTGGCAAAACCCAGCAACGTGCCGGTGTCGCCCCAGATCGGGTCCACCACGACGTGAGCAAAAAACCGTGTACCGTCCTTGCGCACGCGCCACGCCTTGTTTTCGAATCGCCCCTCCCGTATGGCCGTCTCCAATGCCCGTTGCGGTTCGCCGGCTTCACGGTCTTCAGGGGTGTAAAACATTGAAAAATGCTGGCCGATGACTTCTTCGGGCCGATAACCCTTGATGCGTTGGGCGCCCTGATTCCAGTTGGTCAGGCGTCCATCCGGGGAAAGCATATAGATGGCATAGTCCGTGACGCTTTGAACCAGCAACCGGAACTGCTGTTCGCTTTGCTTGAGGGTTTCCTCGCCCATTTTGCGGTCGGTGAGGTCGCGGGTGATTTTGGCAAATCCCAGCAGCTTGCCGGTCGGGTCCAGAATCGGGTCAATCACCACGTGCGACCAAAAACGCGTGCCGTCCTTGCGCACCCGCCAGCCTTCGCCTTCAAAACGACCTTCATTAATCGCCGTGTCCAGCGCGCGCTGGGGTAAACCGGCACGTCGATCCTCTTCGGTATAGAACCGCGAGAAGTGCTGGCCGAGAATCTCCGCTTCCTCGTAGCCTTTGAATCGCCGGGCGCCAGAGTTCCAGCTGGTGATGATGCCGTCGGGATCGATCATGTAGATCGCATAATCCACCACAGCATCAATCAGCAGGCGAAAGCGCATCTCCTCGATGGAATTGGTTTTGGACGGCACATCACTCATCGATTACACCCGCGACTATCGTTTTGATGGAGTATGCGGCAAACCGTGGGTTTGGAAAGCCGCAGCACGCTTGTTCAGTGGAGTGCAGGCAGCAGAACACCTATGCTCGACGCCAAACGCCATCTTGGGCGGATATAAGGCGCCACCATGATCCTGATTCTGTTACCAACCTGCGACTACGACCCGACCGAGAGCAGCGTGCCCTGGCAAGCGATGCGCAGGGCCGGGTTCGAGGTGTGTTTTGCCACACCACAAGGTTTGCCTGCCTACGCCGACTCGCGCCTGGTGGATATCGGTTTTGGTCCGCTCAACCCTTTGCTGATGACACGCAAGCCCGACCTCGCCAGTTATAGGCAGATGATCGAAGACGCGTCATTTCGTAAACCACTGTCCTATGACGATGTCGACCCGAGCAAATTCGACGGTCTATTGATTCCTGGTGGCCATGCCAAGGGCATGCGCACACTGCTGGAATCCGCTCAGGCACAACGGATTGCCTTGCACTTTTTCACCGCAGACAAGCCGGTGGCCGCGGTGTGTCACGGTGTTCTGTTACTGGCCCGTACCGTGAATCCCGATACCGGGTTTTCTATATTGCGGGGTCGCAAGGTCACCGCGCTGGTGGCCAACACCATGGAATTACCTGCCTGGGCAATGACCGCGCCCTTGCTTGGGCGCTACTACCGAACCTACCCGCAGACCGTCGAGGCGGAAGTCACCAGCGCCCTTTCCAGCCCCGCAGATTTCCTGCGGGGCCGATTTCTCGCCGTACGTGATTCAGCGGACCAGCCACAACGAGGCTTTGTCGTGCGTGATGGCCAGTTATTGACCGCTCGCTGGCCGGGAGACTGTCATCGCTTCGCCGCCGAATGGGTACGACTTATCGGTTCACGTATTTGACGATGTAGGCATGCAGGTCGTTGTAGACGAAGTCAGGCACCAGCGTAGCTTGTGCCTGGGTTTTGAGTAACGCCAAGTGGCATGTCTTTACCATCTCGTCGCGTTCCCTCAGGGTGTAGACGTGGTTATTGATAATGCTGGCATAGGTACTGCAAACGGTCGGTGCCGTTGGAGGGGTTATCTCAGTTGCGTCTTTTGTATAAGTCTTCTGGAAACGCGAAACCCGCTCTTTCAACCCGCCGAGCCCGCGTTCATAGACCGTGATCTGTGAGCCGCTGACCGCTTTCGAGGCGGTTTCAAAGGCCAGGATAATCGCCTGCGCGTTACTCATGCTGGCATCCAGCGCCGATAAGGTGACGAACCTTTCGAGTTGTTGTTTTTTCAGGCTGCTGAGGGCTCTTCTGATGCTCGATACGTGAGCGAACGCTTGATTGCAGCCAACGATATGCGTCTCGAACTGATAACCGGCTGCGGTTGCCAGGGGAGGAAAGGCGGCGAAATCGAGGCTGTCGAACGCACACTCCATGATGATGTTGTATTTGAGAGTGAAGGCTTCGGTGAAGATCTTGGCGCTGACCTCGCGGACAAAGGCTTCTGTCTGCTCATAGGCATGCAGTACGCCGAGCTTGATCATCTCGGCGTACTGGGGGTGTTTTTGTCGGTACTCGGGCAAGTAAAGACGGACAAAACACTGATAACGCGTGGAAGGTAGAAGGCTGTTTTCCAATAGATAGGTTTTGCCTGAGCCTTGCAGCCCGGCAACGATCAGTATTTTGGGGGTTGCCTGGGCAGTGATGCCGCGGAACAACGTCGCTTTGATTTCATTGAATGCGGCAGTGACCTGCTCCGGGGTGTAAGCGTAGTTTGGTGCAACTGACATACCCTGATTTCCTTATCAAAGAATCGCTTGAAAGTGATTGCCTGCCCTTTGAATAAAGCGGTGATTCGCTGTTTGTTCAAATCGGCGTGTCTTTCAAGATATGTCACTGTTTTTTAAAGTAAAAAATCCTACTCGATAGC
Organism: Pseudomonas sp. P4_C8; assembly: GCF_056401975.1. Classification (NCBI taxonomy): domain Bacteria; kingdom Pseudomonadati; phylum Pseudomonadota; class Gammaproteobacteria; order Pseudomonadales; family Pseudomonadaceae; genus Pseudomonas; species Pseudomonas sp. P4_C8. Next base: position 98,896 of record NZ_JBFUIH010000001.1, on the reverse strand, counting down.
GCGAAAATGCGTCGGTTCAACCGACCACCAACGTGGCAATAACTGTTTAACCTTGCTGTCGCCAAACCGGTCGTCGATGAGCATCACCACCCCCTGATCCTGCTGGGTACGGATCACGCGCCCGGCGGCCTGCACCACTTTTTGCACCCCTGGAAACAGATAGGTGTAGTCATAACCGGCACCGAAAATGGCAGCCATGCGGTGTTTCAACTGTTCGTTGACCGGATTGAGTTGCGCAAGACCCAGCGTGGCGATGAACGCACCGATCAACCGTGCGCCAGGCAAATCGATGCCTTCACCAAAGGCGCCGCCCAACACCGCAAAGCCGACGCCTTGGCTGTGCGCGGTGAACTGGTCGAGAAAGTCCTGACGCTGCGCCTCCCCCATTCCCCGGGACTGCGACCACAGCGTGATGTGCGGGTGACGCTCGGCCAGCAACTGCGCCACTTGCTGCAAATAATCGAAGCTGCTGAAAAATGCCAGATAGTTACCGGGGCGTTCGCCAAATTGCCGGGCGATCAGCTCGACAATCGGCTCAAGCGACGCCTGCCGGTGGACGAAGCGTGTCGAGATCTGGCTGACGATGTGTACTTGTAGCTGATCAGCATGAAACGGCGACTCGACATCAATCCACACCGTATTCGCGGGGGTGCCCAGCAGGTCGGCGTAGTAATGCCGCGGGCTCAGCGTCGCGGAAAAAAGTACAGTGCTGCGCGCAGCGGTCAGGCGCGGGCGGATGAAACCGGCCGGCACCACATTGCGCAGGCACAACTGTGACAGTTGGCGCGGGCGGTCGAGGTCGCGTTTGCTGATGTCGAACAGGAACTGTTCATCGAAGAGTTCGGCCACTCGACAAAATTGCAGCATCTCGAAGTAGAAACTTTGCAGCGAGCTGTCCAGACCCTGCGGGTGATCGTTGAGATAGTCACCGATGCTCGCACTACACGAAAACAAGGCTTGAAGCAGTTTTTCCGGCGGTCTGTCGTACGCCTGATACGCGCCGGATTGCGGGTTATGCAGGGCATTCCATTCCCGATTGACCCGCTGCAAGGATTTTTTCAGCGGCTCAGGCGCGGTTTTGCGTACGCCGTTGAGGGTCGACTGATCGAGACTGGCGCTGTACATCTGCCGGCCGCGTTCCACCAGGTTGTGGGCCTCATCGACGAGTACCGCGACCGCCCAGTTATTGGCTTGAGCGAGCCCGAACAGCAGCGCACTGAAATCGAAGTAATAGTTGTAGTCCGCGACCACCACGTCGGCCCAACGGGCCATTTCCTGGCTCAGGTAATAGGGGCAAACCTCGTGCGCCAGTGCCACCTCGCGCAAAGTGCTCTGATTCAACAGGCTCAGTTCGCTGGCGGCCTGACGAGCGGCGGGCAACCGATCATAGAAACCCCGTGCCAACGGGCAGGATTCGCCGTGGCAGGCTTTGTCTGGATGCTCGCAGGCCTTGTCCCGGGCGATCATCTCCAACACCCGAAGTGGCGGCGCATCGGCGCTTTGCAGGATCACCTGTGCAGCGTCCAGCGCGAGTTTGCGCCCCGGCGTTTTGGCGGTGAGGAAAAACACCTTGTCCAGTTGCTGCGGCGCCAGGGCCTTGAGCATCGGGAACAGCGTACCCACGGTTTTGCCGATGCCGGTCGGTGCTTGCGCCATCAGGCAGCGCCCGGTGCTGACGGCTTTGAACACGGATTCGGCCAGATGCCGTTGCCCCGGACGAAACCCGGCATGGGGAAAGGCCAATTGCTGCGCCGATTGATTGCGCGCCTCACGATGGGCCATTTCCTGTTCAGCCCAGTGCAGAAACAGCGTGCAATGATGTTCGAAGAACGGTTGCAGTTGCTCAGCGCTGAACGCCTCGACCAGACAGGTTTCCTTTTCGCTGACGATGTCGAAATACACCAGCGCCAGGTTGATCTGCGCCAGCTCCAGTTTCCGGCACATCAACCAGCCGTAGATCTTCGCCTGCGCCCAGTGCAACTGCCGGTGGTTGGGCGGTTGTTTGCTCAAGTCACCGCGATAGGTTTTGACTTCTTCCAGGCAGTTTTGCCCGGGGTCATAGCCATCCGCCCTGCCCTTCACGCTCAAGGTTTTATATGTGCCTTCCAGGGCGACTTCACTTTGATAACCGTCGCTGCGCCGGGACGCCACCGTGCGGTGCCCGACGATGCCTTCCAGCGCCGTCGGTGACGGGGTAAAACGCAGGTCCAGGTCGCCGACCTTTGCGGTGAATTCACACAGTGCCCGTACCGCAATGCTGTAGCTCAAGCGGTCTGCTCCGCCCATTGCACGTAACAGACGGCAATGGGCATCTGATGCTCATGACAGAACTCAAGCCAGCGCAATTGGTTGTCTTGTAGCCGGTCGCCGGGGCCTTTGACTTCGATCATGCGGTAGGTCTTGTGCTGCAGCCAGAACTGGATCAGGTCCGGCATCCCGGCGCGGTTGGCCTTGATGTCCAGCAACAGGCGGTTGAACCAGTGCTTGAGGTGTTCCGCCGGCAGGCAAGCGAGTGCCTGATCCAGCAACGTTTCGTTCAGTACGCCCCAAAACACGAAGGGCGACTGCACGCCCCACTTGGCGGCATAACGCTCGCGAATCGTCTGCCGGTAACGACCGTCATCGAGCTCCGCAAGGCACGCCTCGAACAGTTCGGCACGACGCGCGCAGAAGTCTTCATGCAACAGGTCGACCGGACCGCGCTGGAACGGGTGAAAAAACGCCCCCGGCAGCGGCGCAAAAATGGCCGGCCAGCACAACAACCCGAACAGTGAGTTGATCAGGCTGTTCTCGACGTAATGCACCGGTGCCTGTTCTTCCGCCAGGTGTGCCTGCACGTAATTTTCCACCGACAACGCCAGATCGGTTCTGGGCAGATGAAGGTCCAGGCGCTGCATAGGCCGCGGGGCTGCCCGCTTGAGCGCCGGACCGCCGAGTTTGCGCCGCAGTCTGGGCAGCACGCGCAGCAAATGTTGATGCTCGGCGGCGCTTTCCGGCGATTGCCGGGCCTGCGTTGCCAAATCCAGGGCGAGCTGATAGTCACCACAGCGCTCCAGCACGCGAATCAGCCGCACGCGTGCGCCGGGATAGGCGCAGTCGCGGTATATCGTCAGTGCGCTGGCGAAATCGGCGATGCGCTCGCAGTGTTGACCGATCTGAAAAAGCAACTTGCCGCGACGACGTTGCAGCCACGGATTGCCGAGTGTCAGACCATTGATTTGCTCGACGATGGATGCCAGCGGCTCGCCCGCCTCGAAATGCTGCTGGCATTGGTGCAGGAACAGGCACGCGTCGACGTCCTCACGGCTGCGCAAGCCCCGGGATTCGGCGCTGAATTCGACTTTTTCATAGGTAAAAATGCCGAGGTCGGCCAGTACAAACTCCGACCAGTCCTGATACAGGTTGCCGAAGAACATCAGCCGAAACCGGTCACACAGGTCCATGACGGTCAGGGTGAACAGCCGGTCATTCAGTGCCGGGCACCATTGGGCAAAACTGTGTGCCTCGGGAAACTGTTCACTCAGCCGGGGGAGCCAATCACTTTTCTTGCCCTTTGGCTGATCAATGACAGCGCCGAAGCGCTGAACAATCTCGGGTTTGAGCAGCACATCGAACAGCTCCTCGATGTGCAAAGGCGATACTTCATCGATCCAGCCTGCCGCCAGCAACGGCTCGGCCGCGCTGGCGATGGGACCGATCTCGACGTAATTCAGTTTGCCGGCCCTGAAATGCACGCCCTTGCGCATCACCATTCTGACCAGCAGCGCCCGTGACTCCCTTGGTAGCCGAGAGAAATCACGGATGAAGGCTTGTTCTTCTACACTTAATAGATCGGCATATCGATGTTCAAGCCAGTCAAGCACTTGCATGAAGTTGTTAAGGTAATAGAACGGATCGTCGAGGGGATTTGCAGTCACAGGGAAAAGCGCCATGGCAAGCGAGTACTGGTTATGCGTACAGATAACAGTTACCCGCGGTGCGATGCAAACGGAAAAGGATAAGCGGCGGCGATATTCGGTCATTTTCAGGTGGGCATCGAACTCTATGTCGATCGATGGCATCAACCGCAATAGAGGTATTTTTCAGCATTGTGAGAGGTGGATATGAACATCAAAACCCTGGGTTTGCCGCTGGCCACGGCAACCTTGTTAGCCTTGACCGGCTGCTCGACGCCGACGGTCGTGACCCTGCAAAACGGCACCCAGTATTTGACCAAGGACATGCCGGATACCAAGAACAAGGACGGCTTCTATGAGTTCGAGGATATTTCAGGCAAGACGGTGAGGGTCAATGCCAAGGACGTGGCCACGATTCGCCCGGAAGAGTGAAGACCGAGTTATCGTTCATCGTCGAAACGCCGCCCGGAGCCGGCTCGCTCCCACAGTGAATCTCTGGTGTTCACAAGATCCATGTGGGAGCGAGCCTGCTCGCGAAGGGGCCCTTACCGGCGCCACTCAACCATCAGGCAATCACAATCCCTGAGCCCGACAAACTGTCCAGCCCCACCCCCACCAACGTCACCGAATCCCCGCCAAACGTCAGCACCGTGTCCTGACCCACCGCCGCGGCATGCGCCCGAACATCATCATTGGGCACCACCCCCTGAACCCCAACAAATACCAGTTTGTCGTTCGCCTGATAACCCACGACCCGGTCCTGACCAAACGCACCACTGAACAGGAACGTATCGACCCCGCCTCCTGACTCCAGCAGGTCATTCCCTGTCCCGCCAACAAAAACATCGTTACCACTGCCGCCGATCAGATGGTCATTACCGTCCAGACCAAACAGCCAGTCGCCGGTCGCCTGCGCCTTGAGCGTATCGGCCCCGGTGCCGCCCTTCACCGATGAGGCATACGCGGTCAGGTTGTTGCCGGCCACAAGACCATTGGCCGTCACACTGTGCGTCACGTCATCTTTGAACAACCCCCACAGGAACCCCGGCTCCTTGCTGACGAGGCTGCCAATGTCACGGGTGATGCTGATACCGCCACCTGCATCGCGCAGATACAACGTGCCAGCACCATCATTGGCAAATTCCACGGATTTCACCGACTGCTGCAACTCCAGCACATTGTTGCCCTTGCCGCCGAGCAGGATGTTGTAGCCGCCACCGTCGCGGAAGGTGTCGTTACCGTCGCGCCCCTCCAGATAGTCGTTGCCTTTACCGCCCTGGATCAGGTCGTTGGCGTCGCTGCCGATGATGAACGTACTGCCCTTGTGGGTTTCAGCATTGCGATTGAGGTCCTGAACCCAAGTGTTGGCACGCGCCGGGTCGGACAGATTGGCAACGATGATCGTCGAGTCCTTGCTGGTGAGGTCGTAGAACTTCGATTCGATGACCCGGTTCATGCCATCGCCGTAAGCAGTGGGCAAATGCGAGATCCAGGTCGGGATGTTGAGGATGGAATACGGCAACACATTCCACGCCGTCGACGCGTAGTGATCGTTGAAGCTGACGATGTTATCGGTCGCCGACGCTTTGGCGGCATCGTGCACGCCCACCGACGACAGGTTGAACGATGAACCGTCAAGCGCGCGAAATACCGGATCGTTTTCATAGCCGACGTTGAGCACTTTGTCGGTGCCGCTTTGGGTCGGCGATGCGTAGGCGATGTAGCTGGAATCCTGGAAGAACCCGCCCCACTTGCCCGTGCTCAAGTCAGCCATGCTGTTGACCGCCAAGCCGCCGAGGCTATGGCCACTGACCAGGACGTTTTGGCCCGACAGGCCATTGGCCTGGGCAAACGTCGCAACATCGGCGAGCAGATTGCTGAAGGCTTCGCCGACGTAGTTTTTCGCATAATCCTTGGGTCCGAGTGCCGCAAGCAAATCGTTGATCACATCGCCAATGGAGTCGCTGATCAGGGTTTCCCTTGGGCCGCTGGTGCCGCGAAAGGCGATGCCGATTTCGGTGAGGTGTCCCTGGGCATCGTACTTGCCGAGGATCTCGACTTGCGCCGTGGTGTAACCGGCCTTCTCACCAAAGAAGGTTCCGCGCGCATCGACCTTGCCGTCATAGCCCAATTGCGAGGCGGTGATCGGTGTCCAACCGGCTTTTTGCACCGCATCCAGTGCCGCTTTTTCCGAATCGGGGTTCCAGGGTATGCCGGGGATGACGCCCTGGGAGTCGGTGCCGCCCAGCAGCGCGGTGACCAATGTCGCGGGCAAGCCCAGGCCAAAGCCGTTGTGCTGATAGCCGGTAGCAAAGCCGTTATCGAGGTTGTGATAGGAATACAGCGTGATTGCCATGGCGTCGGTGAACAACGCCTTGGAGTCTGCTGCGCCGAAGTTTTTGTAGTCGTACACACCCATTGGTATTGCCTCTCTTTTGTTGGAATTGTCAGAGATGGCTCACAACCGGGACGCCTCACTCACGAAGCGCCCCGGAGCCTTTAGTGCAAGCTGCCTTTACGCAAACGTGATGCCTGAAGCCGACAGGTTATCCAGCCCGACGCCGACCAGCGTTACCGCAAAGTCACCAACCTTGAGCACGGTGTCATGGCCCGCCTGCGAAACATGCTGCGTGTAGTCATAACCCTGCCCCGCGCCTTGAACGCCCACGAACACCAGTTTGTCGCTACCCTGGTAGCCGTTGATCGCATCGAAGCCGAAGGCGCCGCTGAACAGGAACGTGTTCTGGCCACCGACGGTGTGCATCGCGTCATTGCCTGTGCCACCGACGAAGGTCACGTGGCTTTTGTCGCTGCGCAACAAGTCGTCGCCGGCATTGCCGAACAACCAGTCCCCGTCAACGCTGGCCGCCAGTGAGTTGCCGTAGGCGTCACCGTTGAGCGAATGGTTGTAGTGAGTCAGCTCGGTGCCGTTGAGCAAACCATTGGCGGTGACGTTGTACGTCACGTCCTGGGTGCTCCACCACGAACCGGACTCCTTGCCGACCAGTGCGCCGATGTCGCGGGTCATGCTGATGCCGCCGTAGGCATCGCGCACATACAGGGTGCCGTCGCCATCGTTGGCTACGCTGAAGTTCTGTAGCGTCTTTTGCAATTCGAGGGTATTGCTGCCCTTGCCGCCCAGCAGGATGTTGTAGCCGCCGTCATCGCGGAACCGGTCGTTGCCGTCACGGCCTTCGATGAAGTCATTGCCGGCGCCACCCTTGAGCAAATCGTTGCTGTCGGTACCGATGATGAACGTGCTGCCGGTATGCAGCTCACCGCTGCGACCAAGGTCCTCGACCCAGGTCTTACCCCGGGCCGATTCCGTCAGGTTGGAAACGATCAGCGTCGAGTCCTTGCTGGTCAGGTCGTAGAAGCTCGAGTCGATCACCCGGTTCAAACCGTCGGCGTACCCCAGCGAACCGTGTGCCGACCAGTTCAGCGGGTTCAGAATACTGAACGGCACCAGATTTTGCGCGGTGGACGCGTACTGGTCATTGAAGTTGACGATGTTGTTGGTCGCCGACTCTTGATGACCGTCGTGCTTGCCCAGCGAACCGCTGCTGAACGTGGTGCCGTCGAGTACGCGAAAGACCGGATCGTTCTCGTAACCGATGTTCAGCACGTTGTTGCCGGTGGCACTTTGGGTCGGCGAGGCGAAGGCCACGTAGTTGGCATCCTTGAAGAATCCGCCCCAGTTGTTACCGCTCAGCTCGGCGAGGCTGTTGACCCCCAGCCCGCCAAGACTGTGACCGCTGACCAGCACATCCTTGGCCGTGATGCCATGGGCGATGGCAAACGCGGCAACGTCCTTGAGCAAAGTGTCGAACGCATTTTTCGTGTAGTTCTTCGCATAATCCACCGGTCCGATGGCGGCCAGCAGGTTGTTTTTCATGTCACCAAAGGTGTCGCCATACCCAAGGCCGCCGGTGCCGCGAAAGGCTATGCCGATCCCGATCAGCTTGCCTGCCGCGTCGTATTTGCCAAGCACTTCGGCCTCGGCACTGGTGAAACCGTCCTTCTCGCCATAAAAGGTGCCCTGTGTGCCGACCTTGCCTTGATAACCCAATGCCGTCGCTTGTATCGGTGCCCACGCGGTCGCGGGCAGTGGCTGGCCCGTCGGCGTGTACGCATACAGCGTCAACGCGATGGCATCGCTGTACAGCGCCTTGCCATCTGCCTGCTTGTAATCAAAAAGTCCCATGTTGTCGCTTCCTTTGCGTGATCAGAACTGCCAGTCCAGCGTCAGGCCCACACCGTGGTCTTTCTCGTTGGAACCAAGCAGGCCGTTGTAATCCAGGCTCACACGAACATCCTGAGCCACCGCCAAACCGGCGCTGGCTCCGATCACGGCGGCGTTGCGGTCCAGCGACACGCTTTGCACGCTGAACGCGGTATTGCCGTTGGCAAACGCCAGGTGATCTTCGGACTGGGTGCTGCTCAGGTTGTGCTGCCAGCCCAGCGTGCCGGACAGTTCCAGCTGCTGTTTGTCCGACAGGGCAATCGCTTTGCTCGCCCGCAGGCCCAGGGTTGAAAGCACGGCGTCACGGTTGTCTTCAGCGCCCTTGAGTGCGGCCGCGTCACCTTTTTCGGTGAAGCTGTCGCTGTTCAGGTGCACATAAGCCAGATTGGCGAACGGTTCCAGCGCCAACGGTTGCACGTCCAGGCGATACGCCGCTTCAGTAAACAGTTGCGCAGTTGTGGCATCGCTTTTGGACTTTTGTTTGCCGCTCACGTCACCCAATTGCAGATCGCGTTTCACGTCGATGCGATGCCAGCTATAAGCGCCGCCGACACTCAATCGCAGTGCGTCGATTTCATGGCCCAGGTAAGCACCCAAGTGATAGCTGTCGACCGAGGCTGACGAATGCGTGCCATCGCCCATGCTCAAGGAGCTGTCGCTATAACCGGTAACGAAACCCAGTCGTGTGTCTTCGGTGATCAGACCGTCAACCCCGGCCAGCAAGCCGCCGATGGAGCTGTTGGAACTGGCGTTGTCATGCCCGCCATCGCTCTTGCCCCAGGCACCGAGCACTTTGAGCCAGGCATTGCTGCGGTCATCCGTCGGCGCTGCGGCGTCAAACAGATCGTGTTCACGCAAGCGCTCACCGACGGCATCGCGCAGGTAACGGCTGTCGTTGACCAGCAGCGTACCGATGGCCGGATAAATCTCGCCGGACAGTTGCTGGAAGGCTTGCTGAGCGACGGCGGCTGTAGGCGACAGCAGCAAGGTTTCGTACAGCGCGTTGCCTGCGCCCAGTTGTTCGGCGGCAGCGGCCACGGCGCGTTGGTTCGGTGTCTGGCCGACGCTGGCGAAGGAAGTGGCGTTACGTTCGACGGCCAGTTGAATGCCGGTGGCCGAGTAGTCGAGCGATCCGCCAATGAACAAATAATTGGGCACCACTGCACCGAAGCGCCCTTCGATCCCGCCGGCCGCTTGCAGGATGGTGTACTGATTGCCGAGCAGGGATTCCACTTCGCGGGGGGTCAGCAACGTCGGGCTGTTTTCCAGGGACAGGCTGACGGTGGCGCCGTCGATCACGGCTTTGCCGCCGGCGACGATCTGGTCACTGCTGGTGGTCGATAATTCCACGGCGTACGTCGAGCCTGGCTCGAAGGTTACATCGCCCGCCACTTGTAAGGTGCCGATGGAATTGCCCGGCGCCACGGTGCCGCCGCGTTTGGCGGTCAATCCGCCGATGTGACCGTTGCCGCCGAGGATCCCGCTGTCATTGACGGTGACCGTTGAAGCCAGCGAACCGTTGATCGCCAATCGGCCCTGATTGACCAGCGTCGGTCCGGCGTAGGTGTTGGCGCCAGACAAGACCAGCGTACCAATACCCTGCTTGGTCAGGCCGCCATGACCGGCGATGTCGTTGCGCCAGACATCGAGCCCGCAGTGCACATCGTTGCACACACGCTCGGTGGGTTTGCCGGCGTCGATGATCGCGCCGATGCCTGGTAAATCGGCAACAAACTGGCTGGAGCCGTAGGCGCCCTGAATGCGGAATTCTTCGGGAATGTCCTGCTCGGTGACCAACATCCCCGGGCCATCAATGCCTTTGCGCAAGTTGATCATGCCCCAGCCGTACAATGCGTCGACACCCGGTGCGCCCAGGTCAGTGGCTGTGGTGCGCAGCACGCTGGCGACCTGAGCACCGGTCATGTACGGGAAGCGTTCCATCAGCACAGCCATGGAGCCTGCGACATGCGGCGCCGCCATCGAAGTGCCGTTGTAATTGGCGTAATCGGTGGTGAGGTTCTCGGCGTTGGTGCCACCGATAACCGAGCTGTAAATTTTGCTGCCTGGCGCAGACACGCAAAAGCTGGCGGTGTAGCCGCATCGCGATGAGAACGTACTGATGGTGTAGGGGGTCGGGCTGGTGAGGTCCGGGTTCTTTTGCAACGCCGCGACGGTGACCCAGTTCGGCGCAATTTCCGGAACGAAATAGCCCAGGCCGGCAATGGCATCCGGATTGTTGAGGTTGTAGTCGTTGCCAGCGGCGAAGATCGTCACGATGCCGCTACGTGCGGCAGCCATTGCACCGTCATAGGCACCGCCCGGTTTGGTCCCGAGCAGTGGCTGGATCTCGTTGAACTGCAACTGCGCATCCTGCACGGTGAAATGCGGGTACGCCGGGTCGCGTCCGCCGAGGTCGAAGCGATCAGTAATGCCTATGCCCCAGCTGTTGTTGATGATCCGCGCGCCGCTGGCGATCAGGGCATCCCAACCGGCCTTGTACACCGCGCCGTCGTTGCCGCGAATAATGCCGTCCTCCGGGCCCGGGTCGCCGTTATCGGCGCTGATGATTTGCGCGCCAAACGCCACGCCATGCATCGGGCCGCCATCGCGGCTGCCGGCTGCGATCCCGCCAACGTGGGTGCCGTGGGCACCGAGCTTGCCGTTGGAGCCGACGGTGGGCGTGCCGTCATACCGAAACGCCTCCCCGGCTTTGACCGGAATGTACGGGTCGGTGTATTCGCGGATGCCGCTGGTGACCAGCGTGATCACTTTATTGGCACCGGAAAACTCCGGGTGCTGGGCGTAAACCGGTTGGTCGAAGATCCCCAGTTTCACGCCCTTGCCGCTATAACCGGCGGCGTAGGCCTCTTGAGCGTTGATCGCGCCCAGGCCCCAGTCAGCGTTGAATTCGGCGCTGCGCCAGCTGTTGGGGTCGCCCGCGCTACCGTTTTCCACGTAAGGCTCGGCGTGTGCAGTGCCGATTGTCGCCAGTGCGCAGAGCACGGTCAGTGTGTTGTGTTTGTTATTCATCCCGCTACCGTCCTTAGTTGTGTTGCCAAAATCCCTGTGCCTTGAAAAGCACATTCAAATTCACCCACATCCCTGTAGCAGCTGCCGAAGGCTGCGTCCGGCTGCGAAGCAGTCGCAAAATCACTCAGGGTTTACGACTGCTGCGCAGCCGGACGCAGGCTGCGCCAGCTGCTACAGGGGGCGCGTTAAAACTGCCAATTGAGGCTGAGCCCTACTCCGTGGATGTTCTCGCGGTTGGCCAGTTGCCCGGTGTAATCAAGGTTCAAGCGCATGTCCCGGCTCAGGGCCAGGCTGGCATGGGCGCCGACCAGTGCTGCATCAGGCACCATGGGTGAGCTTTCCACCAAAAACGGCGTGCTGCCGCTGGCGAACGCCAGGTGTTCCTCGGAATCGGTATTGCTCAGGTTGTGTTGCCAACCCAGGCTCGCGCTCAGGTCCAGCTGCTGCTGTGCGGACAGGTTCACAGTTTTCAGCGCGCGCGCACCCAACGTGCTGAGCACCGCGTCACGCGTGTCACCGCTGCTTTTCAGTGCGGCCGCATCACCTTTCTCGGTGAAACCTTCAGTGTCGAGGTGCACGTAGGCCAGATTGGCAAAAGGCTCCAGAGCCAAGGGTTGCAGGTTCAGCCGATACGCCGCTTCGCCAAACACCTGGGTGGTGCCGGCATCGATTTTGGTTTTCTGCCTGGCGCTGACTTCGCCGTATTGCAGGTCACGTTTGACGTCGGCGCGATGCCAGCTGTAGGCACCGCCAGCGCTCAGACGCCAGGCACCCGACTCGCGGCCGGCGTAAGCGCCAAGGTGATAACTGTCGACCTGGGCCGATGAATGCGTGCCCGAACCCATGTTCACCGAGCTGCCGCTGTAACCGGTGACCAGCCCGATGCGCGTTTGCTCATCCAGTGCCCCATCGACACCGGCGAGCAAGCCGCCAATCGACGTCGTATATCCGGCGGTGTCATTGCGGTCATCAGTCTTGCCCCAGGCACCCAGCGCCTTGATCCAGCCATTGCTTTGAGTGCCTTTGGCCTCCACCAGGCGTTCACCCACGGCATCACGCACGTAACGACTGTCATTGACCAGCACCGAAGCCAGCGCTGGGTAGATTTCGCCGGACAACTGCTGGAACGCCTGTTGTGCCGAACTGGCGGACGGTGACAGCAACAGGCTTTCGTAGACTGGATTCCCCGCCCCCAGCCCTTCAACGGCAGTGGCAACGGCGCGTTGATTGGGCGTTTGCCCGACGCTGGCGAAAGACGTGTCGTTGCGTTCGACACTCAGTTGAACACCGCTCGCGGCGTAATCGAGGCTGCCGCCAATAAACAGATAGTTGGGCAACACCGCGCCGAACTGGCCTTGAATACCGCCAGCGGCTTGCAGGATGGCGTATTGATGCCCCAGCAGGCTTTGCACTTCGGTGGCGCTGAGCAGGGTCGGGCTGTTTTCCAGTGACAGCGTCACCGTCGCGCCGCCAAGCGTGGCAGTACCACCCGCCACAATGCGATCACTGCTGGTGGACGAGAGTTCGACCGCGTAAGTCGAACCCGGCGCGAACGTCACGTCACCCGTGACCTGCAAGGTGCCGATTGAATTGCCGGGCGCCACCGTTGCGCCGCGATTGGCGCTCAACGCACCGATGCGCCCCGAACCACCGAGCGTACCGCCGTCATTGACGGTCACACGGGAGGTCAGTGAGCCGTTGACCGCGAGTAAGCCTTCGTTGACCGTGGTCGGTCCGCGATAGGTATTGTCGCCGGTCAACATCAGCTGCCCGGCACCGGACTTGATCAGGCTGCCTTCGTAAACGCGACTGGCGGCAGCGGCATCACGCGTCATGCCTACCGCGTAATCCGTCTGATCCTGTTGACTGGCGCTCACCGGCACGCCGTTTTCCCAGCCTCTGTTTTTCAGCGTCTGCTGCCAGGCACTGCGTTCGGCGAGGTCTTCTGATTGACGTTGAATCAATGCCTTGTCCGTGATGCCATTGCTCCAGACATCGCTCTGCCCTGCCCCCAGATTGGCATCGAAACGCCCAAGCAATTGTCCCGGCCCGCGCATCGCCCGATCAAGGTTGGCCACGCCCCAGCCAACTCGAGCGTTTGGTGCATCGGTGATCGAACCATCGAGTTGAGTGGCCGTGGTCAACAGCGTTTCAAGTGCCTGTTGGTTGCTCATGTACGGGTAACGTTCCATCACCAGCGCCAGTGCGCCGGTCGCATGCGGCGCTGCCATCGAGGTGCCGGACTTGATCGCGTAACCACCATCGGGAATGGTGCTGTCGATCTTCGCGCCGGGCGTGGTGATGCACCAATACTTGGCGAGCCCGCACTGGTTGTATTTCTGCTGATTGCCTTGATCCAGCCCCGATACCGCTAACCAATGGCCCTCCAGATCCGGCTGAAAATACGGCAACGCCGAGCGCACGCTGGCGTTCGGATAGCCGCTATTGCCGGCGCTGAACACGTTGATTACGCCACGCCGCGAAACGTCAGCCGCGGCATCCATCCAGGTGTCTTTGTTCCAGTGTTGGGCGTAGGCCGCGTGCAAGTCGTCGAGGGTGCGGTAACTGACGTCCGGCGGCTGGCTGCCCCAACTGTTGTTGATCGCTCGCACACCCGCATCGGCCAGGGCGTTGTAGACCGCTTTGAAATAGTGCGGATCGGGATTGGGACCGAACAGGAAACTGTCATTCTTGTTGGTGTTGCCGACAAAGAGCTGCGCGTTATACGCCACGCCGTGCATACCGATGCCATCGCGAGAGGCACCGATGGTGCCAGCGACATGGGTGCCGTGAGAATCGTTGTTGGGGTTGAGCGTGCCGTTGACATTGAACACAGTACCGTCGACATAGCTGCCGCTGGCGGTCACCGCGTGGTAACGGTCGGTGGCGAATTCGGGATGGGTGGCATCGAAACCGGAATCAAGTTCGCCGACTTTCACGCCTTTGCCGGTGATACCGGCGGCGTACGCCTGATCCGCCTGCATGCGGGCCAGGCCCCAGTCGCGCTGGAATTCTGCGCTGCGCCAACTGGCGGCATCGCCGGGTTGGCCGGTTTCCAGGTAGGCAGCCTGCGCAGCGCCAGGCATTGCTGACACCAGCAACAAGAGTGTGCCTACCGAGATCGGGTTATTGGAGACTTCCTTGTTCATGACTACTCGCTTTTTTGGCGTTTTTAGAATTCTGGTTTCCCGTTGGGAGCAGCACCGCATCTCCCTGTAGCAGCTGCCGAAGGCTGCTACAGGTCCATCATTAGGTCCTCGGGCCCTGGCCGAACGCTTCGTCGACCCTGGCCAGATCCTGTTCATTCAACGTTCCGGCGTAGTAGTGCAACCGGGTCCAGGCCATCAAGTAGTCGTAGCGTGCCTGCGCCAGATCGCGGCGGGTGGTAAATAGTTGTTGTACGGCGTTCAGCGCATCCAGGTTGACGCGTTCGCCGCCCAGGATGCTTTGCCTGGTCGACACCACCAGCGCTTCGGCAGCCGTCAGGGCCTTTTGGTAGGCGCTCAGCTTGCTTACACCGGACAGGCAGGCGCTGAACTGTCGGCGTAGCTCGATCAGGGTTTCGCGAGTCTTGCCATCCAGTTCGTACTCGGCCTGTTCCATGCTGCGGCTGGCCTGGCGTGTGGACGCCGACACCCCGCCGCCGGCATACAGCGGCACGTTGACTTCGATGCCAATGGTGTTGGTGTCGTAGCGCTGGTTATAGGTGTTGCCGCTTTCCGATTCGTTCTGGCGCACCGAAGCATAGGCACTGACTTTCGGCAGATGCCCGGCGCGGTTGCGTTCGACTTCGTAACGCGCCACTTCCACCGCCTGGCGCTGGGAGGCCAGGTTCGGGTTGTTGGCCACGGCCATTTCGTGCCAGGTGTCGTAGTTGGCCGGTTGCAGGCTGAAGGTCTGGAAGTGCGGGGCCAGCGGCGCCAGGTCTGTGATGTCGATCACCGGCACGCCAATCAGCGCGCCAAGTTCGCGCAAGGACGCGTCCTGCTCGTTGCGCGCCTCGATCTCTTCAGCGGTGGCCAGTTCGTAACGGGACTCGGCCTCAAGAATATCGGTGCGAGTGCCTTCGCCCTGGTGAAACATCTGCTCGTTCTGCTGGAACTGCTGTTCGTAGGCTTTCTTCCTGGCCAACGCAATGTCGATCTGATCCTGAGCAAACAACGCCTTGGTGTAGTTCTCCAACACACGCACCAGCAATTGCTGGCTCTTGCCGCGAAAGGCTTCATCGGCAAACAACGACTGGGCCACGCCTTTGCGATACGCCGCGTAGGCTTCGTAATCGATCAAAGGCTGTTGCAGGGTCAAGGTCGAACCGTAACTGCTGTAATTGCGGTCATCCGTCTTATTCTGCCTGTACTCATTGAGGTAAGTGGCCTTGGACGAGTTGCGCCCCTTGTTGTAGTTGTACGCCACCCTTGGCAGCAAGCCAGCACGGCCGATGATGCGGTTTTCAAGACCGGCATCACGCTCCTTGAGCGCGCCCAGGAACACCGGGTCATTGCGCAACGCTTGCTCGTAAATATCGAACGGCCCCATGGCCATCACGCTGTTGCACGTCAGCAACGTCAGGGTCGCTACGAGCCTGGAAAGCTTATTCATACAACCGAACATCCTTATTCCTCGGTCAACGCGGAGCCTGCCCGGTCGAGCAGCGGTTTGAACAGATAGTTGAGGAGTGAACGTTCACCCGTACGCACGAACATTTCCGCCGGCATGCCCGGTTTGATCACCAGGCCATTGAGCTTTTCCATGGCCTGGTCACTGACACTGCTGCGCAGCACGTAGTACGGCGCGCCGGTTTTTTCGTCGACCATCTGGTCGGCAGAGATCAGGCTGACTTCGCCGGGCACTCGCGGCGTGCGGCTTTGGTTAAACGCGGTGAACAAGATGTCCACGGGCAAATGGGTGCCGACCTTGTCGACCAGATTGATCGGCAAGTGCCCTTCCACTTCCAGGTGGGTGCCCTGGGGCACAATTTCCAGCAAGGTGTCGCCCTGGCGCACCACCGCGCCTTCGGTGTGCACCCCCAGGTTGACCGCGATGCCGTCGGCGGTGGCGATGATCTCGCTGTGTTGCAAATTGAACCCGGCGGAGGTCAGTTGCTCCTTGAGGGTCACGCTCTTGAGTTGCGCGTCGGCCAGTTGGGTGCGGACCTCTTTCTGATACTCCTCGATGTGCTGTTGCAGCTTGAGTTTCGCTTCGAGGATGCCCTGCTCCACCCGACCACTTTCGCCGGCGTTCTCGGCCAGTTGCTGCTGCACTTGCGACAGTTGACGCTGGTATTCCATCAGCCGGTTGCGCGGGATGTAGCCGTTATCCGCCAAGGGCTGAAGATTGCTCAGTTGTTGTTGCAGCGAGTTGGCCTGGGCCGTCAGGTCGGTACGCGCGCGACGCATGCCAGCCAATTGCGCGGCGGCGCCTTCCATGTTGGCGCGCAATCCGCCCTGCTCGCGGAAATAGGCTTCGCGACGGCTGCTGAACAATTGCCGCTGGCCTTCGAGCACCAATGCCAGTCGCGGGTCAGCGTCCTTGCTCAGTTCGGCCGGGAAATTCACTTGCTTGAGGTTGTCCCGTTCGCTTTCCCAGCGCGCAACGCTGGCCCAGGCCATGCGGTACTGCGCCTGTAGCGAATCGACGTCAGCCGCGACCTGAGTCTGGTCGAGTTGGAACAGCGGCTGGCCCAGCTTCACCACTTGACCCTCACGCACCAGAATCCGGCTGACCACACCGGGGCTCATCGATTGCACGGCTTTGCGCTTGCCCGATACCACGACCGTGCCCTGCACCGGAATGCCTTGATCAAGCGGCGCGAGGCTGGCCCAGGTGAAGAAACTCCCGGCGCCGACAATCGCCAGAATCCAGCCCATGCGGGCGAAGAAGCGCGCATCGTGCTCGGGGCGTTCGGCGATGCAGTCGTGTTCCATCGTGGCTTCGTTGCGGTGATTCATACGCCCGAACTCCTTGTCGAGGGCTGATACTGTCGGCTCATGCTCAGTCCGCCGGGTGCCTGCGGCGCTTTTTCCCGCTGTTGTTCCTGGGCGCCGGACAGTGCTTTCAATACCTCCTGGCTCGGGCCGAACGCCTGCAAGCGCCCGTCGTTAAGCACCAGCAGTTTGTCGGCCTGAGCCAGCGCCGAAGAACGGTGGGTAACCAGAATCACACTGGTGCCTTGCGCTTTCATGTGCGCGATGGCGCTGGCCAACGCGGCTTCGCCCACGGTGTCGAGGTTGGAGTTCGGTTCGTCCAGCACCACTAGACGCGGGCTGCCATACAGGGCGCGAGCCAGAGCCACACGTTGCTTCTGGCCGCCGGACAAACCGCTGCCGTCCTCGCCCAGCACTGTGTCGTAGCCTTGCGGCATGCGCAGGATCAGTTCGTGGACGCCGGCCTGTTGCGCGGCTTCAACGACTTTTTGTGGATCGGTTTCGCGAAAGCGGGCGATGTTTTCGGCAATGCTGCCGCTGAACAATTCGATGTCTTGCGGCAGATAGCCAATGTAGGGGCCGAGGTCGTCGCGGTTCCAGCGATGAATGTCCGCGCCGTCGAGTCGAACCGTGCCGCCGAGGGTGGGCCACACGCCGACCAGCACCCGGGCCAGTGTCGATTTGCCTGAGCCGGAAGCACCCAGCACGCCCATCACTTCCCCTGCGCCAAGGTTGAAGTTGACCAGGTGCAGCGTCGCAGCACGCTGACCCGGCGGCGCGGCGCTGACCTGTTCGAAGGTGATTTGCCCTTTCGGCGCCGGCAGCGCCATGGCCTCGTCACTCGGTGGAAAGGCTTGCAGCAACGCGTCCAGACGACGGTAGGCCAGCTTGGCGCCGCTCCACTGTTTCCATACGGCAATTAACTGATCGATGGGGCTCAGGACGCGGCCCATCAAAATCGAACCGGCAATCATCATCCCGGCGGTCATGTCGCCCTTGATCACCAGCAGCGCGCCCAGCCCCAGGACCAGGGATTGCAGGCACAAACGCAAGGTTTTGCTCAGGGAACTGATGACCGCGCCGGTGTCGCTGGCCTGGTTCTGCAAGCCGAGAAAACGTGAATGCACGTCAAACCAGCGCTTGCGTAGCGCACCCAGCATACCCATCGCCTGAATGGTTTCGGCGTTATGCAAGTGACTGGTGGCCAATTGGCTGGACTTCTGGGAAAAACCGGCGGCTTCGCCCAGGGGCTTTTTGGTCATTGCTTCGTTCAGGCACGCAAGGCCAATCAACACCAGCGCGCCCACGGTCGCGAACACACCGAGCCAGACGTTGAACAGGTAGATCACGAACAGATAGACCGGAAACCACGGTGCATCGAAGAAGGCAAACAGCGCTGGGCCGGTGACGAACTGGCGGATGTGCGTCAGATCCCCCAGCGACTGGCCGGCGTTGCCCTCACCTTTGAACAGATTGCGCTCGAACGCGGCTTGATAAACCCGCAGGTTGAAGCGTCGTTCCAGTTGGCTACCGATGCGGATGACGATGAAACTACGGACGATCTCAAGCAAACCGATGAAGACAAAGAAACCGACCACCATCAACGACAGCATGGCGAGCGTCGTTTCATTTTGCGAAGACAACACACGGTCGTAGACCTGCAGCATGTAAATCGACGGGACCAGCATCAGCACGTTAATTAACGCGGTAAAACAGCCAACGCTGATCAGGATGCTCTTATAGTCGCCCAATGCTTTGAATAACGGTGCACTTAGCGGGCTCTTTGACATCTTCATGGGTTCTTCCTGAGGTGTTATTCCTCGTCATACTGACGAAGTTTCCATTCACTGTCCGCGCAGGCGCGAATGTGCATTTGGCGCACTAGCGCTTACAAACTAACTACAACTTAATTGCGCGATGTCTTTATCACGAGTCGCGGCGTTTTAATTAATGCGCCTGACGCACGAGTGTTATGACCAGCGTGGATTTCAAGTTTGCTCTATAGGAGCCATCACGTTGGCGACTGAGAAACAGAATCTTCGAGCCTTCTTTACCGGTGATCGCAATACCATCCGGCTCGGGAAACCAACCGATGGCTTTTTCGCCTGCAAGCCATGCGCTTAAACAATCGGCACCCTCACCCAGCGTTTGCTTGAGCTGCAATTCGATGACACAGACGTTGGAAGGCTTGTCCTGCAGTGCCTGGGTCTCTGGCGAGTCGTCCCGGGTGCTCAGGGTGGCCTGCCATTTGCCGGCCAGTTCCGAGGGATCTGCCAATTTCAGGCTGCTCGCCATGGCTGCTTCTCCAAAAAAAATCATGAACATCGCCAAGAGCCATGCGGCACAGGCTTTAGAGGCCATCTTTGTTTTACTCCAGCCACAGAGGGCAGCGCATCGGCGCCACCCTCCTTATCGCCTTACATCAGGCTGCGATGTCCGAGTACGCCGCCTGGCCGACGGTGCTGACCAGGAAATCAGCCACGCCGTGCCCGGAGAAGTCCACCGACAACAGGCTACTGCCGCCTGAGGTGGTCAACACGGCATCACCTGCCGCACCAGTGAACGAGCTCACGAAATGCAGGCCTGCGCCTTGGGTGATACCGGTCAGGTCGATCTTGTCCAGGCCGCTGACAAAGTCGAGGATCTGGTCGGCGACACCTGGCTTGGAGTCGCTGCTGGCAGCGAACACAAACGTGTCCGAACCGGTACCGCCCAACAGCTTGTCCGCACCGCCGGCGCCGTAGAGGATGTCGTTGCCGGCACCGCCCTTCAGTTCGTTGGCGATACCATTGCCAATCAGCAGGTCGTTGCCCGAACCGCCGGTCGCGTTCTCGATGATTGCACCCTTGGCAATGGAAACGTTGCCCACCAGGCCGCCAACGTCGGAGAACGAGGCTTCATTGAGGTTGATTTTCTGGTTTTGGGTGAATCCGGAGAAGTCCAGGGTATCTTTGCCGCCTGCATCCCATACCGAAAACACGACCTTGTCCGACGACGAAGACGCGCTCAGGAAGTCGCGACCGGCGTTGGAGTTAAAGCCGTACGTGGTGTCACCGGTACGGGTGGTGGTGTTGGCTCCATAGAGTTTCTGGATGGCTGCAATGTCGTCCATCAGCGGGCCGGACGAATACGCTTCGACACCGCCCTTGCTGAAGTTCTGGCTGGTATTGCTTTCACTCCAGTAGCTCATGACGCTGTAACCGCGGGTATCCTGCCCGTAGGTGGCGTCATTGTAAGTCGGGGCACCCTCGCCAGCGTTGTAGTCGCCAGGGTGGGCCAGGCCCAACGAGTGACCGATTTCGTGGGTCAGTGTTTGACGGCCGTAATTGTTCAGGTCCGGCGTCTTGTTAGGCGTGTAGCTGCTGTTGGTCAGGTACCAGGAAGTACCGTCATAACCCGCACCGGTGCCCGGCAAATAGGCAAATGCCGCCGCGCCATCCTGGCCACCACTGTAGTTGCCGAAGGTCATGTGACCGTCACCGCCCGTAGACTTATTGGTGAAGGTAACGTTGGCTACATCGGCCCAGGATTGCATGGCGAGCACCGCTTGGGCTTTTTGCTGCGTACTGAACTGGCTGAAGCCGGTAATCCCGTGCTTGTTCATGGTGCTCGACGAGGCCGAGGTCAGGAACGTATAGGTCAGTTCGATTTTGCCGCTGCCGTCCTTGTCCTGGTAGGCAGCACCGTCGCGCAGCAATTGGGTGGCTGCCTGGTCGACGGAATAGGACGGTTTGCCATTGACCGTGAGATTGCCACCGCGGTCATACTGATGGCTGAAGCTGTCGATCTGGTTATACGCAGAACTCGGTGCAGCCAATGCTTGCAAGGGGGTTATGGCCTGTTCGGCTAGATCAATAGCATTGTTTTTTACTTTCGACATAAACACACTTCCTTGTTTAGCTATGGAACAGTTTTTTGTCAGATAGCGACGATCTCTGGCGAGGTCGTCCTATCACTCGCCCAATGAAGGCGAAAGAAAACTGACACAATTCGAAATCAAACGTCTAGTGTTTTTTTGACGTCAAATTGTGCAAATCCAGCAAATGCCCGGAAATAATGCTTGTGGGGTCGAAAGATTGTCTTGTGTATGTGCGTTTGCGCAAATCGTCTGACAATTTGCTATTTAAATATTAAATATAGGTAAGTTGTTTTTTGTCGAACAGGTCTCACATTACGGTAGTGCTTAATATAAGCGCCACTATATTGATATCAACCATATCTTTATTGAATTTTATATTTAACGACTGCTGCGCAGCCGAACGCAGGCTTCGCCAGCTGCTACAAGGATCGCGGCGTACGAAAATCCTGTAGCAGCTGCCGAAGGCTGCGTTCGGCTGCGAAGCAGTCGTCAAACACTTACAACCAACACGCATCCCAAAGTGGATAATCATGAACGCGCGTCACTAAACCTGCCCGGACAGGATTCGCAACGACATACCGAGCAAGATCCTTCACATCCTCCTCCCACCGAACCGCACGATCGTGATACCCCTTCTGCCATAGCCGCCCTCGCCGCCCCAATGCCTGGTTGACGGCAAGACTGCTCCGGGATTTGATTCGACACATCAGCTCCGACAGCGTCTTGTCCCGCAGCTGCACCAGACAATGCAAATGATCCGGCATCACAACCCACGTCAAAAAATCGGCCCATCCATCTTCTTGTGCCTGGCGCAGTTGCAGAACAACCAACCTGCCCAATCGCCAATCAACAAAAAACGGCTGTCGTTGGTGAACGACAGCCGTTAGTAGATAGATCCGCCCAGGTTCCGAAAAACGACCAATGCGCAGGTGACCCGCTTTTGTATCGACTGGCATTCCATTGCCTCCTGATCAATTGAAAGGAAGCCTGGAATCTACCGTGTAGCCACCCAAGTCACTGGGGGCAATGACTACAAATTATGAACCCTCAACTCCCCGTCCGAATCTTGTTCCACACCCGCGTACGGACCCGGTCAATGTTCAGCGGCATCGCCTCCAGCGCGAACAGCTTGCCCATCATCTCAGGGCTCGGATAAACCTTGGTGTCGTTTTTGATCGTCGGGTCGATCAGGCTATCAGCCTGTTCGTTACCGTTTGCGTAGTGCACGTAGTTGCTGACGCTGGCCATGACGTCCGGCCGCAGCAGGTAGTTCATGAAGGCGTAACCGGCCTTCTCGTCCGGTGCGTCGGCGGGCATGGCGACCATGTCGAACCAGATGGCGGCGCCTTCCTTGGGAATGGCGTAGCCGATGTCGACGCCGTTGTTGGCTTCCTTGGCCCGATTCTCGGCTTGCAGGATGTCGCCGGAGAAGCCGACCGCTACGCAGATGTCGCCATTGGCCAGGTCGCTGGTGTACTTGGACGAATGGAAGTAGCTCACGTACGGACGGACTTTCAGCAGCAGCGTTTCGGCCTTTTTATAATCTTCCGGGTTTTTACTGTGAGGCGGCAGGCCCAGGTAGTTCAGGGCGGCGGGCAAGAGTTCCGGGCCGTTGTCGAGGATGGCAACGCCGCACTTTTGCAGCTTTGCCATGTTCTCGGGTTTGAAAATCAGATCCCAGGAATCCACGGGCGCATTGTCACCCAGTACGGCCTTGACCTTGGCGATGTTGTAGCCGATACCCGTGCTGCCCCACAGGTACGGAAAGCCATGCTCGTTGCCCGGATCGTTGGTCTGCAACGCTGTGAGCAACACCGGGTTGAGGTTCTTCCAGTTCGGCAGCTGATTTTTATCGAGTTTCTTCAGTGCGCCACCTTCAATCTGTCGCGCCATGAAATGGTTGGACGGAAACACCACGTCATACCCTGATTTACCGGTCATCAACTTGCCGTCGAGGGTTTCGTTGCTGTCGTAGACGTCGTAGGTAAAGGCGATACCGGTTTCTTTCTGGAAGTTTTTCGTGGTGTCAGGGGCGATGTAGTCGGACCAGTTGTAGATTTTGACCGTCTCGGCCGCCTGGCTAAGGGTCGCGACGAGTGCAAGTGGCGCCAGTGTCAGTGTCTTTCGGATCATGAGTCGATTCCTGTAGGGGTTTTTGTTATTGGCAGGCAATCAGAAGATCAAAAAATCAAAACGTAGGTCTTGCGCACAGTTTCCTGGATATCCCAGATGCCGAGACTGTTAGCCGGCAACATCAATGCATCGCCAGCTTCTATGTAGAGGGGTTCACCATCGTCCGGGGTGAAGGTGCAACGGCCCTGGATGAAGTGACAAAACTCCTGGGCCACGATCTGCCGGCGCCAGCGTCCGGGCGTGCATTCCCAGACACCGGTTTCGACACCATCATCGCGTTCGACGCTGGTGGTCGAGGCCACTGCCACGGGTGTTCCCAGTGGCACCGCGACCGGATTGGATTCATCAAGCTTCAGGGTGGCGGTGTTCTTGAATTGCGTGATGCTCATGGGCGTACCTGTCAATGGAAAAAGCGTTGTTTACTGCATGAAACCTTCCATGAACCCCGCGACCCCGCTGGCCAGCTTTCGGCGCCAGGGTGCGGTAGCCGGGTTGGCCAGGGTCTGGTCTTCGTGGACGAAGCTGCGGATGATCGCGTTGTAACCGAGCCAGCGGCAGGGTTCCGGCTCCCAGGCCTTGAGCGTGTCGAGTCCGCCCTGCGGCATGACCCAAGGCTGGCGCACCAACTCGGTATCGCGCTGAAGAATCAGGTCGGCGAGGGTTCTGCCGCCCAGGTTGCTGGCACCGACGCCCTCCCCGCCATAACCGCCGGACAAGGCGATGCCGCTGGCGTGATCACAGAGCATGTGCGGCTTGAAACGCCGCGACATGCCAAGATTTCCGCCCCAGGCGTGGGTAATCCGCACATTCTTCAATTGCGGGAAGAGCTCGCCGAACAGATAGCGTCGTAACTCCACTTCGCTGGTCGTCAGGTCGAAGTCATGGCGTAACTTGCCGGCAAACTGGTAGCCGCCCCGCGCCCCGAACACCAGGCGGTTGTCGGCGGTGCGTTGGCCGTAGGTCACCTGACGGCTGCTCTCGCTGAAGGCTTGGCCGCGACTCAGGCCGATTTCGTCCCACGTCGCAGCGGACAGTGGTTCGGTGGCAACGATCAGGCTTTGCACCGGCATTTGATAACGCCCCAACGGCGGCAACGTCGTTGCGTAACCTTCTACCGCCGGGACAATCCAGCGACTGCGAACCGCCGCCTTGGCAGTGCGCAAGCTCCCCGACTGCCACTGCGTGACGGCGCTGTTTTCATAGATGCTGACCCCCATTTTCTCCACCGCCCGTGCTAAGCCTCGCACCAACTTTGCCGGGTGGATGGTCGCAACGTGCGGTGCATAGATACCGCCATAAGGCTTCGCAACTCTGATCTGTTGCGCCAGTTGCTCGGGGCTGAGCCAGCGGTAGTCACTTTCGGTCAGGCCCTGGCGGTAGAGATCATCCAGATAGCGGCGCAGGCTGGCTTCCTGCTCGGGGTAGCGTGCGGCGCAGTAAAGTACCCCGCCTTTGCGGTAATCGCAGGCGATGCCTTCACGCTCCAGAACGACTTCTACTTCATCAGGAATGCTGTGCAGCAAGTCGAATGAGGCGCGGCGCTGCTCCGGGGACAACCCGGCGAGCAAGCGGTCTTCACCCAACAGGTTGCCCATCAACCAGCCGCCATTACGGCCCGAGGCGCCGAAACCAGCGGTTTGCGCTTCGACAATGGCGATGTCCAGGCCCGGGGCCAGACGCTTGAGGTAATACGCGGTCCAGAGCCCGGTATATCCCGCGCCAATGATTGCCACGTCGACGTCCAGATCGTGTTCCAGCGCCGGACGGGCCAATAACGGCTCGTCGAGTTGATCCATCCATAAACTGATAGTGCGCCACGCCGACATGCAAGACTCCGCCACTCAAACTTCGATGGCGTCGATCCTAGTGCGTGGGCTCAGGGGCTGTCTTGCGCGCGTGCACGCAAGGAAATTTGTTTGGTGTACGCCTTGGGCGTCAGACCGGTGTGCTGGCGAAAACAGGTGTAAAACGCCGACAGCGAATTGAAGCCCGCGGCAAATGCCAGCTCGTCGACGCGTATCGGCGGTGTGGCGGTGTCCAGCGTGCCGAGCAAATGCTGCAGGCGCGCCTGGTTAACATAGCGATAGAAACTCTGGCCCAGCACTTGATTCAACAGGTAGGAAATCTGGTTGCGACTGTAGCCGCACTCCTTCGCTACCCGTTGCAGGTCGAGCTCGGGGTCCAGATAAGGTTGCTGGTGCTGGAAATACTGTTGCAAGTCATCGGCCATGAAACTCAACTGGCGCGGGGACAGGCCGAGTCGACTGACGGCCGGACGCAGCGTTTTGGTTGCCTTGCGAAGCGGCTGCTCGTGGACCAGCGTGGCGTATTCGTTGACCCGCCAGATCAACCCGTCACGGACTGTGATCGCCTCGCTGGTATGAAAGGACACCAGCCCCTCACCGCCACGCAACGTCATCCGGTACTGAATAAATGCGGTGTTGCCATCCAGGCGAATTCGGTCCGAATGTTCCAGCGCTTCGTCCAGGTTGCGAGGCATGCTCACGCGCACGTACTCGCGCAGATCGTCGAGCCCCATCACGCGGTTCTGGAAAAAATCGTGGTACTGGATGTCTGGGTGATAAAGCGCCATGACGCCGTCCAGGTCACGGTGTTTCCAGCACAAGTGGTAGCGCATGACCGTCTCGCCCGTGGCCCGGGTTTGCTGCGGCCCATCATCATCGGGGTGCATAAAGGTCTCGATGGGAAAACGCCGAGCTTGCCGAAGTTCTGCACCGGGTTCAATGGCTGAAAAAATGGTCAGGTGACCTTCATCAAATAAACTCTACGAACCGCCCAACGGCCGAAAAAAAATCACATGGATTTCACATTCGAGTGCTACTTTTAAAAGCAGTCATCGGTTGAGCCATTGAAGGCTCTTCCCCTCCTAACATGAGCTAAAGGAAGCGCTCGATGAAGAAGGCGGGCTACATATGAATAAAGGGTATTTCAGCAAAGTTACGTTTCCAAACGCCTGCCAGCTGATGCGCTGGCATTTTCATCCCATGGGATTTGAGGCGAGCATGGACGCGCCGGGCAGCATGATCGCCCGGTTGTTTGATCGTGCCAGTGGCGAGACCATGATCGCCATTGCCGGTATTCCTTGCGCAACGGTCATGAATGCGGCGGATGTCGAACGAATCATTGAAGCCGTCGAGGATGAACTTGAGGCATTTATTCCACCTATGGCCCTCAAAAGCTATGCCTGAAGGCCGAACAGCCCAATAAAAAGCCCACTTTGTGTGGGCTTTTTATTGGGCGACGACTCAGGGTTACGCCAGTTTCTGAGTAACCCGATGATCAGCAAAAAACGCTTTCCCTTTGCCGATCCGGTCCGACGCCTTGGGCATGTTCACAGCCGTGTCCTGCCCCTCGACATACCAGTAGCAATGGCTCACTGCCCGGGTGATGCCGACGTAAGCCAGTCGCAGGATTTCGTCTTTTTGTGCGCTGTCATACGGCTCACTGTCACCGGCCTTGCCAAGTCCCGCCATGCGGTAAACCTGGTTTTTGTAGGGGGAACTGGTCAGATGCTGACAATCACCCAGCAAGAACACCGCGTCGGCCTGCAAGCCTTTGGCGCTGTGATAGGTCAACTGTTTGAGCCGGCGGTTTTCATACGGCAAGCTCGAATCAACATTAACAACAGGTTGAATATGCTGTTCAATCAATAACTTATCGCTACTTTTTCGATAAAGCATCAAGATTGAATCACCCTTCCGGTAATGCTCCATCAGGCGCTGGGCCATGCCTTGATCGTCCCGGTCCAGAACGTTTACCGGCAGCAGCGGCTTAGGCTCGCCGCTGGCTTTGGCTTTCTTGCCCGCGATGGCCGGTGCTGCGCGAACGATATGCTCGGCAGCGTCGATGATGTGTTGATGACTGCGATAGTTGTCGCTGAGCATGACTTTGGTGGTGCTTGGCGATGGGAACTCTTTATTGAATTCCATGAAATACGTCGGCGAACTGCCCCGCCAGCCATAAATGGACTGCCAGTCATCCCCCACGCAAAGCAAAGACGAGCGTTGCGCCCCCCGCCCGACATGCATCGCCGGACCTCGACTGCGGATCTCGGCCAGACTGGCGCGAATCCAGGAAACGATCTGTGGCGATACGTCCTGAAATTCATCGATCATCAGGTGTGACAGTGTCCGCAGCAACTCATCGCTGAGCAGTTTCAGGTTTTCCGGGGAGTGCTCGCTGAACAAGGCGAACATGCGGTTGTAGGTCATCACCGGCGGTTTTTGATCAAGCAGATGATCTTCCAGCGCCCGCCAAAACAGGCTCAAGGCCTCGAAGAAGAACCGGTCGGGGTCGTCCTTGGCGAAACTCATCTGGCCAACGGCGTGCGGAACATCCAGCCCCAGGTTTTCAATAAACCCGGCTGCCGCGACAAAACAGTCCAGCAAGGGTGCAGAAGCCAGTTCGCCTTTAACCTTGTAATCAAAGCCCGGCCCCGCACTGGCATCGCCTGCCAAAGAGGCCAAAACCCGCTTTGATGATTCGTAACTATCTAGCCATATCAATGGTTTACGACAGAAAGCTTGAAACAGTGTGCGCTTTACCGCCCATTCCGCCCGGACGGTCAGCTTGGCATTCGGGCGGCAAACCTGCGGATTCTCCCGAGGATCGAAACCCAATACGACCCAGGCATCCAGGCTCGGGATGTAGCCGTGGCAACGGAACGTCGAGCCATTGATATCGAACGAGTGCCGATTGGGTTCAATCCCCTTGATTGGCCAGGCGCCGGCGCGAAACCACAGGTCTTCAATGACGTCACAGAGTTCTTCATCGCGCTTGGCCGCCAGCTCGGTCACGGCCACGCGTTTTTGCACATCTGGGTGGTCGCGCTCCAGCTCCTTGAGTTGTAAGGCGTGGCGGGACAAAGGCTTGATCAACTCGCGAAAGCGCTGATCGCGGGTGTGCAACTGGTGGTAACAGGCATTGAGCTGCTGACGCTGAGCATCATTGATACGCAGGTCGAACGGGTTGCTGTCGACCTCTTCCTCACCGTTTTGCACGCGGTTGCTGAGGTTTTCGAATGCTTGCAGACGCTCGAACCCCGGCAGGCTGCGAACCATCGGCAGAATGCGCGAGTGGAAGGTACGCACCAGATCACGCGCCTCTTTCAGGCTCAGTGGACGGCCCCACAACGCAAACAGCTCGATCAGTTTGTTAATGAAGTCTTTGCGCGATTCGCGGGTAAAGGTCACCACCGTCATTGAGCCTAACTCGAAACCCAAATAGTGGGTCAGCAATACAATACGCAGCACCAGCGTGGTCGATTTGCCGGCCCCCGCTCCGGCAATCACCGACGTCGACGGCGTGTCGCTGAAGATCATCTTCCACTGTGCAACGCTTGGCTGGGCATGGGGTGGCAGCAGTCGGGCAACATCGGCCTTCATGCGCTTCTTCAGTTCAGCGCTCAATGGCAGGCGCCAATCGTCAAACAGGTTGTCATCGACATTGGGCGGCCGATGCTCGGTTGAGCGTGAATCGCGGATCAGCAGGACCTGTCGGCCCTCTTCCAGCCCCTCGAGTTTTCCCTCTTTAAAGCCGTAATCAAACCCCGCACTGTGACCGCTGCGAAAGCCGTCTGCCTGCCCGTGCAACCAGGACGCGCGGTGCTGCGCGCGCAGGCGGGTCAAGCCATGACCGAAGAATCGGGCGGCCAGGCGCTTGAGCAGCGGCATCTCGGCCAAGGGGCGAAGTTCGGGAGGAAGATCGGGGGTGTGTTGCGGCACGCGGGCTGACTCCAGGGTGTGAGGCTGTTGAGGGCTATGGTGTCTGCATTTGCACTTGAGTTCTAGTGAAATGCTTTGAGGTCATTGGCTTATGCGATGAAGTGAAAGCTGGACGAGAACATTTCGAGGGCATTTCACATCAACTAATTAGATTGTAATAAGGCATTTTTTACGCTTTTTATCGATGTATGCCTGATAGATGATGCTCGCCATCAACCCCCTTTCAGGAGACGACCATGCTCGAACTCAGACCCTTCAGCTCCCTGGGCGGCGCCCATCACGGCTGGTTGGATGCCCATCATCACTTTTCGTTCGCCGAGTACCATGACCCCAAGCGCATGAACTGGGGCAACTTGCGAGTGTGGAACGATGACGTGATTGCCTCCGGCACCGGGTTCCCAAAACACCCGCATCGGGATATGGAGATCATTACCTACGTCCGTGAAGGTGCGATTACTCACGAAGACAACCTGGGTAACAAGGGCCGCACCGAGGCAGGCGACGTTCAAGTCATGAGCGCTGGCACCGGCATTGCTCACAGCGAATACAACCTGGAAGCGACCGCGACCAAGATCTTCCAGATCTGGATTATTCCGAACGAATCCGGTCTTGCACCGTCCTGGGGCGCCAAGCCGTTCCCGAAAGGTGAGCGTGAAGGCTTCGTGACCCTGGCCAGCGGTAAATCCGGCGATGATCAGAGCCTTCGAATCCGCGCCGATGCGCGCCTGGTGGCGGCGAACCTCAAGGCCGGTGAATCCGCAGAGTATCGCTTGGATAGCGGTCGCCGCGCCTACCTGGTCCCGGCCACTGGCGTAATTGAAGTCAATGGCTTACGTGCGCAAGCTCGAGACGGTGTTGCTGTAGCCGATGAGCAGGTGTTGCGAGTGACGGCGATTGAGGACAGCGAAATCGTCCTGGTCGACCTGGCTTGATCCGGTAAACGGCAGACAAAAAAAGGGGCGACCGTGATGGTCGCCCCTTTTTTTGGATTTTTGGTGCCTGGACTGAAGCCATCGCGGGCAAGCCCGGCTCCCACAGTGTCGGGGTCGAACACAAAATTTGTGTTCACCACTGAACCTGTGGGAGCCGGGCTTGCCCGCGATGGGGGTCGTCAATCACTTCGCAGAAATGGCGCCATCCACCAGTGTCTGCGCTTCGGCCACCAACTGCTTGAGGTGGTCATCACCGACAAAGCTTTCGGCGTAGATCTTGTAGATGTCTTCAGTGCCCGACGGACGTGCCGCGAACCAGCCATTTTCGGTCATGACCTTCAGGCCGCCAATGGCCTGGTCATTGCCCGGCGCATGGCTGAGGATACTCTGGATCGCCTCGCCCGCCAGTTGAGTCGAGGTTACCTGATCCGGCGACAGCTTGCTCAGCAAGGCTTTCTGTTCAGGGTTGGCCTTGGCATCCACGCGTACCGAGAACGGCTCGCCGAGTTCGTCGGTCAACGCGCGATAGGCCTGACTTGGATCGCGGCCAGTGCGAGCGGTCATTTCGGCTGCCAGCAACGCCGGGATCAAACCATCCTTGTCGGTGCACCAGACGCCGCCGTCCTTGCGCAGGAACGAGGCGCCAGCACTTTCTTCACCGCCAAAGCCCAGTGAGCCGTCAAACAGCCCGTCAGCAAACCATTTGAAGCCGACCGGCACTTCATACAAACGACGACCCAGACGCTTGGCCACGCGATCAATCAAGCCGCTGCTGACCACGGTTTTGCCCACGGCAGCATCGGCGCGCCACAGCGGGCGGTTCTGGAACAGGTAGTCGATCGATACCGCGAGGTAATTGTTAGGCGCCAGCAAACCACCGGACGGCGTGACGATGCCATGGCGGTCGTGATCCGGGTCGCAGGCAAAGGCCACGTCAAAGCGTTCTTTCAGGCCGATCAGGCCTTGCATCGCGTGGGTGGACGATGGGTCCATACGGATTTGACCGTCCCAGTCGACGGTCATGAAGCGGAACGTCGGATCGACCTGCTTGTTGACCACGTCGAGGTCCAGACGGTAGTGCTCGGCAATCGCCGACCAGTAGCGCACCCCTGCTCCGCCCAACGGATCAACGCCCAGACGCAGCTTGGCATCACGGATGGCGTCGAAGTCGATTACGTTGATCAGATCGGCCACGTAGGTGTTCAGGTAATCGTGACGATGGGTCGTGCTGGCTTTCAGCGCCTGCTCGTAACTGATGCGTTTGACGCCGGCGAGTTTGGCCGCCAGCAGTTCGTTGGCCTTTGCCTCGATCCACTTGGTGATATGGGTATCGGCCGGGCCACCGTTGGTGGGGTTGTATTTGTAACCACCGCTTTGCGGCGGGTTGTGCGACGGCGTGATAACGATACCGTCCGCCAGCCCCGAAGTACGGCCACGGTTGTAGCAAAGAATCGCGTGGGAAATGGCCGGGGTCGGTGTGTATTCATCACCTTCGGCAATCATCACAGTGACGCCGTTAGCGGCCAATACTTCCAGCGCACTGGCACCCGCTGGCGTGGACAGTGCATGAGTGTCGATCCCGACGAACAACGGGCCGTCGATACCCTGGGCTTCGCGATACAGGCAAATCGCCTGGCTGATGGCCAGAACGTGCCATTCGTTGAAACTCAGGTCGAACGAACTGCCTCGGTGTCCGGACGTGCCAAAGGCTACACGCTGGGTAGAGATGGCGGCGTCAGGCTGGCCGGTGTAATAGGCCGTTACCAGTCGCGGGATGTCGACCAACAATTCTGCCGGTGCCGGTTTGCCCGCAAAAGCACTGAGTGTCATGCAAAACCTCTGGAATAGACTGGTTCAGGAATTGGAACGCAGTTTACTGGCAGTTTGACCGCAACGCGATGGGATCGATTCAAGATGATTCACGATGTTTGACCGCATCGTTCAATCGGTGGCCTCCAGACGCAAGGCATCCCCCAGCAGACCCAGTGCAACGGCAAGGTCATGCTCACCGCCAAAGGTATGGCTCAGCCGCAGGTGTTGCCCATGCAGGCCGCGCAAACTGAACAATTCCCCCGGCGCCACCACGACCTGCTGCTTGAGCAAGCGGTGGAACACGCCGCGCACATCGACCCGCCGCAACGAGCGCACCCAGACTGTTGCGCCGCCCTGGGGATCGACGAAATGCAAGGCGTCTGCCAGTCGCTCCTCCAGCAGTTGAGTCATCTGCACTTTGCGCTCCTTGAGCAGCCGACGCAGCACCAGTAAGTGCTGATCGATTCGTCCATTGTTGTACAGACGCGCGATGGCCTTCTGGCGGATCGGCGATAACCGGAACGATCGCAGCAAAAAGTGCCGCTGCAGCTCACCTCGCAGTTGCCGCGAAAGCAGATAGCCATAGGGCGCTTCAGGCCCGATGACCTTCTCGAACGTGGAGAACACGATCAAGCGCTCCGGGTCCAGCCAATCACGAAACCGTGGCCGGCCGTGTTCAAATTCGAGTTCGCCGTGACAATCATTTTCCAACACCCAACTGCCGTGCCGTTCCAGCAACTGCGCCGTGGATTGTCGATTGCTGTCGCAGGCCACACTGCCGCGCGGCATGTTCAGGCCGGATGACAGCATCACCAGCCTCACCGGTTCGGTTTCCAGCAGCATCTGCAGATGATCCAGGTCCAGCCCGCCATCAGCTTGCAATGCCAACTCGATGACCTGCACGTCGGCGTCCCGGAACAATCGCAGGATCGCCCAGTCGCACGGCGACTCCACCACGACCGTGGCGTCTTTGAGGCACAGCACCGCGATCAATATTTCCAGTACGCCACGCAGATCAGCACCGATGTAGACATCGTCGGCGTGCCAACAGCGCGCTGGAGAG
This sequence comes from Pseudomonas sp. P4_C8, assembly GCF_056401975.1. Taxonomy (NCBI): domain Bacteria; kingdom Pseudomonadati; phylum Pseudomonadota; class Gammaproteobacteria; order Pseudomonadales; family Pseudomonadaceae; genus Pseudomonas; species Pseudomonas sp. P4_C8. The sequence continues at coordinate 66,260 of NZ_JBFUIH010000001.1, read as the reverse complement.
GACGTGTAACGAGCCGCCAGGGCGGCGCGCAGTTCCCGCTCGCCACAGGGTTGAGAGGTGGGTTGCGGCTGGCGTGGATACTGGCGCAACAGTTCTCTCTCAAGCAGCAAAAGCGGGCTGTCCAACGGTTGCAGCAGTGCAGGCTCATCAGCGCTCAATACCAGCATTCCAGGGCGTCTGGCATTCACATAGACCGTCTCCAGCAGGTCATTGCCGCTGCAAGGTGGCCGGATGAACGACACCGGCAGTGCGTAATAACCGGACTTGGCCACCGAATAGACGCGCCCTTCCTTTTCCAGCAGCGAATAGGCGTACTGAATGGTCGAAATCGAGACGCTCAGGCGGTCCGCCAACTGCCGTAACGAAGGGAGCCGCACACGGGTGTCGCTGACCGGTTCGCTGATCAGGTGGGTCAGGTAGCGGTACACCGCCTGATAAGCGAAGTCGGTTTCTCGGGGTCCTTTCATGGGCAATGGCCGAACATACTGAGCTCGCCCCACTGCAACTGAGTGCGCGTTATCAAGCCAGGCACTTTCAACGTCCCGTTGACCGTTCGCCCGTCATGGCGTCAATCGCCATCAGCTCTGCGTGCTGTCCCGTGTCCGCTGTTTCGGCGCTGGCCACCGGCCCCATGCGATATAGCGCACCGATCAGGCTAACGGGCAACCCGCTGACGTCGATCATCCATTGCAATACCTGCTCGGGCGCAGGCTTGCCCTGCATTGCCCGATGCAGTTCGGGCAAGGCCACGAGCATGCCGGGATGACACTGGCGTAGAAAACGTTCAAGCGACGCACCGTTCTCTACAAAGGGCGCAAACAGTAAACACACCAGTTGAGCTTCGTTGAGGCCGAGGTTTCTTTGCGCCTCGGCCTGCGCCAGTTCGCGCTGTTCCGACAGGGTTGCCGGGTTGCCGTACGTCTGCAATGCCTGGTCGCACACATGCTCTGAAAGTTGCTTGCGTTGCAACATGACTAATAGTCGCTGCAAATAATCGCTAATGCCGGCCTCGTATGTCCGCCCCTGCACGAACCTGGCTTGCAGCCCCCGCAGGTGTGCGGAAATCGAAAGGCTGGCGTAGTCGTTATCGCCGACCTGAGTCATCAGTCCGTCAGGTTGAAACTTGAGGAACTCGGTAAGCAGTGGCCAGCGCTCCTCCAGGTTGCTGACCAGCAGGTCGTGAATGTCGATGAATGTCGCGCGGCGACACGCCTCAAAACTTTCTGCGGGTCGCCACGCGGGCTGCTCATGACCGGGATAAAACTCGCGATAGCAATCGCTGCCCAGTTCATCAAGCCGCGCGAAGAGCTGCTCATAGCCGGTGTCAGCCTGCTCCGGCATCGGGAAGCCGGCCTTTGCCGCCGCACGGTTCAATCCCTCCATGAACTGCTTTTGCTGGCGCGGTGAATCGCTACTGACCATGGCATCGACGCCCCGTTCCCAGCGGGCGATTTGTCCGTAGAACTCGCCCGTTGCCAGGTAGCCGTCATCCCACAGATCCAGAGGGTCGTTCCAGGTTCGGCGGTGACCGACCATCAAGAGATTGAGTCGATTTGACTCGCGGCCGGCTTCAGAGACCCCGACCCCGTGATTGAACGGCAGGACCTCGCGGTTATCGACCATCAACACTTCAACCCGAGGATCATCGTAAAGAAACAACGCACTGCAACTGCGATGGATGTTTTCAAGGGCCATCGAGGCTGCGTCGTTCAAGCGCAAGGTCGCCACCCGCAGCTGGAATGTCGCGGGTGCCCGGCCGGCAATGCTCAATTGCGCGGCACGTAGCAGCGCAAGGGTATAGCAGCTGTCGCGGGTCCCGGACTGGATCGTCAGCACCTTGTACTCGCCAATACGTTCCATGCCACCTGCAGCGACCACCACGCGCTGAATCAACAGCTGCAATGCAGTGCGTTCGGCCCGCGAAAAGAAACTCAGCAATCGTTGCAATACTTGCTGATAAACATAGTTCATTGCCTGATCATGGGTATTGGTCATCATTGTTTACCTGTTACTCATAGGTTCGATGTCACGCAAACAACGCTTTGCATTGCGCAATCGGTTGCCCGTCATGATTAGAGTGTCGTGCTTGATATCAAATGCTAACACTTAGTCTTTAGTCATTATTTGAAACGATTAGAACGTGGCGACAAACCGCCTGGCGTCGACAGGCCTCCAGTCCCGGCAGAACGGGCGTCTGGCGACGGCGCGAGTGATCCTAGGAAATATCCGACAGCGTCCCACAGACAAGTAGCACGATAAATAAAGAAAGAAGTCACCCTAAGTTTTTCGGCAACTGTTCGATAACACGCCAATTGTTGAGTTTGTATTGCCGGGGCGCATTGAAAAGTATCTGCCCGATACCTGGCCATAGCTCATTCCTTGAGATGAAAGTAATCATTCAATTATCGGGGCTTATATGATGATTAGAAGATACAGATTGAGGGCAAAAACCAGTTCAGTTGCTGAACGGCCCCGTCATGGATTGACGGTGCGCCTCATTTTTCGGAGGGAGAATGAAAAAGTCCGTGCAAGCACGGACTTTTTTCTGGAGCGTGTTACGCAGGCTCAACCTGTAGGGCCACCCGCTCGCGGCATGGGCATTCGTCCATGTAGCGGTGTGCTTCGACAAACTCGGAAAACGGGAAGACCCGAGTCTTGAGCGGCAGTAGCACGCGGTCAGCGGTCAACTGGTTGATATCACGCAAGGCACGCTGCAGTGCGACCTGGTCCTGGATGATGCCCAATTCAGGCTTACCGGTGAAATTGCCGATACAGTGCACAAAGAACTGAATGTTCTTCTGGAACGCTGCACAAGCCGGAAACGGCGTCTGGTTACCGCCCTGCAAGCCGTACAACACCAGGCTGCCACGAGGCGCGAGCACGTCGCCGAGCAGCGACATCTGCGGACCACCCAACCCATCGAACACCACATCCACGCCGCGGTTGTCCGTGATTTTGTTGATCCGCATGAGCAGATCTTCTTCTTCAGTGACGATGACTTTCTCGGCACCCAGCGATAGCAGGTACTCACGTTCATCCGCCGTTTTGGTGGCGGCAATCACTCGTACGCCCAAGGCTTTGCCGAGCTGTACGAACGAAGGTCCGGCACAATGGCTGGCGTCGGTCACCAGGACAAATTGCCCGGGTTTGACCCGTGCCAGATCGTTGAGAGCGAAGTAAGCAACCAGCAGCGGTGTGTAATGCACGGCCGCTTCGATCGGACTCAGCACCTGCGGATAAAGGGTCAGTGACGAGCGTGGCAGAACAATCTGCTCGCCATACACAGGATAGTCGTTCGGGCTTTGGGCCGGGAAGCTGGCGACCTTGTCACCGACTGCCAAGTCATCGACGCCCTCGCCGAGCGCCGTAACGACACCGGACATTTCCTGGCCCAGACCTGAAGGCAGACGAGCGTGAGACGAAGCCAGGTTCTGACGCCAAAGCGTGTCGTACCAGCTGATGCCAATCGCCTCGACACGCACCTGCACTTCGCCCGGAGCAGGAAGCGCTGCCGCATGCTCTTCGCATTTGAGCACCTCGGCTGGACCAAACTTGTGAAAACGGATCGTGCGGGACATCGCAAACCTCGTCAAAGTAACCTCTAATGCCTTGAACTCTATCTGGGCTTTATACCCAAGACTATCCGTGGCTATTAATAGTCGACATGCCTGTCATTGATTCCGCAGCACCGCCGGCATCATCAAATGTCGTGAACATCGGAGCGGCCTTTCAGGAAAAACTGAATTACACGGTGCAGAGTAGCAGCCTTTCCCCGTAAGATTCATGCCGGCCATTGTTCTTATATGGCCGCTCTCGTCAAGCTTGATGACTCTGCCAGGGACTCCAGATGAATCGTAATGACCTGCGTCGTGTCGACCTGAACCTGTTGATCGTTTTCGAAACATTGATGCACGAGCGCAGCGTGACCCGCGCTGCGGAGAAACTGTTTCTCGGCCAGCCGGCCATCAGTGCGGCACTTTCACGCCTGCGCGGGCTGTTCGATGATCCGCTGTTCGTGCGCACCGGTCGCAGCATGGAACCGTCCGCACGGGCGATAGAAATCTTCGCCCTGCTCTCCCCCGCGCTGGACTCGATTTCCACGGCCGTCAGCCGTGCGGCGGAATTCGATCCGGCCACCAGCACCGCGGTGTTTCGCATTGGCCTGTCGGACGATGTCGAGTTTGCCCTGCTGCCGATGCTGCTCAAGCGCCTGCGTGCCGAATCGCCCGGGATCGTGCTGGTGGTGCGTCGCGCCAACTACATTCTGATGCCGAGCCTATTGGCCTCGGGCGAGATTTCCATCGGCGTCAGCTACACCGCCGACCTGCCGGCCAACGCCAAACGCAAAGTGCTGCGTCGCAGTATGCCGAAGCTGTTGCGGGCCGACACCGTGCCTGGGCCGTTGAGCCTGGATGACTTCTGCGCCCGGCCGCATGCGTTGGTGTCGTTCGCGGGTGACCTGAGCGGTTTTATCGATGAAGAACTGGAAAAACTCGGGCGCAAACGCCATGTCGTGCTCGCGGTACCGCAGTTCAACGGGCTGAGCTCGCTGCTGAGCGGCACCGATATTGTGGCGACGGTGCCTGACTATACGGCCGACGCGCTAACCGCGGCTGGTGGTGTCCGGGCTGAAGATCCGCCGCTGCCGGTACGCAGTTTTGAATTGCACATGGCTTGGCGCGGATCGCAGGACAATGATCCGGGCGAGCGTTGGTTGCGCTCGCGGATTCAGATGTTTTTTGGCGATCCTGAGAGTCTTTAGGCGTCGTCGGGCGGGCTGTTCAGCTGATCATTTCTGCCTTTTCACAGACCATCGAGATCCATCCACTTCCAGAAGATGAGGCTCCCGGGGGCATATCTGAGGGCAAGCTATGGATGGTTTGAAAAGGATGCCCCCAGCCTAACGCCCAACAGTTCCCTTCTCGAAAAGTCACCCTTTGCTGTTCCCAACCACCGTCGAGCGCTATTCGATCACCTCAGTTAATGGCTGACCCTCCGTACGAGAACAAGTGGGGATAGTCGAGTGATCGCCAATGATGGTAGCGTGGAGCCATCAATGGATGTATCCGTAAGCTTGCGCTTGCTCTTCACAAGCCCGGCCGCCAACCTTCTTCATCGATACAAGGACGTCATGGTGAGTATTCCAAGCCCATCAAATAAAGGTGGGCCAGCAGCTCGACAAGGTTTCAAATACCAGGATCACGTCGCCGTTGCGTTTATTTTGAAGATGCTGCGTGACAGTACCTATCTCCAAGTGGAATGCGAAACCGCTGATGACATCGTCGCGGTTTCTGAGAATGCAGGGGAAACTGTCAATGAGTACATTCAGGTCAAGACCACCGAAAGTGATAAGAAGTGGAACCTGACCGAGTGCACCGCCCTGGAGAAGCAGAAAGCTGACTCCTCCCTGTTTCAGAAATCATTAAAATGCGATGTGCGACCGGGCATAGCCTGCTTCAGGATCGTGTCCAAACGCGATATCGCAAAGGCGCTGGAGTATTTCGCCAAGGAACTGGACAGACGGGTTATCCCGGACCTAGCCACCCAGCGAGGGCGGACGCTGGCCAAGCAGCTCAAGACCGTGTCTGTCAGAGGGCGGGACTTTTCCTATTGGGCAGACAACTTCGTCTGGCAAGTTTGCGGTGATGTTTCGTCGCTGGAGGCAACGAATCTACGTGTCCTTGCTGAGGTTATCGATCTGTATGGGGAGACCCCTTCTCATCGCCAGCAGAAAGAGATCTACGATGCCTTCCTGGCTTGGGCCGACGACGCTGCAACTGCTGATGTCAAAACCTTGCCCGAGAAGAAAATAATCCGCCGTGAGGCAGCCCTCGCGCGACTGAACGCACTACTTGGTGCAGCTGCTAAGCACTCTGCCGCCTTTGCCAAACCATACAAGACCAAGCCCGATCCGTTCCTGGTGGAGTTCCATACGACCACAGAGGATGGTTTGCTACGTACCCTTTCTGGGTTTGACGTCGAGTACGATTTCGAGGAATGGCGAGCCCAACAACTAGCGGAGCACTTGCTGCAGTGGCTGCCTGAATTCTGTCTACGTGCGAGCGAAATCGCCAATTTCCAGATACACCACACGCCAACGGCATTGGCGCGATCCATCAACACGTTGACCCAAGCCGCCGTACCTCGGGATCGATTGATTGCAGAGTTGATATTGCATGCCATCCTGCGAAGTCGGGAAAACAGCGAGCCAATCGCATGTAAGGTTTTCTATGCGGTCAACGGCAAGCTTTCCGAGTTCGGCAATGCGCACATCGTCCAGAAACCGGGTGAAGCAGACCAGCTATGGCTTGGTTTGTCGCGGATGATTTCCACCGGAACGATGGATCAGACACTGAAAGAAATTTGCGATGTGCTCGATGCCACCATCTCCAGAGCGGCGCTAACTGAGGAGCGAGAGATCATCATCACGCTCCGCGAGCCTCATCACCACCTACCCACGGCCGAAGCCTTCAACAAGGCCTTGCACCGCAATGCTCCTGCGCAGGAAATGCTAAGTGTGTTGTGCTTCCCGATCCTGCTCGCCTACGACAGCGACGCGTTGTCCGAGGGGTACCTGTCTGATTATCTGGCCAACCTCAAGACAGAGGTTACCCAGCACTACAATGCGCTGGCCAATACATTACCGTCAAAAATCAAACAAGTCCGGGTAGTGGTCTTCCTGGTGCCGATCGAGAGCATCCACCAGCTCGTTCAGAAATTTAATGCGCTCTGCAAGGCTGCTAGCTGATATGAAATACGATCTCATCAAACAGCAGCTAGAGAACCTTTACGATCTCAAAAGTGACAAATCCGGCCTGCTCATTGGGATGAGCTCTATCGTGAACAAGGGTCATCCCGAATGGGAGGGCCGTGACTTGGTCATTCGGGCGCTTGACAAGTTCGAGCTGTTCGATGAAGTCGAACAGTCGTTGCTGCTCAGCCTAGTACGTACCGTTGGACTGTTCCCCTACATCACCCCACATGTGGAGAGCGTTTCGTTCCCCGACCGGTTGGCCTATGAGGTTCATCGAGTGGAAGGGATTGAGAAAGGCATGGTTTTTCATCGCCTGCAGGCACATGTTTTCCATTTGTTGATGCAAGGCAGAAACGTCGTACTAAGTGCCTCGACCAGCGTCGGTAAGAGCCTGGTGATTGATGCTGTCCTCGCACAGGGCAAGTTCCGAAAGGTTGTAGTGATCGTGCCTACGATCGCGCTCATTGATGAAACTCGCCGGCGGCTGGTCAGGCGCTTTCGTCAGCAGTGCAACATCATCACGCACCCTAGCCAAGCGGCAACAGATGCCCCTATTAATGTGTACTTGCTGACCCAGGAGAGGGTGCTCCAGCGTGATGACCTGGGTGATGTTGATTTCTTCGTCATTGACGAGTTCTACAAGCTCGACCTTGCCAGCGATTCTGACGAAAAGAATCGATCTATTGATCTCAGCCTTGCTTTTCACAAGCTTGCGAAACTGAATGCTCAGTTCTATCTACTCGGCCCACATATTCAGAACATCCAAGGCCTGGATGGGTATGAGTACAATTTCATTCCCTCGAACTTCTCGACCGTGGCAGTCGACGTGACGCACTACAACCTGCGAACGCGCGGCGACACGCGAAAGGATAAGCTTCTTGAGCTGTGCTCGCAGATCACCTCCCCTACCCTGATCTACTGCCAGTCACCGGCAAGCGCAAATCGGGTCGCGCAATATTTAATCGATGAGGGGGACTTCTCTGCGCTTGATGGCACCCGTGAAATTTCAGAATGGATTGCGGATAACTATCATCCTGCCTGGAACGTAGCGAAGGCGATTTCGCTAGGCATCGGCATTCACCACGGCGGTGTGCCAAGGGCCATCCAGCAATATTTTGTGAAGTTGTTCAACGAGCGAACCATTCGCTACATCATCTGCACGTCCACCATGATCGAGGGGGTGAACACGTCGGCAGAGAACGTCATCATCTATGACCGAAGAATCAACAACAGTCCCTTTGATTTTTTCACATTCAAGAATATTTCCGGGCGCGCCGGGCGAATGAATCAATACTTCATCGGTAAGGTTCATATGCTGGAGGAGCCACCAGAGGAGAAGAGCCTCATAGTCGAGTACCCAATCGGCTTGCAAGACGGGGCGTCCCCAATGGGACTGCTCATGAAACTCGAACCCGAATACCTCACCGACCAGTCACGGCAGCGTCTTGAGGCTGCCTATGCGACTCCTCAGCTGTCCGTCGCGACGCTGATCGAAAACAGGCACATTCCAGTCGAACGTCAGGTCGAATTGGCCGACCGAATTCTGCGAGAGCTCGCGCTGGGTAGCGTATGGCTCACGTGGAAAGGTAACCCCGAGCAAAAGCAACTTGAGTATCTCTGTACTCTGATCTATGAGCACCTTCCTCATCGGCTGCCGGAGTATGGTATCCATTCAGGGCTGCAACTCGCTTGGCATATCAATGCCCTCAGAGCACAGAAAGACTTCAAGGCCTATCTCCAGCAGGCGATTGATGAGGATGGCTCCGACCGGACTCCCAGCGAGTCGATAGGGCAACGGCTCAAGCTCATACGCAACGTCATTTCATACCGCCTTCCCCGAGACATCATGGCGCTGAGCAAAATCCAAGCGGACGTTTTGACCCGCAGGGGCATCGAGCCAGGGGACTTTGGCTTTTTCGCCGAACAGCTTGAAAACTTGTTCCATGATCCCCTGCTCACCGCTTTGGATGAGTACGGTGTACCGACCCAAATCTCCTCGAAATTCAAAGGGGCGATCTTACCTTCAGAAAACCTTACTCAACTACTCGACAAGTTACGCGCATGGGCACCTAGAATCGAATCAGCGCCGTTGACACACTTCGAAAAAAGCATCGTAAGGTGGGCTGTAGACGAAATCTAACAGGGAGTATTACGGCCACTCACCCGCACCCTGACGCCCTCTAGAGTCGTAGTGCGTGCTCTGAAGGATAAGAGATCTATTTCCCAAATTGCGTCGGCAAGCTCATATCACTTGGGCATGACAGATACCTTCACCTAACAACGCCTTCACTTATTATCAACCGCTCTCAAGCGGGCACAAAATCACTTGCCAACCGACTCGTTAGGGTTAATCGCCAACCACGGTGCGCAAGGAAAGGAGACACCACACCCATGATGAGAGTCTTACGCAAACGCGCTTCACTCCCTAGGCCACTGACCGACGAGCAGGTACGCAGAGCCAAGGAACGACTGGCTGACCATTACCGCCTACCTCCTGAAGAGCGCGCGCGTCGACGCCCACCACTTGAGCCCGACATTTGGAAATCTGCACTTGTCCAAGAGGCGCTGTACAGGGTTTTCCTCAGCAAATGTGCATATTGTGAGACCGCCCTCCATGGGAAGAACCCCACGGAGATTGTGCATCACAGACCGTTAAGTAATGCATTACAAAATGATCGGCGTGAAAGCGAAAGCCATAGTTCTGACCATTACAGTTGGTTCGCTTATGAGTGGGAGAACTTATTTCATTCCTGTGTCGAATGTAACCGCAGCAAACGCAACATATTTCCCGTGGAAGGCCCTCGCGCCAGAATCCGCAGCACTTGGTCGGAAACAGAGACCTTTGAACAGGCGCTGTTAATCAACCCCTGCAACACAGAACCCAATAAACACCTTCGCTTCGAGTTCAATGGAACGGCTATCGGCGTGGGCCCTGTAGGTCGAGGCACCATTGACACGCTTGCACTCAATCGAAGTGAACTGGTTTACGCCAGAGCAAAAAAACTTCAACGCTGCTTAGACCTGCTACAAATAGGAAGAGGCAGAGATTATCAAGGGGACTACGAAGAGTTCCGCACGGAACTGGAGGATAGTAGTGAATTCTCTGGCGTAGCCCGTATCTTTTTCTTTAATCTCATGTCTCGCTATGCCCAGTCAGCCAAGCTTGCCAAGCCAAAGTTAAAAAGCATCGAGGATGATGCCATCGAGTTAGTGTATGGCGCTGACGATCAACAATGGCAAGAGCTTCTGGACTCAGCGACGTCCCAAACCCTGTACGCACATGACGAGCCACTCGAGCTAGTTTCCGAGTTGCGCACGCTGCCGCTGCGCCCCGAGCCACGAACCTCACTCCTGCGCCGCATTAGCATCCGCAATTTCAAGGGTATTCCCCAGCTAGACCTCGATATTCCTGCCACGTCCCCAGATGAAGCGGGCGCGCCGTGTGCCACGTTGCTAGGAGAGAACTCCACCGGAAAAAGTACGACCCTCCAGGCTGTGGCGCTCAGCCTAATGGGCGATACCATGCGCACTCGGTTAGGAGTGTCTGCTGAAGACTTTCTTCCCCGTGAAGTGGAAGGATGGTATTTGAACGATACCGTTACCCCGGAGGTGGTTCTCGAGTTTGACACTGGCGAGCCGATTCGCTTCCACATCGACCCGTTGACCAAGCGCTTCGTCGGTGAAGAACAACCCGCGCTAGTGTTATTCGCCTTCGGTGCACGCCGGTTCTTCGGCAAAGAAACGACCCGTCGACAGCACATTTCGGCAGTAAAATCATTGTTCGACCCCTTTGCCAAACTGCCCCATCCAGGCCGTTGGTTACAGAGCCTTGATGACGCGAGCTTCGACGCCCTTGCACGTGCAATGCGAGAGGTACTGATCTTGAAGCACGACGACAACATCGGCAGGGACGCCGAGGGTCGACTCTACGTTCATGCGCACGGCCGTGAAACGCCCCTCGAGCGACTCAGCGATGGCTACCGTTCACTGATGGCCATGGTGTTGGCAGTGATGCGCGGCATGCTTGAGGAATGGGGGGATCTGGAATACGCGCGCGGGCTCGTGTTGATTGATGAAATCGAAACCCACTTGCACCCACGCTGGAAGCTGCAGGTGATGTCCGCCCTGCGAAGGGCGATGCCCAATGTGCAGTTTATTGTGACTACCCATGACCCACTCTGTTTACGTGGTATGCGCGGCGATGAAGTCAAGGTGCTTGTGCGAAACGAAACGCAAACTATCGAAGTCCTGAACGACCTGCCGGACGTCCGAGGGCTTCGTGCAGAACAGCTATTGACCTCTGACTATTTTGGTTTGTCGAGCACCGCCGACCCTGATCTGGAACAGGTGCTGGAACAAATCGCATTGCCTGCCCACGCTCGCTCTGCGCTGTCCCACCATGATCAGCGAACGCTTGGACATCTTCGTTGGCTCGGTGACACGCCTGCTGAACAGATCCTCAACGAAGCCCTGCGCCGCTTTATTGAGGAAATGAATGCGTCATCCGAGGTTGCTCGTGGTCAAGTCCGAGAGGAGGCCGTGCAAGGTGTACTGGCCAAGCTTAAGACCCTGCAACGGAGCCGCCGGCCATGAGGTGGGTAGATCGACGGGATGTTCCCGTCCCAGCATCCCTAGCCGGATCCACAAGCCTGGCCGCCCGCGAACGTGCTCGGGCGACCCAACACTTTAGGACTACTCCCACCACTAAGTTCAAATTCAAGGCCTATCGACAGGATGATGTTGCCACGGCATTAAATACGTTGTTCTTTGGCAAATGCGCCTATTGCGAGTCCAGCATTCGGGCCGTTCAACCGACCGATATTGAGCACTTCCGCCCGAAAGGACGCGTTGCTGGCTGCCCTGAGCACCCAGGGTATTGGTGGCTCGCCGCGCGCTGGGAAAACTTACTTGCCAGTTGCATCGATTGTAATCGACGACGCTACCAGGACGCTCAGCAAACCGAACAAACCCCACTGGAAGATGAGGTCGAGGGACAGTTTTATTTAGGTAAAGGCGATTTGTTTCCCATATTGGGGCCACAGCGCGCCTTTGGTGCGAGTGATGATCACGAAGCCGAAGACCCCGCGCTCATTGATCCTACTCGACGCGACCCCAAGCAGCACTTGAAGTGGATGCTGGAGCAAGAGCTGAGCGTGGTCGGACCTCAAGCGCATGCCGGTCAGATTGACCCCTACGGCCACCACACCTACCGAGTCTTTGGCCTGAACCGGCAGGGCTTGGTGGAGCAACGCACCGCACGCTGGCGTGAGATCAAAGCGCAGATCGCCACTATCGAGAGCCAACTCGACCTGGCCATCACCATGCCTGAGCCACATGCCACAAACTTGCAGAACCTGGCATTTCAGCAGGTTGATGCGCTTTACGCCTATGCGGCGCCTGATCAGCAATATTCGGCCATGGTGGAAGACTTGTTGGCTGCCGAAGTTGAGCGATTACTAGCGAAATACCAACGGTTGGGGGCATAGCTTGCCGAGCTTGTGCAGCCAGGGGAGGTCTAGGCGATTTGTAGTGGTCAACTGATCCCGGACACCAAAAGCATCGTAGATGCTCCACCGCAACCGTCAACAAGGGCATCTTGCTCGCGCCATGGCATAACATGATTTCGTCAAGACGTGTTCTACCGGACGGTTACTTTTTTCGCTTATAGGAGCTCTCCTCCGGCTTAGCGAAGGATACTCTCAAGCTGCGCAGTTGGCCTGGAGCTATCTGAGAATGAACAGGAAATAGCAATGATCAAATTCGTACATTTTGTAGACCGCAACGTGATCAGCCAAATCAAGGACCAGAAGCTTTCAGAGGAAGACGAGAGCCTTCTGCGGTCCCTTGATCGTAAGGACAGCCGTATTAGCCCGCTCATTGCATCGTTCGAGGGGCAGGTAGGCGTATTGCAGACAGTCGAACAGCTCAAGGAGTCGATAGCCAAGGATACGGTTGCGCTTTCAGGCTTCTTTAAGCATGCCTATACCGACGACATGGCAAGGATCGCGCATGGAGATCATCTTTACGCAATCGTTGATCGTCAACAGGAGCGCTGGAATACCTATGCCGAGTTTGTAGGCTTTGCCCAGCGCAGGTTGTTCCAACCGATTGGCAGAGACAAGTTCAAGGCCGTACAGCGTGAATTGATCGCTGAAGCGAGCCGGCTCGGAGTCTCCGTCGAAAGTATCTACTTTATTTGCGCACTCGCCTGTCTTTACCGTCAGGAGGATGCCCATGAGATTCTCAAACCATCCCTGAAAAAAGGCGGCACGCCAAACCGCGTCCACAATGCGATGCAGGATCTGGCCTCGATTGGGCTATACCATACGGTATCGATGATGCTCGGTCTGGAATCGCGGGGAATTCAGAACAGTTACATCACGTTTGACGGGTGGGTGAGGCGATTTATGTCTCTTACTAATGCGCGCCCTGGCGGGATGCTGCTTACAACCGAAATGGTCAGCCGAACGGATCTCGATATTAGCCATGACCTTTTCCCGGAAGCCTCGGAGGAGGAGTTCGCAGCTATTTGTGATCTGCTCCGTACCCCGGCGCCAGTGAGTTATGCACCACCTGGATATATTTCGCAGTTTCGGGCGAAGCTCAACTTTCCTCCGCAAAACCGCTGAATCATTCACGCGGATGCAATGTTACTCGCGCCGAACTGCCGGCGAGGCCCTCTGCCGACGCGGTGCTCTACATCCCAGGTTGGACGTTGCGCCTTCAGTACGGTGTGTCACCGCGTCTCACGCATCGAGCCTTGATTACTATTCATCAATAAGAAGTCGCTTCAATGAGCCAACAAACCGAAAATGACGTTAAAGCCATTCGACATGAGCTGCAGGGTGGAGAGGAGGATTTGGCGTACAACCGTCCCAGATCATTGAAATATTATGTTCGGGATATCCATCAGCAGCTCGGAGGATGGCTTTCCCACCAAGGCTATGCTGAGGACAGGCGCCGCTATGAGCTCAGTTGGGCGCTTGGGTTGGTTGGAGCTATCGGCGTTTTGCTCGCGATCACTCGTTCTGCCAATAGCGACATCGAGTGGGTGAGTGAGCACACTGTCGCATTTCGTCTGTGGGCCGTGGTCTTTTGCACGATCTTCATCGGCGTATCCTTTGAGCGATCAGCCGTCATCCGGTCTCTATGGAGCTTCGCGAGCACCAAGTTTCTAGTCTCCGTCATCCTTTCAGGGGTGGTGCTGTATTCAAGAGGGAACGCCGCAGCCTACGTGAATGGTGTCTTTCATGTGGATGCGTCGGCACTGCCGATCACGCTCGTGTTCACAACCGGGCTACTCATCATCAAACTTGTGCTCCCGTTCGTGCTCACCGCCGCTCTACTGCTTTCCTTGGCTCATGGGTTCATCAGCGCAGGCTGGATCAAAGGCAAGCTGGCAGGTGAGGCGCCTCACGAACCACCTTTGTATTCGGTTCTCGCCGTGCTCGTTTCTGGGGTGATCTTATATTTTGGTTGGGGCTGGTCCCACGACCAGATTGCAGACTCCAAAGTTCCGGAGAAAGTTTACCTGCTGGCGAATGCCCTGGATTTCAGTTACTCCCATGAGTGCGGCAACATAGCGCCTGACAGGCCAGTGGTCTTCCTGGGTGCGGCTCAAGAGGCTGTTTTGGTAGCGCCCTACAAGCTTTCCAGCTTCAACTTCGCTGAGTTCTTCGAGAAAACGGTCTCCGTGCCCACCAACTTCAATCGCTTGCGCTGCGAATACAAATCCGAGCCTGTAGCCGAGGGGCCTGAATTTGAGTAGACACGCTTAATGCCCGCTGCCGACTAGCGGGCATCCGCGATTCTGCTTCGGGGATTAACACAAACAGCACTCGAGATTGAAAGCTAAATGTCCGGGATCGAGAAGGTGACTTTGCCGGACGCTTACTTTGCTCCTAAAGTCGATAGCGACTGACACAAATTCCTGACGACCCTGCCGAGGAAACGAGCCCAATAGTCGCCAACGCGTAAGGAGATGAAACCTTTCATTGGCTATCTAGACCATTGCAATACTGGAGTCCGCCAGAAATCACCGTTCGCGATCGCTTGTTCACCCTGTGTCATGGGGGGCAAAACTGGGGGCATCACTCGTGCTTTACAACCAAAAAACACCGCCCTAGAGCCCAGTCAAAATGTTTTTTGGGGATCCTGAGAGCCTTTGAAAGAGGCTGGCATATCTCTCGTCGGGCGCATTAGCTGAATTTATTACCATCCAAACGTCCACTGCTGCCGATTGAGACCCGCTTTACTCTACCGCCATTTTTGGGGGCAAACTCTGTCCACTAAAAAGTATGCCCCCAACCATGATTTCCCACCTTGAGACATTACAAGACGAAAGCTTCGGTTTGGTATGGGCAACTGACTGCGCAGTCGGCCACTGCTATTCGCAGATCATCCCCACTAAATGAATCAGCAGCCCGCTTGTACGTTCATGACCATTGAGCATGCCTAAGCAGGCTCGTTAACTGGCGCGAAACGTTGTGCGTACTCCTTTGGACTCACCCCCATGCGTCGCACGAAGGCTTTTCTGAGCACGTCGACACTGTGGTAGCCGCATCGGCGCGCAATCTCTTCCATCGACCGCCTTCCCAGCTCTATTTGCCGACAGGCCGCTTCAACCCGGACGTCCTCGACGTACTTCGCAGGCGTTGTCTTGAATTCCCTCTGAAACATGCGGATCAAGGTCCTCACACTAGTCGCGAGCTTGTCTGCAAGTATCTCGACCGTAAGCTCCGAATGTAGATGCTCACTGATCCACACGCATAACTCATCGAGGTTCGAACCGGTCGCATGCTGCGACTGGAGAGCGACGCTGAACTGTGCCTGACCGCCAGGACGTCGCAGAAACAGGACCAGGTTCTTCGCGACCTCCAAAGCGATGTCGTCTCCCAGGTCTTCGCTGACCAAAGCGAGCGCAAGATCGATTCCCGCCGATATCCCAGCCGAGGTGTACAGGTTGCCGTCCTTGACCCAAATCGGGTTGGGATCTACCTGCACATTGGGATAGCGGTCAGCCAGGCTACGCGCCATCCGCCAGTGGGTCGTTGCCTTACGACCATCCAATAGCCCTGTCTCGGCCAGGGCGAACGCGCCGACACAGATCGAGCACACACGCCTGACGCTCTTGGCTCGCGTGCGGATCCACTCGATGGCGGACTGATCCAGCTGATCCATGGCTTTCCAGCCCGACGTCACGATCAACGTGTCGATGGCCTTGTTTTCAAGACGCTCCTGTTCAAGCGTCTTGTGCGCCATGAGTGCGATGCCGGTGCTGCTCTCCAGGTGTTCATTGGCGCCCGCGCAAACCAGCTCGAGTACGTAGGGAGCACAGTCGCCGCGGTGCAGATTGTTCGCATAGGCAAACACCTCTGCGGGGCCGATCACATCAAGCGAATCCACGGGAGGCAAACCCAAAATCACCACTCGTTTTTGCGCCACGCCGACAAAGGGATGGCTTGATTTCGTCGTTATTCTCACAGCGATCTCCCGCATTGACCTGACACGCATGTTGGCACAAATCATCTGAAAGTAGTCAATTTGGTCAATTGCAACTATTTAGAATGAATTGCGAGCCAACTTCATCCCCCGGGAGCAAACATGAGTACACCTGTCATCATCGGCGGCTTCAGCGCTCCAGACTCTGAACTCGCTCGCAAGGCCTCTTTCCTCGTCGAACGCGTTCACTCGACAGCGCTCCTGCACCATGTGCATCGCACGTGGTGGTTTGCCGAATTCCTCGGCCAGCAGCGAGGCCTGAAATACGACCGCGAGGCGGTCTATCTCGCCGCGCTGCTGCACGATCTGGGTCTGACGTACGAATTCGCAGCCGACCAACGTTTTGAGGTCGACGGCGCCGACGCTGCCAGCCGTTTCCTGCTGGAAAACGGTTACCCGGAGTCGAAAGCGGAGCTGGTTTGGGATGCGATCGCACTTCACTCTAGCGCCGGCATCGCCGACCGCAAACAGCCAGAGATCGCCCTGATCTACATGGGCGCCCATGTCGACGTGATGGGATTACGGCTGGAGGAAATCACGCCATCGCTGGTCGAGGATACGCTGGCCCTCTACCCCCGCATTGGAATGAAAGCCGCGTTTACCCAAGCGGTCGCTGAAGTGGCCAAGAAGAAACCTCACACTGCGATTGGCACTGGGCTCGCTGATATCGGACGCCGTCACGTGCACGGATTCGATTGCCCAAATGTGTGCGACCTGATTGATCACGCTCCTTTCGATAGCTGACTGCGGTGCTGCCAGATGGCACTACTGCGAAACATTCGTGAATTGGTAACGCCTGATACGTGATATCGGCGAGAGCAATGTATGTTCCTTTACTTTGGAGTATTCACCATGCAGCAACGTAAATACCTCGTCACCGGCGCTACAGGAAAAACTGGTGTCTACACCATTCGCCACCTTCTCGACGGAGGCCATGCGGTTCGGGCTTTTGTGCACCAGGAGGATGAGCGCAGCGCAGCGCTCCAGAGCGAAGGCGCTGAAATATTTGTTGGTGACCTCCTTGAACATGACGACATCGTTCGTGCGATGGAGGGGATCACAGGCGCATACCTGTGCTATCCCGTGCGTCCTGGCTACATTCAGGCGACTGCCTATTTTGCGGATGCTGCTAAACGAGCAGGCGTCGAGGTCGTTGTGGAAATGTCGCAGATTTCTGCTCGGGAAGACTCTTTGAGTCACGCCGCGCGCGACCACTGGATCGCAGAACGTGTACTCGACTGGTCGGGCGTACCCGCCGTGCACATCCGCCCGACGTTCTTTTCCGAGTGGCTGATCTTTCCGTGGGTGCTCGATCAGATCGTGAAGGAGAACAGGATCACGCTGCCATACGGCACCGGCCGACATGCACCAATCGCCGCTGAAGACCAAGCGCGGCTGATCGCCGCCGTTCTCACACAGCCGTCTGGCCATATCGGGAAAACCTATCCGCTGTACGGCCCTGTCGAGCTGAACCATCAAGAGATTGCCGACGAAATCAGCGGCATCGTAGGCCGCACCATCACCTACAGCCCTTCGACCCTCGAAGAGTATCGCCAGCATCTGGAGACCTACGATCTGCCGGAGTTTGTGATCCAGCACTTCCTTGCAGTCGCGGTCGATTACCAGAACGGAATCTTTAGCGGCGAGGACGGGGTTATCGGCCAAATCACCGGACAAGCGCCTCAAACGGTGGGTGACTTCGTACGTGCAAACCGGCAAGCGTTCGAGGTGTGATCACTATGGGCGTATGCGCTTGGTCTTGAAGACATACGCATACGCCGCTTTTCACTTAGCATCCAATGATCATCCATTCATTTCCAAGGAGTGCCTGATGAACCCCAAAATAGAACTGTATGGCGCTAATACCGGCAACAGCCTGAGGGCTGTAATAGCCTTGGAAGAAGCAGGTGTCCCCTACACGGCACGGAGACTGAATCTGCAAGCGAATGAGCAGCGCGACTTGGTGTACCTGGCGCTTAATCCGGCAGGAAAAGTCCCGACCCTGGTCGATCATACGTCGACACCGGCACTGGTCATCAACCAATCAAACGCAATCATTCAGTTCGCTGATGCCAAAGCGCCCGGTCGACTCGCACCAGCGCATCCTGGACCAGAGCGCGACAGGGTGTTTGATCGTTACTTCTTTTTCGTTACGGACGTAATCGCGCCTAGCCATGCAGCATTCTTCCTGCGCCAGGCGGGATTAAATGATGCGGCCACGGTCATTGATCGGCGCGTCATTGAACAACTCGTCTATGCAGAACGGTTTCTTACCGACGACTTTATGGCCGGAGACCAGTTTTCCATGGCGGACATCTCTGCTTTCACCATTGCGGCATCCATTCGTGACCGGCTGGATTGGGCAGTGCTTTCACGCTTATCACGCTGGTTCGACGCGATCGAAGCCAGGCCCGCCGTGCAGCGAGGATTGAAAGCGTTCCAAAGTCACTAAGCGCTCCCCCTCAGACCTTTTTGTGAGCGCAAAAGAGTTCGACGACTCCTGTCCTGACATTGAAAAACCAGTGTGAGCAGCATGTCTGCGGGCGGCGATCCGACGATGGCCGCAACTCGGTTTCAAGCCAATCCTTTGCATTCCCTGCAACACTGAATTGTGATCAATCCAATTGATCAGGACTGAATCAAAGGTGCATGCTAGAGAGCTCAATCGAGCCTCATATCATTCCGAATGATAGTTACCTTCGCTTCATTCGATTCGTGACATACACCCTCGCCGCTCATCATCCGTCCATTCTCAATACATTGGCGGATGCATCCATGGAACAATCTCTCAAACATTTGCGCTTCCCGTTGGCCCTATTGGCCGTGTTGGTGATGAGCGCGTGCGGCAAGGCTCCGGAGTCAGCCGCAACCATGCCTGCGGCCAAAGTCAGCGTCGCCAAGGTGCTGGAACAACCGATCAACGAGTGGGACGAATTCACCGGGCGCCTGGAAGCACCGGAAACGGTAGAAATTCGTCCGCGGGTCTCCGGGCAGATTGATGAAGTGGCATTCACTGAAGGCGCACTGGTCAAAAAAGGCGATTTGCTGTTCCAGATCGACCCGCGTCCATTCCAGGCAGAGGTCCGCCGCCTCGAAGCCCTGGTTGCCCAGTCCCGCGCCAACGCAACCCGTAGTGAAAACGAAGCTCAGCGCGGTGAACGCCTGCGCACCAGCAACGCGATCTCCGCCGAACTGGCCGACTCGCGTACCAGTGCGGCTCAAGAAGCCCGCGCTGCCGTCGGAGCACTGCAGGCGCAACTGGATCTGGCCAAACTGAACCTGAGCTTCACCCGCGTCACCGCGCCAATCAGCGGTCGCGTCAGCCGTGCGGAAATCACCGCTGGCAACCTGGTGACCGCCGACACCACACCGCTGACCAGCGTCGTGTCCACCGATAAGGTCTACGCCTACTTCGACGCTGACGAGCGCGTATTCCTCAAGTACACCCAACTCGCCCGCCAGGGCAAACGCGGCGCCACCACCCCGGTTTACATGGGCCTGTCCGACGAAGACGGCAACCCGCACCAGGGCGTGATGAACTTCATCGACAACCAGGTCAACCCGAAGACCGGCACCATCCGTGGTCGTGCGGTCTTCGACAACGCGGACGGCAGCTACACCCCGGGCCTTTATGCACGTCTGAAACTGGTGGGCAGCGGCACCTATTCCGCTGTGCTGATCAATGACGAAGCGGTCGGCACCGATCTGGGTAAAAAATTCGTACTGGTCATGGATGCCGACAACAAAACGGCGTACCGCGCAGTCGAACTGGGACCGAAGATCGAAGGTTTGCGCATCGTGCGCAACGGCCTGAACAAGGATGACACCGTTATCGTCAAGGGGTTGCAACGGGTTCGCCCTGGTTCGCCGGTCACCCCTGAAGTGATCCCGATGGCCAGCGAACAAACCCTCGCGGCTCTGGCCCAACAACGACAAGCGCTGGAAGCCAGCAACCTGCCCCAAGTTGCACCTGCCAAGGTTGCGCCGGGAACGGTTGTGAAACTGGCTGACGCGACTCCACGCGGTTAAGGGATAACGACTCCGATGAATTTTTCCCAATTCTTCATTTCACGGCCGATCTTTGCCGCGGTGCTGTCGCTGCTGATTCTGATCGCCGGCGCCATCTCGCTGTTCCAGTTGCCGATCAGCGAATACCCGGAAGTTGTGCCGCCGACCGTTGTGGTCCGCGCCAACTTCCCGGGTGCCAACCCTAAAGTCATTGGTGAAACCGTGGCCGCTCCTTTGGAGCAAGCCATCACCGGCGTCGAGAACATGCTGTATATGTCCTCGCAGTCCACCGCTGACGGCAAGATCACCCTGACCATCACCTTCGCGCTGGGTACCGACCTGGACAACGCACAGGTACAGGTGCAGAACCGCGTGACTCGCACCGAGCCCAAACTTCCTGAAGAAGTGACGCGCATCGGTATCACCGTCGACAAGGCTTCGCCCGACCTGACCATGGTTGTGCACTTGACCTCGCCGGACAAACGCTACGACATGCTCTACCTGTCCAACTACGCCTTGCTCAACATCAAGGATGAGCTGGCGCGCCTGGGCGGTGTCGGTGACGTGCAATTGTTTGGCATGGGCGATTACTCGCTGCGGGTGTGGCTCGATCCGAACAAGACCGCTTCACGCAACCTGACCGCCACCGATGTAGTGAGCGCGATTCGTGAACAAAACCGTCAGGTGGCTGCCGGTGCACTGGGCGCGCCTCCTGCGCCGAATGCCACCGCTTTCCAGCTGTCGGTGAATACTCAAGGTCGTCTGGTTTCCGAAGAAGAGTTCGAGAACATCATCATTCGCTCCGGCGATAACGGTGAAATCACGCGCCTGAAAGACATTGCCCGCGTCGAACTGGGCTCCAGCCAATACGCCCTGCGCTCCTTGCTCAACAATCAACCGGCGGTGGCGATCCCGATCTTCCAGCGTCCGGGCTCCAACGCCATCGAAATCTCCAACGAAGTTCGGGCGAAGATGGCCGAGCTGAAAAAGAGCTTCCCGGAAGGCATGGATTTCAGCATCGTTTATGACCCGACGATTTTCGTGCGCGGTTCCATCGAGGCGGTGGTTCACACCCTCTTTGAAGCGCTGATTCTCGTGGTTCTGGTGGTGATCCTGTTCCTGCAAACCTGGCGTGCCTCGATCATTCCGTTGGTGGCGGTACCGGTTTCGCTGATCGGTACGTTTGCCGTGATGCACTTGTTTGGCTTCTCATTGAACGCCTTGTCACTGTTTGGTCTGGTGCTTGCCATTGGTATCGTGGTGGATGACGCCATCGTGGTGGTGGAGAACGTCGAGCGAAACATTGGACTGGGGCTTACGCCGGTCGAAGCGACCAAGCGTGCCATGCGTGAAGTGACCGGCCCGATCATCGCCACAGCGCTGGTGCTGTGTGCGGTGTTTATCCCGGCTGCGTTCATTTCGGGTCTCACTGGCCAGTTCTACAAACAGTTCGCTTTGACCATTGCGATCTCGACGGTGATCTCGGCCTTCAACTCACTGACCCTGTCGCCGGCACTGGCTGCCGTATTGCTGAAAAGCCATGACGCGCCGAAAGACCGTTTCTCCAAGGTCCTCGACAAGATTTTCGGTGGCTGGTTGTTCCGTCCGTTCAACCGCTTCTTTGACAAAGCCAGCCATGGTTATGTCGGCACCGTGGGCCGGGTTATCCGCAGCAGCGGGATCGCCTTGCTCCTGTACGCAGGTTTGATGGTGTTGACCTTCTTCGGTTTCGCCAACACCCCGACCGGTTTCGTCCCCGGCCAGGACAAGCAATACCTGGTGGCCTTCGCTCAACTGCCTGATGCGGCGAGCCTGGACCGTACCGAAAACGTGATCAAACGCATGTCCGACCTGGCCCTGAAACAGCCGGGCGTGGAAAGTGCGGTGGCCTTCCCTGGCCTGTCGATCAACGGTTTCACCAACAGCCCTAACGCCGGCATCGTGTTCGTGACCCTGAAACCGTTCGACGAACGCAAAGACCCGAGCATGTCCGCCGGTGCGATTGCCGGCGCCTTGAACGGTCAGTTCGCCGGGATTCAAGAAGCCTACATGGCGATCTTCCCGCCGCCGCCGGTACAGGGCCTGGGCACCATTGGTGGTTTCCGTCTGCAAATCGAAGACCGGGGCAACCTGGGCTACGACGAGCTGTTCAAAGAAACCATGAACATCATCAACAAAAGCCACAGCGTGCCGGAACTGGCCGGCCTGTTCACCAGCTACACAGTGAACGTGCCACAGGTTGATGCCGCCATCGACCGGGAAAAAGCCAAGACCCACGGCGTGGCCGTCAGCGACATCTTCGACACCCTGCAGATCTACCTGGGTTCGCTGTATGCCAACGACTTCAACCGCTTCGGTCGTACCTATCAGGTCAACGTTCAGGCTGAACAACAGTTCCGTCTTGAACCAGACCAGATCGGTCAGCTGAAAGTGCGTAACAACAAAGGCGAAATGATCCCGCTGGCGACCTTCATCAAGGTCAGCGACACCTCGGGGCCGGACCGCGTGATGCACTACAACGGCTTCATCACTGCTGAAATCAACGGTGCGGCAGCGCCAGGCTACAGCTCTGGCCAGGCCGAAAAAGCCATCGAGAAACTGCTCAAGGCTGAACTTCCGAACGGCATGACCTACGAATGGACTGACCTGACCTACCAGCAAATTCTGTCCGGCAACACCGCACTGTTCGTGTTCCCGCTCTGCGTACTGCTGGCGTTCCTGGTACTCGCGGCTCAGTACGAAAGCTGGAGCCTGCCATTGGCGGTGATCCTGATCGTACCGATGACGTTGCTGTCGGCCATTACCGGGGTGATTGCTTCGGGGGGTGACAACAACATCTTCACCCAGATCGGTTTGATCGTACTGGTGGGACTGGCCTGTAAGAACGCGATTCTGATCGTCGAGTTTGCCAAGGACAAACAGCAGGACGAAGGCATGAGCCCGCTGGCTGCTGTGCTTGAAGCTTGCCGCCTGCGTCTGCGTCCGATCCTGATGACCTCCTTCGCGTTCATCATGGGTGTTGTGCCACTGGTGTTCTCCAGCGGTGCCGGTGCCGAGATGCGTCACGCCATGGGTGTGGCGGTGTTCTCCGGGATGCTCGGGGTAACCTTCTTCGGTCTGTTGCTGACACCGGTGTTCTACGTATTGATTCGCAACTTTGTCGAGCGCGGCGAAGCGCGCAAAGCGGCCAAGGCCCTGAAACTGGAGTCGCAACAATGAGTTTGAAAGCGTTCCTGCCGAGCCTGCTGGTACTGGCCCTGAGTGCCTGTACCGTCGGCCCGGACTACAAGACCCCAGCGACTGCACCGGCCAACATCACCGCCGCTACCGATGGCGCTGCCGGTCAGAAAAACTTTGACCGCTCGCACTTCGAGGGCATCTGGTGGCAGCAATTCGAGGACCCGACCCTTAACCAGTTGGTGACGCGATCGCTGCAAGGCAACCGTGATTTGCGCGTGGCCTTCGCGCGCTGGAAAGCCGCTCGGGCGATTCGTGATGACATCAGCAATGACGCCATGCCGACCATCACCAGCCGGGTCAGCAGCGACCTGGGCAATGGGCAAGTCCCGGGGCAGACCACCGACCAGGTCAACAGCGAACGCTACGACCTTGGCCTGGACATGGCGTGGGAGATCGACCTGTTTGGCCGCATCCAGCGCAACCTGGAATCAGCCAACGCTGAACAACAGGCTTTAGAGGCTGATCTGTACCAACTGCAAGTCACCATGATTGCCGAACTGGTGGATTCCTATGGCCAACTGCGCGGCGCGCAACTGCGAGAGAAAATCGCGCTGGCGAACCTGCAGAACCAACAGGAATCGCGCAAGATCACCATCAGTTTGCGTGATGCCGGCGTCGGCGATCAGCTGGATGTGGAGCGCGCCGATGCACGACTGGCGTCCGTCGAAGCCAGCGTGCCGCAATTGCAAGCCGAACAGGTACGGCAGCAAAATCGCATCGCCACCCTGTTGGGCGAGCGCCCGGAGAAACTAACCGTCGACCTGAGTCCCAAGAACTTGCCGGCAATCGCTAAAGCGCTGCCGATTGGCGATCCGGGTGAACTGCTGCAACGTCGGCCGGACATCCTCAGCGCCGAACGCAAACTGGCTTCTGCCACCGCCCGTATCGGCGTGGCCACGGCTGATTTGTTCCCTCAGGTCAGCCTCAGCGGCTTCCTCGGTTTCACCGCCGGTCGCGGCTCGCAAATCGGTTCCTCGGCGGCCAACGCTTGGGTACTGAGCCCTGCCATCACTTGGGCGGCTTTTGACCTGGGCAGTGTCAAGGCCCGTATACGCGCAGCCGATGCGGATGCCGAAGGCGCGCTGGCAAGTTACGAGCAGCAAGTTCTGTTGGCGCTGGAAGAGTCGGAAAACGCGTTCAGCGATTACGGCAAACGGCAGCAACGGTTGATCTCACTGATTCGTCAGAGTGAATCGAGCCGCGCCGCCGCCGACCTGGCCGAAGTTCGCTACCGCGAAGGCACGGCGGACTTCCTCGTCCTGCTGGACGCTCAACGCGAGCGACTGGCGGCCGAAGATACCCAGGCTCAGGCCGAAACCGATCTGTATAGCGGCATTGTCGCGATTTACAAAGCCCTGGGCGGTGGCTGGCAACCCGAGACCGTCGCCAGCAAGTAAGCTTTTTGAAGAGCTCCTTTGGTTGGCCGCGACCAACCAAATTTTTTTAGCCCTGCGCCTCATTCGGTCGCGGGGCTTTTTTTGGTCTGCTGATTCTCCAACCGACTGCAATCCCCTGTAGGAGCTGGCTTGCCAGCGAAGAGGCCCTTACATTCAACATCCATGTTGACTGTTACACCGCTTTCGCTGGCAAGCCAGCTCCTACAAGGGTTAGTGGGTTGCCTTGTCATTGCGGTTTTCCAGTACGGTTACGGTGGCCGTTGTCCCCGCCCGCAGAAGATTTTTGTCGGCATATTCAGCGTCAATCTGAATCCGTACCGGCACCCGTTGTGCGAGTTTGACCCAGGTGTAGCTGGGGTTGATGCTGGCCAGCAAGCGCCCACCGGGGAGGTTCTCGCGGTCGGCGATAGCAAAGGCGATGCTTTGCACAGTGCCGCCGAAGGCTTCGCCGCTCATCAATTCGATGTTGACCCGGTCGCCCTCTGCGATTCGCGGCAACTTGGTCTCTTCAAAGTATCCGCTGACATAAAACGACTGGCTGTCCACCAGTGCCAACAGTGGGCCTCCGACAGTGGCATAGTCCCCCTGACGGGTCAGCAAGTTGGTGACAAAACCGGTGACGGGCGATTCGACCCGAGTACGTTGCAAGTTCAGTTCAGACTGGCTCAATGCCGCGATGGCCAGTTGCACATTGGCCTGGGCCAAAATCAAATTAGCCTGGTTTCGCAGTAGATCGGCCTCCGCCACGGTCACCTCCGTGTTGGCTTTTTCCCACTCTTCTCCAGAGATGGCCGAGCGCTCCTTCAGCGTACGCCGCCGATGCTCCTCACTCTGTCGCTGCCTGAGCAGCGATTCGCTGGCGGTAATCGCCGCCTGCGACTGCCCCAGCGAACCTTTCGCCACTTCCACTGAGCGTTTGGAGTGTTCCACTGCCAGGGTGTAACGAGCCGGGTCGATTTCCAACAGTAACTGGCCTTTCTCAACATGCTGGTTGTCTTGAACAGCCAGCCTGACGATGCGCCCCGAGACATCCGCAGACAACGTCACCACATCAGCGCGCACCCGTGCATCCCGGGTCCAGGGGGCTCGGGTGTAATGCTCCCAGGCAAACCAGCCAAGAATGAAGGCCAGCACTACAACGCCCAGTGTTGCGAGTCGGGGAAGGATGTTCTTCAAGGCATCAGGCTCCCATTACCAGAATCAGCGTTGCGCACACGCACGCATACAGCGCGCCCTCGAATAAAGCTTCATGCCAGACAAAACGCAGCACACCGAGGCGGCGCAGGCCCCAGTCCAGCGCCAGAAAGATCGGCAGCGCCAATAGCAACGCTTGAGCGATTGGCGGCAAATACACGCCGCCCAGTTCAAAATCAATGGGCAAGGGCCGGCACTCCCGCTTCGCCTACAGATTGAAAGTACTCGCGGTATCGCTGTATGAACGACTCCACGATCAGCAGCGCCACGCGCATCCGGAACACCGACCACAGGTGCTCGTGAACCTCCAGATGCAGATCGTCCAGCTCGTCGCCCAGGGTGTGCAAATCCTCCAGCAGCCGGTTGATGTCTACCCCGGGGCGCCCGGCAACCCATCTTCCGCAGTCCCGGACAGCCGCCAATAACCGGCGCTGTTGCTCTGAACTCAACAGGGTGTTGCCCTGCCCCTGCTGCCTGAGCTGGTTCAACGCAACGCCCAGGGCCATGCACCCGAGGCTGACCTGAAACAACTCGCCGGAAGACTTGTCGCTGGTCGCCGGCAACAGTCCCAACATCATGGTCAGTCGATCGACCATGCGGCTTTCAAAGGCAAATTGCTGTTCATCTGTGGCCGGCATCTTCATCAAAGCGTAGACCTGCTCAGCATTTTCCTTGAATAGCCGGCGAATCCGCAAAACCGGCCTGAACGGGAAGATCAAGGCGAAGACACTCAATGCCAGGACCGTTGCGCTGATATACCCGCCGGCGAACTCGAACCACTGAATCGCACTGTTCTGGCCGATTCCGACGTTTTGCGGCCCCAACAACAGAAAGGTCGACAACCCAAGACCGATACCTGTGCCGGTGGTCGCCGGCGTGGCGAGCCCTACCGCGACCGCGTACAGCAACGGCGCCAACAGCAATGCCAAAAGCTCGAAATCGCTGATCATTGGCACCAGCATGAATTGGTAAAGCGCCGACACCAGCAACGCCAGGCCCAGGCCCCTTGCATAGCTTTGCGCAGCCAGTAGCGGTCTGGGGAACGTTGCCATCAGCGAACAAAGAATCCCGACCAGAACCATCCCGCCGCGTGCACCATCCCAGCCAGTCTCGATCCAGATCAGTCCGGCGACCACAAACGCGGTAAAGGCCCGAGTGGCGTTCATCGCTGCCAGGGTGAAATCCAGATGCAGCGGATTCTCTTGTCCCCGAAACACGCTGCTGGCCTGGCGTCCTTCCTGAATGGCATCACTCAACTCCAGAATCTGCTCCAGTTGCTGTAATAATCGTGCTTGCTCCCAGCGAAGGGCCCAGGCTAGCGAACGCAGCGTGGCCGGCATGGTTTCGGTCAGTTGTTCAGCCTTGTAAGCCTGATCATCGAAACGCTGCTGCAATGCCGAAAAATGCTGGCGTGCATCGGCCGATAGCGAGCGGCCCTTTTGGGCCAGTTCATCGAGAAATGCCAGTTCTTCAGCGCGCAAACGCTGTATCTCCAGGGGTAAATCACCTTTCCAGCGCTCGGTCAGCAGCTCACGCTGATGACGTAGCGCCATCAACCGTGATGTCAGCAACACCAATTGGTTTCCCAGCAACTGGACCAGACTATCGGCACTGCGTAACCGTGGCGCATCGAAGTAAAGATGCCGGCGTAATCCCTCAAGGGCGCTGATTTCACCCAACAGCTGCATTTGCCTGCGTTGAAAATCGGCGTCGCTTTCTTCGGTTCGAATGACGGCAGCGGCGTGTGTCGCCAGTAACTTGATCACGTGATCAATCTTGGTGAAGTAACTTCGGGCCACGGCTTCCGGACGCGCGGTCAGAAGGCTGACAACGCACACACAAGCCACCGCCAGAAGCGTCTCGGTCACGCGCGTAACGGCCAGCAGGAAAGTGCCGTCCTGATCTGGTACGGCCAATAGCGCCACCACTACAGCCGTGTAGCCGCTGAGCACAAAGGCCTGGGAACTGGTGTAGCGCAACAAGGTGCCACCGGCGGTGCACAGCGCCAGCCACAGTGCCAAGGTGGTGATGAAAGGCAGCGGCGCCTGGGGGAAGATCGCCATGATCAATACCGCCGCGGCAGCACCCAGGGTGGTGCCGATGACCTGGCCGAAACTGCGGGCCAGTGCCATCCCGGCCAGTGGCTGGCTGACGATGACTACCGCCATGATCGACCATTTGGGTTGATCGAGGTCGAACAGAAACGCCAGGTACAGCGTCAGCAGCCCGGCCACTATGGTTCTCAAGGCAAACAGCAGCACCCCTTGCCCGGGATTGAGTATGGCCTTGAAGTATTGAAGCAGCGGTTGCATGGAAGCACTCTTCGAGTCATCTCTAGCAAGCGTAGTCACTGCTTCAAGGCCTCGACAGGTTTCAATGTCGACGGAGCCTGTAGGCAAAATCGTCGATATAGAGGCGCGTCAGGGTTTGACTCACAGCCCGGCCTGACCGAAGCTGACGGCCTTTGCAAAAGCTTGCCAGCTCCTGGATTCCTGCATGCCCCAGTCCCGCCGCTACTTGCTCATCAGTCTCTGTGTGCTGTTTGCCATCGCTATTGCCTGGTTATTCCTGCGCAGCACGACGCCTGAGGTGCCCGAAGCAATCAAACGTGGTTACAGTGAAGCGTTGACTCAGGCCCGCGCCGGTCAACCGGGGGCTGCACGGGTGCTTTACCAGCAATTGGGCCGCCCTGATCTGTCGGCCAAGCGTCGCCTCTGGCTGCATGCCGAACTGCTCAACTACCCAAGCCCGCAGGCCCTGAAACTGGCGGTCGCGGATCTGCAACATCCCAGTGAGGACGTGCGGATCGCCGCGATCAAAAGCATTAGTGGTCTGGTCTCCTCCGGGCAACGCAGCCTATTGATTGGCCCGATGCTCGATGACGATGTAGAAAACGTGCGATTTGCAGCCGTTAACGCTCTGCTGGGGCTGTCGCCGGATGATCTGGGGTTGTATTTCGGGCCATTGGAACAAGCCATCGATGCCTGGGAACTGGCCCTTGACAGTCAACCGCCCAGCGCCCAGAACCAATACCAGTTGGCGCGTCTGCACCTGCACAACGCCGAATTGAAAAAGGCGCAGGAGGCGCTGGAGCGTACATTACAGCTGGACCCAGGCAATCTGCCGGCCTTGGTGATGCAGATTGATGTGCTCGACCGGCAAGGCCAGAGCGATGCCGCACGCCAGTTGCTGGCGAAACAGTTGAAAGCGCAGCCCGACTCGGCCTACCTGCAACATGCCCTGGGGCTTTGGTTGCTGCACCACGGGCAAAGTGAGTTTGCCCTGCTCGGCCTTTCCAAAGCAGTGGAACTGGAGCCCGACAACAAGGACTATCGCTATGACCTGGCAACCACCTTGCACCTTGAGCAAGAGCTGGAAGCTGCGCAAAAGCAACTACAGGAAATCGTCCAGCGCCACCCTGCCGACCGCAAGGCGCGCGTGCTGCTGATCAACTACTGGAAAGAAAGCGGACAGTTGCAGAACGTACAGATTCTGCTGGCGCAACTGGAACAGCTCAATCCGGACGACCCCGCGTTGCAGCAAGGGTTGTAACTCTACCCTCTGTAGCAGCTGCCGAAGGCTGCGACCGGGGGCGTAGCACCCGCCCGCCATCCGACAACGAGCGCTACGCACTCGAACGCAGCCTACGGCAGCTGCTAAACGTCAGGCCCGCAAAATGGTACAGGGTGGGGTTGTCGATGATTTACGGGTTCAGTAAGCAGTCTCACGGTCACGTCACGATCGACAGCAAAGTGGGTCACGGCACTTCGGTGACGCTGCTTCTGCCGCGTTACAGCGGGGATCTGGCCGAGGAAAGTTTGATCGACGATGAATGTCCGGCAACTGGCGGAAATCGGCCGGCAATATCGGCCTGACCTGAAAGTCTTGTTCATCACCGGCTATGCCGAACATGCCGCCGTGCGTGGCGGGTTTCTGGACCCCGGCATGCAGATGATCACCAAACCCTTCACCTTCGACCTATTGACGGCCAAGGTGCGAGAGATGATCAGCATCTGAAGCGCCCCTCTCCCCTAGACAACAGATCGCAACGAGCTCAGGAAAGCATTTGCTGCATGAGTTCTTGCAGTTCATCCAGATCGAATGGTTTGGCCAGGATCGGCGCTGTTTTGGTGATCGGGCTGTCGGTCTCGCGAATTTCCTGCGGGTAACCGCTGATAAAAATCACTTTGAGTTCCGGTCGCAGCTTCACCGCAGGCTCGGCGATCTGCACGCCGGAAATCCCGCCGGGCAAGCGGAAGTCGGTAATCATCATGTCCAGGTGCGGTTTGCTCGCCAGAATTTCAAAGGCCTGCTCGCCGTTTTCGGCCTGCAGCACCCGGTAACCTTCACCCGACAAGTAGGCGGACAACACCATCAGAATCGAGGGGTCATCCTCGACAATGAGTACTACATCTTGCGCATCTTCACTCATGGGAAGCCTTTGTTCGGTCAATAGCTGCTGATACGACCGTGGGGTCGATCAGAGGTTGCGTTTATCTGGCTGTTTCCCTACAGCGGCAGACAAACGCGAAACAATGCGCCTTCGCCAATCCGGCTCTCGACGGTGATAGTGCCGCCATGGGCAGCAACAATCTGTTCCGAAATAAACAATCCCAGCCCCAACCCCGCCACCACGGTTTTGGCCGAAACCCGTTCAAACTGCTGAAAAATACGTTTCTGGTTCTCTTCGCCGATACCGATACCGCGATCCTGAACCTCGACGCGCGCCTGGCCGTCCTGATTGTACACGCGAACGTCGATCGGGCTGTGGGCGCCATAGCGCAACGCATTGGTCAGCAGATTGGAAATCACTTGCTCGATACGGAATTCGTCCCAGCTGCCGACCACCGGCTGCTCGGCCGTCAGCGTCACCGAAGACTCGGCGGCTTCGACCTGCGGGGTAAAGTTTTGCAGCAGGTTGCTGACCAATTGCACCAGATCAAATCGGGTGGGCCGGATCGACAGCTTGCCAGTGCGGATGCGTGACACGTCCAGCATGTCTTCGATCAGGCGGATCAGGCTTTTGATCTGCCGCTCGTCGCGGTCGACCATGGCGTGCATCTTGTCCAGCGTGAACGCCGACGCGTTATCCCGGGCGAGGTGCATCTTGCGCAACTGGGTTTCAAGGATCAGGCCATTGAGCGGCGTGCGCACTTCGTGGGCAACGATCGACATGAAGTCATCGCGCATGCGCACCGCTTGCTCCAGTTCCAGCTGAGTGCGCTGCAACTGCTTGAGCAACTCTTCTTGCTCGTGACGGCTCTGCTCCAGCGCTTCAACCTGCTGCTTCATCGCCTTGCTCTGGCGATACAGATCCACGAACACCTTGACCTTGCTCTTGACCGCATGGATATCCAGCGGCTTATGCAGGAAGTCCACTGCGCCGCTTTCGTAGCCTTTGAACGCGTAGTTCAACTCGCGACCGGCCGCACTGACAAACACGATCGGGATGTTTTTGGTTTTTTCCGTACCGCGCATCAATTCGGCCAGCTCGAAGCCATTCATACCCGGCATCTGTACATCGAGAATGGCCAGGGCGAACTCGTGCTGCAACAAGAGCGACAAGGCTTCATCGGCGGACAAGGCTTTGTAGACCAAACGGTCTTCACGCTTGATCAACGCTTCAAGCGCCAACAGGTTCTCCGGCAGATCGTCGACGATCAGCAATTTGGCTTGGATGTTACTTAACATGCTATTCGTTCCAGCTCGACAAGCAGACGGCCGATGCCGCGGACAGAGAGAATATGATCAGGCTGCTGAATATCCAGTGCTGCCTGAGGCATGGTCGCGACCTGCGCCTCAGTCGGGTCTTGCACGATGGTCAGGCCACCGCGACGTTTAACGTGGGAAAGGCCACGGGCACCGTCGCGATTGGCCCCCGTCAGTAACACGGCGGCCAAGGCAGAACCATAAGCGTCGGCGGCGGACTCGAACAGGTAATCGATGGCGGGTCGCGAATGATGCACGCGATCTTCCAGGCTCAACGAGAAGCTGTGGTCCTGTTCCACCGACAAGTGATAACCGGGTGTGGCGAAATACAGCGTCCCGGCTTCGACCCGGGTTTTATCGGTCGCTTCCCGAACGGGCATCGAAACCCGGCGTGCAAACACCTCGGCCAACAAGCTGCGGCGCTCGTCGGGCAGGTGCAGCACCACAATGATCGGCAATGTGAAGCCTTCCCGCAGCGGGCCAAGAATAGTGAGCAACGCCTCCACTCCGCCGGCCGAAGCGCCGATCACGATAGCCTCGATTGAAGGAACATCTGCAGCGTCGCTCATGATTTTCGGTAGATCCGTTCTTGTTTGACCAGCGGTTCGAACTGGTTGCCGTAGGCCGAAAATTCCGGTGTTTCCTTACTGCCCAGCACCAGGAACCCGCGATGACAAAGGGATTCATGGAACAACCCGAACGCGCGATCCTGAAGATTCTTATTGAAATAAATCAATACATTACGGCACGAAATTAATTGAGTCTCTGAAAAGACACTGTCCGTCGCGAGGCTGTGATCGGCGAACGTCACGTTCTCGCACAGGCTTTTGTCGAAAATCGCGTAACCATAAGCCGCCGTGTAGTAGTCGGCGAATGAACACTGGCCACCCGCCTGCTGATAGTTAGAAGTGTAGGCCCGGACATTTTCCATGGAGAAAATCCCCTTCTTGGCCTTTTCCAGCGAGCGTGGGTTGATGTCGGTGGCATAAATGATGGTGCGGTCCAGCAAGCCTTCTTCGCGCAGCAGAATCGCCATCGAATAGACCTCTTCACCGGTACTGCACCCGGCAATCCAGATCTTGATCGATGGATAGGTCTTGAGCAGTGGCACCACTTCCTTGCGGATCGCAAGGAAGTGCGAAGGGTCGCGAAACATTTCACTGACCGGGATCGTCAACAATTGCAGCAATTGCATGAACGCAGCCGGATCATGCAGCACCTTTTCTTGCAGGGCCGAGATGGTGTTGCACTCGAATTGTGCCAGCGCATGATTCACCCGGCGCTTGATCGACGCGCCGGAGTAATCGCGAAAGTCGTAGCTGTACTTGAGGTAAATCGCCTCGATCAACAAGCGCAATTCGATTTCGCTATTTCGCTCCGCTGAATGAATGCGTTCCACTAAATACGTTCCATCTTCGGTAACCACACACGAATCAGCGAGAACAGGCGATCCAGGTCAATGGGCTTGGCCAGGTAATCGTTGGAGCCGGCTTGCAAGCAGCGCTCCTGATCGTCCTTCATGGCCTTGGCCGTCACTGCAATGATGGGCAGCTTGCGCCAGCGCGGGTCCTTGCGGATCTCGATAGTGGCTTCGAAGCCATCCATCTCCGGCATCATCACGTCCATCAACACCAGATCGATGTCCTCGACTTCATTCAGTCTTTCAATCGCTTCACGACCATTTCGGCCAATGACCACGACTGCGCCCTTTTGCTCCAGCGCACTGGTGAGGGCGAAGATGTTGCGAACATCGTCATCCACCAGCAGCACCTTGCGACCCTCGAAGACCTTGTCGCGGCTGCGCGCGGTCTTGAGCATCCTCTGCCGTTCATGGGACAACTTCGATTCGACTTTGTGCAGAAAGAGTGTGACCTCATCCAGCAAACGCTCGGGCGAGCGAGCGCCCTTGATGATGATCGAGCGCGAATACTTGCGAAGCTCCGCCTCTTCATCGCGGGTCAGGTTGCGCCCGGTGTAGACAATCACCGGCGGGAATGAGCAGATGTCTTCCGTGGACATGCGCTTGAGCAAGTCGTTGCCGAGCATGTCCGGCAGTTTCAGGTCGATGATCATGCAATCGAAAATCGTCGTGCGCAGCAGGTCCAGGGCGTCCTGAGCCAAGCCAACGGCAGTAATCTCGATGT
Source organism: Pseudomonas sp. P4_C8 (assembly GCF_056401975.1). Taxonomy (NCBI): domain Bacteria; kingdom Pseudomonadati; phylum Pseudomonadota; class Gammaproteobacteria; order Pseudomonadales; family Pseudomonadaceae; genus Pseudomonas; species Pseudomonas sp. P4_C8. The sequence goes on along the minus strand of NZ_JBFUIH010000001.1, from coordinate 32,313 downwards.
CTTCGTCGCCGATGAGGCGGGCAATGCTGTCGCGCTGTACGTCGTCATCTTCCACCAGCAGCACCCGTTTGACCTTCTGAGTCAGCTTGGCTTCGAGGCGGGCGAACACATCCTTCAGTTCTTCACGAGTAGTCGGCTTGACCGCGTAACCGATGGCGCCCATGTGCATCGCGGCTTCGACCCGGTCTTCCACCGAAATGACATGAACCGGAATGTGCCGGGTTTCGGCGTGTTCTTTCAGCCGCTGCAACACGGTTAGCCCGGAATGATCCGGCAGGCGCATATCCAGCAAAATGGCGTCGGGAATAAACTCCTTGGCCAGGTCATAACCTTCGTCGGCACCGTGGGCGACCAGGCACTGATAGCCCAGCTCGTGTGCAAGGTCGTAGAGGATGTGCGCAAAGTTGGGCTCATCTTCCACCACCAGAATGCAGCGTGTGGTGAATGGCGCGTGGGTGCGGTCGTCGTTGAAGCGAGGAATATCCACCTCGGCAATCAGCGGCACCAGCGCTGCCGGTGCCACGCGGTGGGTGATTGCCACGGGAGAAGCCTTCATGGGTTCGACAGGCTCGTCTCCCGGCTCGACGTATTGCTGGGGCAAGACCAGGGTGAACACACTGCCCTGCCCCGGCTCACTGGTTACGTTGATCGAACCACCGAGCAACGCGGCCAGGTCCCGAGAAATCGACAAGCCCAGACCGGTGCCGCCGTAACGGCGATTGGTGGTGCCGTCAGCCTGGCGGAACGCTTCGAAAATGCTGTCTTGCTGCTCCTCGGCGATACCGATCCCGGAGTCGCGGATGATAAAGGCGACACCATCATTGGGCTGGGACGCCACGGTCAGGCTGACCGAGCCTTTCTCGGTGAATTTCACCGCGTTCGACAGCAGGTTTTTGATCACTTGTTCCAGACGCTGGCGGTCGGTGAAGAGCATCTTTGGCGAACCGGGTTGCGACTCGACGTGAAACGCGAGGTTCTTGTCGGTTGCCATCGGCTCGAACATCCCGCGCAAACCGTCTACCAGACGCTCGACGCTGACGTTCTCAGGACGCATCTCCAGCTTGCCGGCCTCGACCTTGGAAATATCGAGAATGTCGTTGATCAAATTAAGCAAGTCATTCCCGGCGGAATAGATCGACTCGGCGAACTTCACCTGTTCGGCAGTCAGGTTTTCCTGAGGATTTTCAGCAAGCAATTTGGCCAGGATCAACGAGCTGTTCAGCGGCGTGCGCAGTTCATGGGACATGTTGGCGAGAAACTCGGACTTGTACTTGCTGGAGCGCTGCAACTCCAGGGCGCGATCCTCAAGCTGCACCTGAGCCTGGTTCAGCTCGGTGTTTTTCAGGTCCATGGCATCGCGTTGATCCGCCAGGATCTGCGCCTGCTCGGCGAGTTGCTCGTTGGTCTGCTCCAGCTCTACCTGCTGGGTTTCCAGGTGCGCCTGGGACTCCTTGAGAATTCGCGACTGTTCTTCGAGTTCTTCGTTGGCGGTCTTGAGCTCTTCTTGTTGCACTTGCAGCTCTTCGTTGAGCTGCTGGGTTTCACCCAACACTTCCTGCAAACGTTGCCGATAACGAGCGGCTTCGATCGAGGTGCCGATGTTGCCGGCAATCAACTCAAGCAACTCGACGTCACGATCAGTCAGCGGACGCAGGAAACCCAGTTCGATCACGCCATTGACCCGCTCGTCATCACTGGTCGGCACCACGAGCACGCTATGCGGCAGGCCTTCGCCGAGGCCGGAACTGACCTTGAAGTAATCGCTCGGCACGTCATCAAGACGGATCAGGCGAGCCTGGTTCGCGACCTGACCGACAATCCCTTCATCGCTATAGATCTGCTGGTCGCGTTCTTCCTGCTCACGCGAGAAACCGTAAGATGCAATGCGGTTGAGGCCACCGTGGTCTTCGCGAACATAAATGGCGGCGACGGCGGTGCCCAGGTACTGCGCGCAGAACTGCAAAATGTTGCGGCCCAATAAATTGAGGCTCAGTTGCCCCAACACTTGCTCGGCCAGCTCGGTCTGGCCATTGCGCAGCCAGGCTTGTTGTTCCAGACGCCGGGCGCTGGCTTGCTGCGCACCTAGGTTGGCGCTGTAGTCTTGCGAAAGATTGAGCAGGTCGCGACGGCCAATATAGGCCAGCAAGGCGCTGATACCGGCGACGAATAACAGGTACAGGCCGATGCTCCAGATCGTGGTACGGCGCACATCGTCGTTGCGCGTGGCACGCAACTGCTGCTCCATGTCGATCACTTCTTCGAACTGCTTGCGAATTTCATCGGTCAGTCGCTTGCCGCGCCCGGCCTTGACCGCGGCGCGGTAATCACCGCTAGCACGCTGCAATTCGATCATCGATTGCGCGTAGTTCGTCCAGTCGGTCTGCAACGCTTGCAGACGACGCACACGATCGGTCTGCACCGGATTGTCAGCGGTGAGTTCGAGCAAGGTGTTGAGGGCGACCGTTATTCTTGGCTTGGCCGTTTCGTAGGGATCAAGAAAGTGCTCGTCACCGGTCAGCAGGTAACCGCGCATGCCGGTTTCCAGATCGACGGTCAGCTTCGATGCCTCATTGGCGTTATTGATCACCCGGTCGGTGTGTTCGACCCACTGGATCACTGACAACAGATAAGTGATCAGCGAGACAAAAAACACCGCACTGATGATGCCGACACCCAATGGCAGGCTGACGTTGCGGCTCAGGAGTTTGCGGAATCGTTGCTCATCAACTGAAGACGCAGTGGTCATGGGAAGGCCTTGTCGAACTGTTCGAAATGATGGAGTCTGCCCCAAATAAGGCGTATTGATCCAATTTTCTGCCGTGTATCAAGGTAAATCCCCGCATTTAGCTGCGCGAGCGCAAAGGGAGCGGTTATCCTTGCCATCCTTGAACCGTTGTTCTTTTTTGCGCAACGTTGGGAACTTGTCGGGACCCGCCACTTGCTCATGCAAGAGCCCCGCAATTTTATTGACCGGCACCCTGAATTCATTCTTTGAGAGCTCCCACTATGTCCGCCGACGCATCCATCATATTAGTAGTCGAAGACGATGCCATTGTGCGCATGCTGATCGTTGACGTGCTAGAGGAGCTGGAGTTCAAAGTACTTGAGGCAGATGGCAGCGAAAAGGCGCTGGAATTTCTCAACGACGAAGACCAGTACATCGATTTGATGATGACCGATGTCGGCTTGCCCGTGATGGACGGACGAGAACTGGCCGTTCAGGCAAGGATGCTGCGCCCTGAACTGCCCATCCTGTTCGCCAGCGGTTACGCCGAAAGCATTGAAGTGCCTGCTGACATGCACGTGATCGGCAAACCGTTCTCGATTGATCAGCTACGCGACAAGGTCAAGTCCATGCTCGACAGCCAGGCCTGAGTCCCTCGTTTCACCCTTCTCTACTACCCGCACCAAGGAATACCCGTTAATGAGTCAGCCCCGCGCAACCAAAGTCCTGGTCATTGGTTACGTCTGGCCCGAGCCGCGCTCTTCAGCGGCCAGCGGGCATGTGATGCAAATCCTCGATACGTTGTTGCAGCAAGGTTGGGACATTACCTTCAGCAGCCCGGCCGGCACCGGCGAACACCGGGCGGACCTGACGGCGCTGGGTATTCGTGAAGTGGCAATCGAATTGAACAACAGCAGCTTCGACACGTTTATCAGTGAACTGGCACCGGATATCGTGCTGTTCGATCAGTTCGTGATGGAAGAACAATTCGGCTGGCGCGTTGAAAAACACTGCCCAGACGCCTTGCGTGTGCTTGAGACGTCGGATTTGCAAAGCCTGCGCCATGCCCGGCATCAACGGCTTAAAGAGCGTTTGAAAGACCGCGATGACGCCAATGACTTCAGCGAGTTGTTTGCTCCGGCATTGCGTGAAGAGTTCGAGTTAATGGCTGATACAGACCTGGCCAAACGTGAGATCGCCGCGCTGTATCGTTGCGATTTGAACCTGATGATCTCCGAAGTGGAAATCGAATTGCTGGTCGAGCAGTTCAAACTGCCGCGCAACTCGTTGCACTGGTGTCCGTTGATGGTCGATCTGCCGAGTGCGCCGCCAACGGCGTTTGCAGACCGGGCGCATTTTTTGAGTATCGGCAACTTTCGCCATGCGCCGAACTGGGATGCCGTGCTCTGGATGAAAACGGCCATCTGGCCGCTGATCCGCGAGCAGTTGCCCACGGCGCAGTTGCATATCTACGGCGCTTACACACCGCCCAAGGCCACCGCGCTTCATAACCCGGCGCAGGGCTTTCATGTAATGAACTGGGCTGAAGACGCCTTGCAAGTAATGTCGGCAGCACGGGTGTGTCTGGCACCGCTGCGGTTCGGGGCGGGCATCAAAGGCAAGATCGTCGACGCCATGCTGTGTGGCACGCCGAATGTCACGACGCCGATTGGCGCAGAAGCCATGCACGGGGTAGAAGCGTGGCCGGGCGCGGTGGCCAAAACGGCACAGGCGTTCGCCGATGATGCCGTGCAACTCTATAAAGACGAAACCCGGTGGTTGCAGGCGCAGGCATCAGGGTTTGAATTATTGAATACTCGTTATCTGTCAGCTACACACGGCCCTGCATTGATCGCCAAACTCAACGATTGCCGGCAGCATCTTTGCGCTATTCGAAGAAACAACTTCATCGGCAGTATGCTGCGTCATCACCAGCATAAAAGCACTCAATACATGTCGCAGTGGATCGAAGCCAAGAACAGACATAAAGAAGACGCCTGACTATTAAACAAACCCTCTACGCCCATACATTTTTAGCATCAAGCCTTATTTGGCTATCGCCTGGCATGAGGTTATAAGTATTTGCCATCGCTCAGAACGTTACGACCAACAACTTGAGCAAATTACTTATTACCCATGCAAGGAAGCTATATGAGTAATACCCATCTAAACACCCTGTCAAACTCCATCTATGACACTGTGGATTTCACGCCAAGCCGCTGGATGAGCGACACTCCGATTATTGATAACTTATCGTTTGCCGACTTGGTATTACCCGGCGCCCACAATGCCGGCGTAGATAAAAAAGCATCTTATGCAGCACCGGGCATAAGTCACTGGACGTCCTGTCAGAGCAATAGCTTTTACTATCAATTGACCCAAGGTGCGCGCGCACTCGACCTGAGGCTTGAATACGAGGTTTCCCAAAAAGGCGTCGCTACGTTCTGGTTCCATCACAACGGCTTTCGCTCGTCCCGTTCGCTGGAAAACCTGGTGACGAGTGTGATCCGCTTTCTTCAGGAGAACCCCGACGAATTCATCTTGCTGGACTTTCACGAGTTGTCGTCCGACAAACCGCCTTTCAATTTCAAGGAGTTGAACAGGTTTCTGCTGACACATTTGGGAAACCGGATGATCCCCTACAGCAATGCTTTCCTGACGCTTGGACAACTTAGGCAAGCCAGCTACGCACAACGAGTGCTGGTGGCAACCGAGCGTCATCCGGACATGGACTCGTCGTGGTTTTGTCGAAAAATCGAGCACAAGTGGAGTGGTATTGCGACCACCAGCATTAGTGAACTGACCACGCATATCACGCAGGTCATGAAGTACCCGCCTCGCGGGTTGCCATGGTCGCTTTCCGCCACCAGTTACAGTGCCTTAGGCGGCCCGGTGAACATCAGGCAGCAGCTGGACGACTGGTTTGATCCCGCTGGCCGTGACTGGGTCCTGAAAAGCAGCATTATTAATGCAGATTTTTTTGAAACATCGAAACTGGTGCAACATTGCCGGAYGGCAAGTGTGATCAAAGCGAACAACGACGCTTGATGCGTGCCAATCAGGCATGGATTGAACGTGCCATACATTCGCTATGTTTATAAAATTGTTTCAAGCGCTGGCAACCGTGCGTTTGTCTTCTATTGTTGTTTTACCGATAGTACTTCCCCCACGGACGGGGCGAAATCATAAACAGGATTGACAATGACAAGGCATACAAAAGGGAATTTTGATAAACATAAATGGATGAGCAATACCCTCGACATCAATCGCCTGAAACTGACCGACATCGTCTGGCCCGGCGCTCATAATGCGGGCATGGATAAACAGGCGCCCAACTATGATGTGCTTATTGGTAACTGGACCACCTGTCAGAACGACTCGTTCGCCTGGCAACTTGCGAATGGTGCAAGAGCGTTTGATATCCGTCTCGGTTATACCCAGGGTCATGATCAATCGATTTTCTATTTCCATCATAACGGCTACCAATCGCACCGCGTCCTCGAGGAATTGATCAGAGCCGTAACAACGTTTCTCGATCAAAATCCGGATGAGTTCATCGTCTTCGACTTCCACCAACTGGGAGACGGGACCAAACCCTTTGACTATCAGAAGCTGAATAACCTTCTGGTCCGTCGACTTGGCCAGCGGATCATTGCGCCTACCCATGCCACAAGCACGTTGGGTGAACTCAAGCGTCTCAGTGCGAGCCACAGGATTGTGCTGGCGGCACCCAAGGTTCCAGAGCTGAACGCTGACTACTTCTGGCCGCGCATCCCGCACAAGTGGAACGCTACCCGTTTCAATGACGCCGACGATCTGAAACGCCTTATCGCCAGCACACTCGAAAATGCGCCTTACGAAACGTTCCTGTGGTCGTTGTCAGCTACTAGCTATGCGTTTCTGGGCGGCCCCCAGGACATCAAGAACCACATCAACGACTGGTTCAACCCATCCCGGGACTGGGTGACACGTTGCAGCATTATCAATATCGATTTCTTCGACGAGTCAGAGATCGTTCGTTACTGCTGGATGGCCACGAGCATGAAAGCCGTTTACGGTCGTGCCTTGCATGACCTGTCGGCGACATCCTGACGCCAGTGCGCGCACTACACGCTGGTATTCCAAGCTTGGATAGATGCATGATCGCGCCCTTCACAGCAAGCCAATGAACGCTATCAACAGCATGTCGCAACCCTTTAAAGAGCGAGCAATTATGTATCTGGTGTGTGGCGAAGCGCTGTTCGATTTCTTCAGTGAAGAGGATGCCAGCGGTCTGGCTTCAAAAGTGAATTTCAAGGCGATTGCCGGCGGTTCACCGTTCAACGTCGCGGTTGGTTTACGCCGCTTGGGCGTGGACGCGGCGTTGTTTGCCGGGTTGTCCACCGACTACCTCGGCCGGCGTTTACAACAAGTGCTGAAGGATGAAGGCGTGCGCACGGATTTTCTGGTGGACTTCGCCGCCCCCACCACATTGGCGATGGTTGCAGTGGGCGCCAATGGCTCGCCGCATTACAGCTTTCGCGGTGAAGGCTGCGCGGATCGTCAGTTGAAACCGGAACACCTGCCGGAATTGGGGCCTGAAGTGCGCGGCTTGCACATCGGTTCATTTTCATTGGTCGTGCAACCGATTGCCGACACGTTACTGGCGCTGGTGCAGCGCGAAAGCGGCAAACGCCTGATCAGCCTCGACCCGAATGTGCGGCTCAATCCTGAACCGAACATCGACCTGTGGCGCTCGCGGATTGCGACGTTGGTGGAATACGCCGACCTGATCAAAGTCAGCGATGAGGATTTGAGCCTGTTGTATCCCGAGGAAGACCCGCAGCGCGTGATCGAAGGCTGGCTGCAGCATCGCTGTCAGCTGGTATTCCTGACCCGTGGTGGCGAGGGTGCGACAGTGTTTAGCCATGTGCATGGTTCGTGGTCGGTGCCGGCCAGTCCGGTGAAGATTGCCGATACGGTGGGGGCTGGCGATACGTTCCAGGCGGCGTTGATTACCTGGTTGACAGAGCAGCAACTGGATTCGGTGGAAGGTGTGCAATCGCTGAGCCGCGAGCACATCGACAGCATGTTGAAGTTTGCGGTGCAGGCGGCGGCGCTGACGTGCAGCAAGACCGGGCCGGATTTGCCGTATCGGCATCAACTGGATCTTCGCTGAATGTGAGGCCCTCATCGTCGGAACGCCGCCCGGAGCCGGCTCGCTCCCACATTGGATCGTTGTCGAACACAAAATCTGTGTTCACCGCAGCTCCCACATTTTGATCTTGATCAGGCACAGATTGGGTGACCGCAGCTGATCCCCTGTGGGAGCGAGCCTGCTCGCGATGGCGGTGCCACAGACACCGCCCACCTCCAGTTCCTCGCCACATCGAGACCGACACTCCGAGCTTTCCAGCAAAAACATAAAGAAATATCCCCTGTATTCATTGGCCAAAACCGTGCCACCAAGGGTTCTCCCAATGACCGGACACCCGCCCGCCTACGCCATTTGCGCCTTGAACGAGGCGGTTTAATCCTGCACCATCCGCCCCAGCTTATCCAAAGGACGGAATTCAAAGCATGCTGGACGCTAACGCAGCCCATATTTCCCTCACGCTCAAAGGCGTGTCCGCTGACCTGCAAGTGCTCAGTTTCGTGGGCCGTGAAGCCCTCAACCAGCCGTTCTGTTTCGACATCGAACTGGTCAGCACCCGCCCCGACCTGAAACTCGAAGAGATCCTGCACAAACCCGGTTGCCTGATCTTCGGTGCAACCGGCAAAGGCCTCATCCACGGCCTGGTCTATCGCATCGAGCAAGGCGACTCGGGTAAAAAACTGACCCGCTACAGCATCAGCCTGTGCCCGCAACTGGCCTACCTGCGCCACAACCACGACCAGCAAATATTCCAGCAGTTAAGTATCCCGAAGATCATCGCCCAGGTCCTGGAAGCGCGCGGCATCCTCGCTGACGCCTACAGCTTCCAGCTCGGCGCGAACTACCCGGATCGCGATTACTGCGTGCAGTACGACGAATCCGACCTGCATTTCATCCAGCGCCTGTGCGAAGAAGAAGGCATCCACTTCCACTTCCAGCACAGCGCGAGCGGGCACAAAATTGTTTTCGGCGATAACCAGACCGTGTTCCGCAAACTAGCGCCCGTGGCCTACCAGCAAGACTCCGGCATGGCCGCCGAGAAACCGGTGATCAAACGCTTCAACCTGCGCCTGGAAACCCGCACCAGCCGCGTCAGCCGCCTCGATTACGACTTCGAAAAACCGCGCATCCTGCCTGAAGGCGCGGCCAAGAGCGGATTCGCACCGGACCTCGAAGACTACGATTACCCCGGCCACTTTTTCACCCGCGAACGCGGCAAACAGCTGGCGACCCGCGCGCTGGAACGCCATCGCAGCGACTACAAACTCGCCGAAGGCAAAGGTGACGAGCCCACGCTGGTCAGCGGCCACTTCATGGCCCTCAGCGAACACCCGCGCGCCGAGTGGAACGACCTCTGGTTGCTGCTCGAAGTCGTCCACGAAGGCAAACAGCCGCAAGTGCTCGGCGAGAACATCACCAGCGACGTCACCCACAACAAAGACGATTTCCATCAGGGCTATCGCAACCGCTTCCTCGCCACGCCGTGGGACGCGCACTACCGCCCTGCCCTCGAACACCCGAAACCCAAAGTCCTCGGCAGCCAGACCGCCATCGTCACCGGACCACCGGGCGAAGAAATCCATTGCGACGAATACGGTCGCGTCAAAGTGCAATTCTTCTGGGACCGCGACGGCCAGGCCAACGACAAAACCAGCTGCTGGCTGCGCGTCGCCACCGGCTGGGCCGGCAATGCCTACGGCGGCATCGCCATCCCGCGCGTCGGCATGGAAGTACTCGTCACCTTCCTCGAAGGCGACCCCGACCAACCGCTGGTCACCGGCTGCCTGTACCACAAGGAAAACCTCGTCCCTTACGACCTGCCCCCGAACAAAACCCGCAGCACCTTCAAAACCTTCAGCTCACCGGGCGGCAAGGGCTACAACGAATTTCGCATCGAAGACAAAAAAGGCGCGGAACAGATCTACCTGCACGCCCAGCGCGACTGGGATGAAAACATCGAACACGACCAGAAAATCCGCATTGGCAACGAGCGGCACGACACTGTCGAGGCCAACGTCTTCAGCGAGTTCAAGGTTGAAGAACACCGCATCACCCACCTGGATCGCAAGACCGAAGCGCGGGCCGATGATCACCTGACTGTGTCGGCGACCCAGCATGTGAAGGTCGGCACGGCGCAGTTTGTCGAGGCGGGTGAAGAGATTCACTACAACGCTGGCGACAAGGTGGTTGTTGAAGGCGGGATGGAACTGACGGCCAAGGCTGGCGGGAGTTTCGTCAAGGTGGATGCCGGGGGTGTGACGATCAGTGGGGCTGAGGTGAAGACCAATTCGGGTGGGGCGCCGGGTTCGGGGAGTGGGATTCAGATTCTTGCGCCGATAATCCCGGGCGTGGCCGCCGCAGCCGCTGCGGGAAAATTGTTGAGTGCACCTCCCGTGAAGGAACTGAGCACTCCTCCTCTGGAGGAAGAAGAGCTTGAGGAAGAGGAAGAAGAGGAGGAGGTCGGGGAGGAGGAAATTACTTTGCGGGTTGGGGTGTTCTTCGATGGGACGGGCAACAACCAGAACAATAGCGAGCGGGTGTTTGGCTGCTTTGCGCCGGACGTGAATCTGGAGGAATCGGCTGAGGATATTCGTCAGTTCTGTGCGGCTCATGGTTATGATGGCAAGGGAAGTTCACCGGATAACAGCTATGGGAATGATGTCAGTAACGTGGCCAGGCTGTATGACCTTTATGATAACCAAGTGAATAAAACGCTGCCCATCGATACCAAAACGGCCAGCCTGCGAGTTTATGTGGATGGGATAGGTACCAGCAGTACTGCCGAGGATTCAACCTTTTCGCAAGGTACAGGTTTAGGTGCACAGGGCGTCAGAGCGCGGGTTGAAGAAACACCGGCGTTACTTGTTAACGCTCTGCGGGCCTTTGGGGCAAACAACCCAGATAAACGTGTTGGCCGGATCGAATTCGATATTTTTGGGTTCAGTCGCGGTTCCGCAGCAGCACGGGATTTTGCCAATGAAGTCCTCAAGGGCGAAGGAAGCATTCTGGCTAAAGCGATCCCCGTTGGTACTCCCGGGTTAGCGTACAGCTTTGCCTGGAAGCCACATACCAATGTGTCAATAAATTTCATTGGCGTTTACGACACGGTCGCGGCTATTGCCAATCCGCTGGTAGGGGACTGGACTGGAAATAACGCTTATAACCCGGGGATCAATATCCATCTGGCACCTGACGCGGCCAAGAAGGTCGTCCAATTGGTCGCTCGAAATGAACGCCGTTATAACTTTGCCCTCAACAGTCTTGGCTCGGCCGATATTGTCCTGCCAGGTGTGCATTCGGACTTGGGTGGTGGCTATTTACCTAAAGCAATGGAACGCATCCTGCTCAGCAAACCCCGTAAAAGCGCGGTCGAAGAAAGGGCATCTTTCGCTGAAGCCAACAGTTACAAACGTGCCCAGCAAGACTTGCGTCGACTTCAAGATCAACTGGCCCAATATAATCTTTCTTTAGAAGTCCGGACCTGGGAAGTTCCGTTTCGCACTACAGAGAAAAATAATAGCAAAGACATGAAATACGTTTATGCCGCAGTTAGCAGCCAGCGCGAAGTTCGCAGTGAGTTGTCCTTGATTTACTTTCGAATCATGCGCGAACTGGCCGTGGAAAATGGAGTGCCGTTTGGCGAGATTGATGAAGGTGAACCACGACTTTCGTTACCTGCAGAACTCGTGCCCATCTCCGAAAAATTGATGGCATACGCTCAGGGGAAAAGAAAAATAGCCGGGCTAACCTCGCAGGAGGAGGAGCTGTTGTTCCAGCGTTACGTTCATCTATCGGATAACTGGAACGCGGCCAAAAATCGCAACAATAGCGACTTGGATATCGTTTTCATCAATCGACCAGACGAAAATTCTAAGCGCACGGTGCACCCGAATGAGTAATTTTATACGTATCGTTATAGCCGCTTTTCTGCTCAGTGGCTGCAGTGTTGCTAGCAGCCAGTCAATGCCTTACAAGTCCTGGTTTATAGGATTTTCGGCCCCCGACTACATGGAAGTTTGGATCGAAACAGCCGATGTCGTCGATATTCAAGACCATGTATATCCACGTGCGATGAGTGGTGTTGCCTCCATGTTAAAGCCTCCGAACAATTCCGGCGACCCGCGAGGCTGGCCTAAAAGAGCCGCTATCGGCGGCGGCAAGCGTGTGACGGGAGCCGACTTACCGAATCAAATCTATGTTCGTTGGCAATCGCTGGTCGAACCGCAAACCTACCTGATGGTGATTAAAATCCCCGAAGCCACTCGGGAGATCATGCGCAAGGGGGAGAAAGCTTTCTGTAAATTTGATGGAAAATGGATCACAGGATATCGCGATTCGATCGATATAGGGTTGGCTCCTGGAGGCATTGCTAAAGTCTGGGTGGGCGGTTCCTGTCTGCCACCGATCGAAGTGACTACGGTAAAAGCCGTGATTGATCCACGTGGCCCGTATGAAGGTAAGTCTGGCGGTCACCACCGACCCCTTTCTCCCACTTCCAAAGCTTACGTTGAGAAGTTTGGCGTGCCATATGAGTCTTGGAAATGACAGAGCAAAGCAGTCTGATGAATAGTTTCTTGCGAACTACGATTTGCGCATTTTTGCTCAGTGGTTGCACATCTGCTAACAGCCAGTCAATGCCTTACAAATCCTGGTACTTGGGGTTCTCGGCCCCCGCTTACATGGAAGTTTGGATCGAAACCGCCGACGTGGTCGATATTCAGGATCACGTATACCCACGTGCGATGAGTGGAGTTGCCTCTATGCTAAAGCCTCCCAACAATTCCGGCGACCCGCGAGGTTGGCCGAAAAGAGCTGCCATTGGCAGCGGTAAGCACGTAACAGGGGCAGACTTGCCCAAACAGATCTATGTCCGCTGGCAGTCGCTGGTTGAGCCGCAAACTTATCAGATGGTGATTAACATACCCGAGGCGACGCGGGAGATCATGCGCAAGGGCGAAAAGGTTTTCTGCACCGCCGACGGGAAATGGATCACCGGATATCGTAAGGCAATCGCTATAAGATTGGTCCCCGGAGGCATTGCTAAAGTCTGGGTAACCGGTCCATACATGACACCGATCGAGGTGACTACGGTAAAAGCCGTAATTGATCCACGTGGGCCATATGAAGGGGAATCAGGGGGGAAACACCGCCCTCTGTCAGCGGTATCAAAAGCCTACGTCGAAAAATTCGGTGTGCCTTATGGCTCTTGGTAATTCGTGACGCAATACAAAATCCAGCGCCTACGAGCGCTGGATTTTTCTATCATAGGTCAGCCGTCAGACCGGCGCTTTCCACCCCATCATCCGTTGCTGAGCAACCGCTAACAGGTCATACCCATCCTGCGCCAGCAAATAAAGCGCATGAGTAATGTGCGGTATATCTTGAACATCGCCGTGCTTGAAGCATTGGCAATGAAGCGTTTCAAGTAGCTGGCTGGAGGCTCGTACTCGCTGTAATGCGGCTTCGAGAATGTCTTGGGGGTTGGCTTCGGTGTCGATCACCAAAGGACTTGAATCAGTAACGCCGCTGTTGAGTGAACGATAGCGATCTGGAAAAGGTTTAAAAGTTGGCATATTAATTACTCGATGGTTAATAAGTAACGCCAGCACCGTGACCAAACGATGGGAGGCGGCTGTGTACAGGCTTGGTCAACCGATACCATCAAATCGGTTCGCCCGAAGGCGTCCAGCACACAGCCACCATTGCAACGCACTACGAGGACTTGGATGTCCGCAGGGCGAATGATGGCACACATATGTGAGATGGCATCAGGTGACCAAACCCGATCGCTGATTTTGCAGCGAAGCCAAACAGTAATCGCTACACCCCAGCAGGCGAAAGTCGACAAGTCACCTGACCCTGTAGGACCAAGCCGAAGATGCCGTAGAAGCTTTCCTGACGAAACATCCGACAGACGTTTCTCCTGTCGCGACAGGCGGCATTCAGCCGGGTTAACCCTCTCTTAACGTTAAGGTCCAAAATTCTACTGGACCGCACGCCCTCAGACGCTTCTGACGCCCAGTGCGGCAGGCTCGACGTTTATCGTCGAGCTGATTTTCCGCCTGCACTGGAGATCGTCACATGAACACCCGCATGTTGCTCCTTGCCTCTGCCCTCGCCTGCACCGCGTTTACCGGACTTGCCCAAGCCTACGATACGTCCACGCCCACATCTACTTCCAATGCCACTCCTTACCACTACGGCATGCAGCTGAACGTGGGCAAAGTCGTGTCCCTGACAGAACCAATAACCGATGAATGCAAGGTGGTTATCGCCGACATGAAGTACATCGATAAATCCGGCAAGCCTGAAGAAATCACCTACAGGAAGCTTTCTGACGCGTGCAGTTACTACAACTGACGGAAACGTCTGATTCGAAACCGGACGGTTTTACTGTGAGGGTTCTGGCGTTATGCTTGAGCGCCTCCCTCACTGCCGCAAGGATTCGCTATGCAGTTGTCGTTTCGTTCGTTGTCGATGTTCACTGCCGCCCTGTGTTTGGTACTGGCACTGGTCTGGGGCTTGATGCCTGACAGGTTGCTGGCGATTTGGGGTATTGAGTTTTCCTCTACGGCGGGCTTTGTTGCGCGGCGCATCGCTGTGCTGTTCGCGGCGCTGGGATTGATTTGCTATTGGGTTCGAAACGAGCCGCCGTCCGTGACTCGCAACGCACTGAGCAGCGGATTTATGGTCGGGTGTTTTGGCCTGGCAGCATTGGGTTTCGGCGAATGGCTCAATGGCCATGTCGGGCCGGGCATTTTGCTTGCGGTGCTGGCGGAGCTGGCGCTGGGCCTGGGGTTTCTTCAGACCCGGCGCGTGTCGGTAGAATTCGAAACCGCAGGTTAAAGCGCTTTACGCATCCACGGATGAGATATGACCACAGGATGCTGTTTGGTGCGTAGACCAGCGATCAACCCGTTGATTTCCCGACAGCCATTCAGTGTCGAGGCATCAATGCCGGTCACGTTCAATTCCAGCAAGTCGGTTTGACCGTCTGCATACACTTTTACTGTCATCGATAAGTCCGGAGACAGTGTGCATTGGCAGCGCTTGGGCAAAAAACTGCTTTCGATGATGTTGCGAAGTTCCAAGGCAGAAAGAAACATGGCGACCCTCTCCTTTTTGAGATTGCCAATCAATGATCGATGCTGGCTCATATGCAGTCCGACCAGCTTAGGAACAGACAAAGCATAAGATATGTCTGGAATTTCGCTGTGCAGCTCATCGGAAAATCAATGGCTTAGCGCCAGGACTGAGAAAAACCGCCGTGCAATCTGCAAGAAGGGCCCTGGACAGCGTTGCAAATTACCGGTGCAAAGCGCCGGGTTTGCATTAGCGTCTGAGCGCAGTAAGAATGGCGCCACGAATTGATTACAAGCAAGGAGGCATCATGGGTTCTTTGACCTTTATTACGACTGTCGGACTAACGGTTGCCGGCCTGTCGAGCATCGCTCATGCCGCAACACTTGAAACCATCGCTCCGTATCCAAAACCCGAAAGTGGTTTTACCCGCCAAGTCATCCACCTCGCCCCGCAAACCAAAGAAGATGACTTTCAGGTCGAAATCCTCGCGGGCAAGACCCTGACCGTGGACTGCAATCGCCAACGTCTAGGGGGGATGCTTGAAGAGAAAAACCTGGAAGGCTGGGGCTACCCGTTCTACCGACTGGAAAAAGTCATCGGCCCGATGAGCACGCTGATGGCCTGCCCGGACGGCACAAGCAAAAAAGAGTTCGTACCCGTGGTCGGCGACGGCTTCTTGCTACGTTACAACAGCAAGTTGCCGATAGTGCTTTACGTGCCAAAAGACATCGAAGTCCGCTATCGGATCTGGTCGGCGTCGAGCAAGGTTGAGAAAGCCGTTCAGGAATAACTTCACCCCGCCTCACGCCGGCGCGCAGCTTAACGCTGCGCGCTCGGCCACGTGGCGCAAACTGTCGAAGTTGATGTTGGCCCCTGAGTCGATGGCCACCAGCGTCTGACCACGGATACCGGTTTGCGCGACGTATTTTTTGATCCCGGCGACAGCCAGCGCGCCGGACGGTTCGGTGATCGAGCGGGTATCGTCGTAGATGTTCTTGATGGCGGCGCAAAGTTCGTCGTTACTGACCGTCAACACCTCATCAACGCAAAACCGGCAGACTTCGAAGCCATAAGCGCCGATCTGCGCCTCCGCCACGCCATCGGCGAAAGTGCCGACGCTCGGCAGGACAACCCGTTCGTGTGCGTGTAGCGCTGCCGCCAAACACGCCGAATGTTCTGACTCGACGCCGATGATGCGCACTTCAGGTCGCAGGTATTTGACGTACGCGGCGATGCCGGCGATCAAACCTCCACCGCCCACCGGCACAAAGATCGCGTCGAGCGGGCCCTGATGCTGGCGCAGGATCTCCATCGCCACGGTGCCCTGCCCCGCGATCACGTCCGGGTCGTCGAAGGGCGAAACAAAGGTGCGACCGGTTTGTTCGGCCAGGTTCAACGCATAGTCGAGAGCAAACGGAAAACTCTCGCCGTGCAGTACAGCCTCCGCCCCGCGACTTCGAACCCCGAGCACTTTCAGTTCCGGCGTGGTACGCGGCATGACGATGGTCGCGACAATCCCCAACGTTTTCGCTGCCAGCGCTACGCCCTGGGCATGATTGCCCGCCGACGCGGTGAGCACGCCGCGCGCCTTTTGCTCATCACTGAGTTGCACCAGCTTGTTGTAGGCACCGCGAATCTTGAATGAAAACGTCGGCTGCAAGTCCTCACGTTTGAGCAGGATCTGATTGCCCAATGCCTCGCAGAGCGCCGGCGCCGATTGCAATGGCGTACGTACCGCCAGTTCATACACTGGCGCGGCGAGGATCTTTTTTACGTAATGCTCAAGCAAGTTTTGCTGGGCGAGAGTGCTGCTCATGGTCGTCTCCTGGCTGTGTTCGGAGCCCTGGAGACAGAAAGTAAAAACCCGCCTCTAGGGCGGGTTGGGTGCTGCAGTCGTGAGCTAGCCCGCCAAATAAGGAATGGCGGTAATAATGCTTGGCTGGCAGCGCAATACGGTGGAAGTCATGGCTGGAAATTAGCCTTGGGTTGGTGGCAAGTCAATGGCCAATTTTCTTCGGCTTCTGTAGGGTGCTGATTCTGCTCATTGTCCCACGGAAGGAAACCATGAAGTCTGTCGCCCTGCCCCTCGTTGCTTTGATTGCCTTTTCCGGATACACCGTTTCGGTGATGCTCCAGGCTGAACAGTCGTTGGTTGATTTCGGTATCAGCCTGATGTCGCGGCCGGATACTGCGCAGGTGGTGATTGATCTTTACCTGTTGGCGACGCTGGCGGCAATCTGGATGTATAAGGATGCGCGCAAGCGGGGGCGGTCGGTGGCGTCGGTGATGCCCTATCTGTTGATCCTGGCGATTTTTGTGTCTGTCGGGCCATTGTTGTATCTCGTCGTTCGGGGGCTGCAAACCCGAAAATAGTGTTCTTGAGATTGCCTTCGCGAGCAGGCTCGCTCTCACTTTGGATATGTGGCGTTTACATACCTGTGGGAGCGAGCCAGAGCCCCAGTACCGAGGGTTATTTCAGGCCAACCTTGTACAACGCCCCGTCGTCTTCGTCGGTCAACACATACAAATACCCATCCGGGCCTTGCCGTACATCCCGGATCCGGGCCTTGAACTCACCGAGCAAGCGCTCCTCGTGAACGACTTTATCGCCATCAATCTGCAAGCGGATCAACTCCTGGCTCACCAGCGCGCCGATGAACACGTTGTGCTGCCAGGCTTTGAAACGATCACCGTCGTAGAACGCCATCCCGCTCAGGCCCGGGGATTTTTCCCAGACATGATGAGGCCCCACGGTGCCTTCGGCGGTCTTGCCCTTGGCTTCCGGGATCGGCTGATCGGAATAGTTGATGCCGTGGGTTGCCAGTGGCCAGCCGTAGTTTTTACCTCGCTCGATGATGTTCAGCTCGTCGCCGCCTTGAGGCCCATGCTCGTTCTCCCAGAGCACGCCGGTCCACGGATTGAGCGCAGCGCCTTGCGGGTTACGCTGGCCATAGGACCAGATTTCCGGGCGCACGCCGGCTTGACCGACAAAGGGGTTATCGTCCGGCACTTGGCCGTCCGGGTAGATCCGTACGACTTTGCCTTGTAGCTTGTCGAGGTCCTGGGCCGTTGGCCGGTCATTGTTTTCGCCGAGCGTGATGAACAGATAGCCGTCGCGATCAAACACCAGTCGCGAACCGAAGTGGTTGCCGACAGAGAGCTTCGGCTCCTGGCGAAAGATCACTTGGAAGTCCTGGAGCGTTTTCAGGTCTTCGGACAATTGCCCTCGACCGACCGCCGTACCCGCCTTGTCGCCCGCGCCACCACCTTCGGCATACGACAGATACACCGTACGGTCCTGCTTGAAGTCCGGGGACAGCACCACATCCAGCAAGCCGCCCTGCCCCTTGGCCCAGACCTTCGGCACGCCATCAATCGGGGCGGACAGTTCGCCGTCAACGCTGACGACACGCAGGTTGCCCGGCCGCTCGGTAACCAACATGCCCTTGCGATCGGGCAGGAACGCGAGCGACCACGGATGTTCCAGCCCCTTGGTGATCGTGGCGACTTCAAGGGTGCCCTGTTCGCTTTCCAGTTCCTGGACCGGCGCGGCAAAAACGGGCGTTGCGGCGGTGTTCAGTGCGCAAGCACACAGGGTAGCCAAGAGGGTTTTACGCAACATGCACGATTCCTTTTGTCGTTCCTATTCAACGGTTGCTGGTGCCTGCATCTCGCGGAGGTGGATTGGGAATGAATATCGGTGGGCTGGCGGGAGCCGATTGACTTTGGGGGTAACGGTTGCCGATACCGCCGTTTTCCAGGGTCGGAGGGCGCGGCGGCACCGGCACGGTATTTGGCCTGCGCATGGCCGGGGCGCTGGATTGCGAGCCTTGCATGCTGTTCGGGTTGGCGCGGCGAATCGGGCTGTTGTAAGGATTGCTCGAAGCCCCTGTCGGGCTTTGGGCCAGCAGCAATAATGGCGATGGCGTCGCGTGCGCCAGACTGCTCAGCAAACCACTCAGCGCCAATACGGCGCAGCCGAGCACATATCTGTTCATGGGGGAGCCTCTCTACGTGGATAGAGTCTTCGATAGCACGCTACGCCCGGGGTTCGGATTTGTTAACTAAAACCTCTTTCATAAGATGTAACACGAGACGACCACCCCCCCGGCCGGGGCCGCAACTGACTGAAACTTTTGCTTCAGGCCAAAGGTCACCTGATCATCACTTGCGAGAAGACGACCATGGCACGGGCAATCTGGAAAGGCGCAATCAGTTTCGGGCTGGTGCATATCCCTGTAGCGCTGGTGTCGGCGACGTCTTCCCAGGGGGTGGATTTCGACTGGCTCGACAGCCGCAGCATGGAACCGGTCGGATACAAACGCGTGAACAAGGTCACCGGCAAGGAAGTCACCAAGGAGCACATCGTCAAAGGTGTGCAGTACGAAAAGGGTCGGTACGTGGTCCTGAGCGAAGAAGAGATCAAGTCGGCGCATCCGTTATCCACGCAAACCATCGACATCTTTGCCTTTGTCGACAGTGAGCAGATCCCCCTGCAAAACATTGATACGCCCTACTACCTCGCCCCGGATAAACGCGGCGGCAAGGTGTACGCGCTGTTGCGCGAAACGTTGAGCAAAACCAATAAAGTCGCCCTCGCCCATGTCGTGTTGCACACTCGCCAGCACCTGGCAGCGTTGATGCCGCTGGAATCGGCGATGGTGTTGGTGATGCTGCGCTGGCCAGCGCAAGTGCGCAGCCTCGATACGCTTGAGCTGGGCAGCGAAGTGACCAAGCCCGAACTGGCCAAGGGCGAACTCGATATGGCCAAGCGTCTGGTGCAAGACATGAGCGCCGACTGGAAACCCGAGGACTATCGCGACAGTTTTGAAGACAAGATCATGGCGCTGGTCGAGAAGAAGGCCAATGAAGGCAAGATTGAGGACGTCGAGACGACGGGTGAAGAAGAGCGCAAAACGGCGGATGTTATTGATTTGACCGAGTTGCTGAAACGTAGCTTGGGTAACAAGGGCGCCGGGAAAGCCAAACCAGCTGCGCAGAAAAAAGCCACGAAGGCTTCTCGGGGCTAGTTCCGGATTTTGCGGTGTTTGTTATGGCCTCATCGTCGGAACGCCGCCCGGAGCAAGCTCGGCTCCTACAATGGATTTGTGTACGCCGCAAATCCATTGTAGGAGCCGAGCTTGCTCGCGATAGCTTAATCCGCCACAACACATAATTCAGATCAGAACAAACACCGCCAGCAACCCACCAAAAATCCCCCACTTCCCAAAATAGTAAAGCTTGCGATTGGTTTTCTTCAGCGCTTTGGCCCGCAGGCGGACTTTGTAGACTCTGGTAAACAAAAGGTTAATGCCGCCGGTCCTGTCGCCCTCTTCGTTCGGCGCGCCTGCCGCCGACATGATGTTACGGCTGAACCAGCCATTGAACGCCGCCACCCAGCGGTATTTCATCGGGCGCTCGACATCACAGAACAGAATGATTCGGTTCTGTTGCGTGGTGTTTTCCGCGTAATGAATGAACGTTTCGTCGAACATCACCGCTTCGCCATCGCGCCAGTGGTAGTTCTCGCCGTCGACATTGATATAGCAACCGGCATCGTTCGGCGTTTCCAGGCCCAAGTGGTAGCGGTAGGAACCGGCATAAGGATCGCGGTGCCGGACCAGTCTGGAACCCGGCGGCAATTCGGCGAACATCGCCGCCTTGATCGAGCCGATGCCCTGCACCAGTTCAGTGGTGCGCGGGCAGAGTTTCATCGCCGAAGGATGGCTGTCGCCGTACCACTTCAGGTAAAACCGCTTCCATCCCGTCTTGAAGAACGAGTTGAAGCCGACATCGTTGTATTGATCCGAGCGCTTGATGTCCCCCGCCTTCAGCAGGTTCTGGCCTTCGGTGCGGATTTCTTCCCAGTGCGTCTGCAACGGGCTTAGGTCTGGGAAGTCCGCTGGATTGAGATAGGGCTTGTTGGGAATTTTCGAAAACATATAAAGGAAGCAATTGAACGGCGCCAGGAACGTAGAGTGATCGCTCAGTTGGCGGCCCAGCTTGTGGCGCACGCGACCGCGCAGGTGGACGTACGCAATGGAGGCAACGTAAATAAAGGCAATGATCAGTTTCACAGAAATCGTCACACGTCAGAAGTGAACAAACTGCCTTCCCTGCCAGCCTGTCGGCCAATGGACTTGTGCAGCGTCTGAAAACGAAACAGCGGGCCCGATAGCGCCGTCGTCGAACCGGTAGCGGCTATCGGCCACCGTGTTGAAAAATCGCATTTTAGCCACGGTTTGTCACAAATAGTTAGCATTCAGGTGTGAAAATCTGTTCGCGGATACCGTCAATGCGCCCGAGCGGTCTCAACGCCCTATCGTTTAAAGAGCCAGACCAGTACAATCGCCGCCAAACATTACGCGCCCCCCTTGGTTGATGACGGGAATGAACCCCGTCTCAGCGCACTTCGACTCGGGCCAAGCGCTCCATATGCTGCTGTCCACTTATTGCCAGATGGACCTTCCGCTTCTGACCGGGATGCATTTCCCGTGGTTTGAATACCGGAAACGGGTACTGAATCGGTACTGCCGCAACCCTAGCTACTCTGAATGCTTCGCAGGAAAAACCTTTGATCTCTACAGCTAACATCACGATGCAGTCTTGATCGGGGTTTCCTGAGGACTAAAGCCAGCATTTACAGGGGCTGAAAACCTCACCAGCCCCCTACTTTTCTCCTCTTTGGCCCAAAAATTGGCCCAAGCCACCGGCTTCCTGCCGATCGAATACAACCCCTACAAATCCACTTTTCAGATGCTACGCTCACATTTCCATGGAGGAATCGCGATGCCTAACTCCGACCTGCTCCCTTCCCTGCTGTACAAAATCAATGAAAACCAGCTCGCACTGGAAGCCGCCATCATGGAGCTTTCGAACTGGATCGAGCAGCGCGGATCGGCAGATGTCGCCGATAACGTACGCGGTGCCCTAGAAGCAATCGATAAGAATGAAAACTTCATCAAAATTACGCTCGCGGTGATGATGGCGCCGGAATGACTGTGATCGGCCGATTCTGTTGAAAAAGTCGGTCTGCCCAAACTGCCTGATCATTGACTGGTGAAAACGCCTTTTTTGCACGCTGCTATGTGAAATCCGAGTCCGGAAGCCTTTGCCAAAAGTAAAGATTTCAATCTCAGACGCGTACTTTTCTGATGCGCAAATTATGGCCGAATTTTTTAACAGAATTGGCCAGGAGCAGACGGTGATCGACCGCCGCAGCAGGTTTCGGCATCCAGCAATCGATACAGAGCCTGCGCATGAGACACCTTCAGGTCCGCTCGATGCAGGTTCCAACAACTTTGCGAGTTCTTTAGGGCGGTAGCAGCAACGACTCGGCTGTCCAGTTTTCTGGCCTGCGACGGCCTCCTCATCCGCTTGAGCACGTAAATGTTCATGACATTGTCCGCGGCAAAAACGATGGTTTACTGGACTACAGTCATGCTGTCAGCGGCCTACGTGCCAAGCCTGAATGCTTGGCATCCAAAAACTGACCATATTGTTCAACGTCCAGGAACATATCTACGCCGTGTAGTTTCTGCAAACTGGGTCAATTAGTGCTCGAGAAGCGGTGGGCGGAGCTGATCCGGCCTAATGCCATAGTTCTGCTCGGCCCAGCTCAAGGCGGCACTGAGGTTGCCATCAAAGTCTGTTCCTGCCAGAGGTTTTAAGACCGAAAGCAGCGGGGCATAATCGTCGAGGAATGGATGGCCGGCTATCAAGAGCGTCTCTTGGACGAGGGCAAAATGGCGGTCTGGGTCAGCACGTTTGGCCATTACTCCCGCTAACGCCGCATAGGCCTTCGCGAGGTCATAGACTCCGTCCTCCGCTTGCTCCAGTGACGTGCGCAGAGCCATGGCCTCAACTTTTACGTCCGCATCAATCAGCCGCGCCGCGACAGCCGTGTAGGCGTCCAAGAGCAAGCGGGCAAGTTCGCCCTTCGGTGCTTGCACCAGTGACGTGCGCAGAGCCATGGCCTCAACCTTTACGTCCGCATCAGTCAGCCGCGCCGCGACATCCGTGTAGGCGTCCACGAGCCGGTCGTTGAGCCACATCCTACTCCAGCCAGTAGTTCGCTCCAGCGCCGTGCGCAAGGCTGTGGCCGCATATTTTACCTCCGTGGCATCGGTCAACCGCGCTGCGACCACGCCGTAGACCATCACTAGCAAGCGAGCACGCGTGCCAGTCGGCGCTTGCTCCATTGACCTGCGCAAGGTCACTACCTCAGCTTTTATGTCCGCATCGGTCAATCGCGCCGCTACGACCTCATAGGCATACGCGAAGTAGTCGGCATCTTCACGAGCCGGTTCTTGCTCCAGTACCCGGCGCAAGGTCACGGCCGCATCTTTTATTTCCGAGGCATTGGTCAACCGCGTCACGACGCGCGCGTAGTCCACCGCAAGCCAACCGGCACGCTCGTCAGTCTTTGCTTGCTCCATTGCCCTACGCAAGGCCGTGGCCTCAATTTTTACGTCCGCATCAGTCAGCTGCGCCGCGACGATCTTGTAGGCCTCCACGAGCCGTTGGCCACGTTCTTCAGTCGGAGCTTGATCCAGTGCCTTGCGCAAGGCAATGACCGCATCTTTTATCTCCCCGGCATCGGTCAACCGCGCCGCGACCACCCCGTAGGCCTCTATGAGCCTTCCGGCACGCTCGTCAGTCGGTGCTTGCTCCAGCGACATGCTGCGCAAGATCATGGCCGCATTTTTTATCTCTGTGGCATCGGTCAAACGCTCCGCGACGACCGCGTAGGCATTCGCGAGGTGCTTAGCATGTTCCTGAGCCGTTGCTTGCTTCAGTGCCCTATGCAAGGCCGTGGCCTCAACTTTTACGTCTGCATCAGCCAGCCGCGGCGCGACGGCTATGTAAGCGCCCACGAGCCTGCCGGCACGCCAGTCAGCCTGTTCTTGCTCCAACGCCTTGCGCAAGGCCGTGGCCTCAATTTTTACGTCCGCATCAGCCAGCCGCGCCGCGACGGCTGTGTAAGCGCCCACGAGCCTGTCGGCACGCCAGTCAGCCTGTTCTTGCTCCAACGCCTTGCGCAGGGCCGTGGCCTCAATTTTTACGTCCGCATCAGTCAGCCGCGCCACGACGGTCGTATAGGCATCCACGAGCTTGCGAGCACGCTCGTCAATCGGTGCTTGCTCCAGTGCGCTGCGCAAGGCCATGGCCGAATCTTTTATGTCTGTGGCATCGGTTAACCGCGCCGCGACGAGCGCGTAGGCGTCCATGACCCAGCTGGCACGCTCATCAGTCGGTGCTTGCTCCAGCACCCTGCGCAAGGCCGTAGCCTCAACTTTTACGTCCGCATCGGTCAGCCGCGCCGCGACGACCGCGTAGCACTTCTCGACCAATATGTCACGCTCGTCAGCCGGTGCTCGCTCCAGTGCCGTGCGCAAGGTCATGACCGCTTCTTTTATCTCCATGGCATCTGAAAGCCGCGCCGCGACGGCTGTGTAAGCGCCCACGAGCCAACTGACACGCCAGTTCGTCGGTGCTTGCTCCAATGCCCTACGCAGGGCCGAGGCCTCAACTTTTATGTCTGTGGCATCGGTCAACCGCGCTGCGACGACCTCGTAGATCTTTACGAGCCTGCTGGCACGATCTTCGGTCGGTGATTGCTCCAGTGATGTGCGCAAGATCTGAGTTATCTCCCGCACCTCTGTAACATCGAAGCCAGCATGCGCCAGGGGCCAAGCGCTATTAGTGGCGCGCTCCAATTGTCCGGCCTCCTTAGTTACGAGTTCATAAACACGTCTGCGCAGTATTGGGGGGGCACGCCAAATCTGTAACACCGCACTCTTTTCGCCTTGGGCAGCGAACTTGTCAATCAGTCGATTGGCCTCCAGCGTCAGAGCCCTGTCTTGGTACCAAGCATGAGCCGATGCGCCAATCAGCACCATGCACAGTAGGGCAATCGCCGGCCTGACTGCGCTAAGCCGCACATAACTTGCAGCTTCGCCAAACTCGAGGCGCCTTCGCGCTCGTTCCCAGCAAACACGAGCTAACACACCAACAGGAAGTAACGCAGCCCACCTTTGCCGCCAATCATACGCTGCCTCCTGATAGCGCACCTTGGACTCACGCAAAGAGACAGCCCAGCGATCAGCCTGTCGCGCCTCTGCCAAAACGGAGCGCGCTAGGTAATCGTGGTCCAGTTGCCACGCACTACTGTGATTGCCTACTTCGGCCGACCGGACTATTTCATCGTGTTGCAACACTTTTAAGATGGCTTCGATACGCTGCGGATCACCGACAATTCCAACAAGGTCGGAAAGCAATGTCCTTTTTGCCTTAGGCGGCTGATTGGGGCCACCTGCCATTATTAAATGCCCTAAGAGCGCGCGTACCGTCCGGATACCCGCCTCACCGCCTCCTGCGGAGTCGCTCGCACGAATAATAGATCGCGAGATAACTAGAGTCCCAAGGCCCTGCAGACCTCCTGCGTTTCGGTAGCTCCGTGGAGTTAAAACAGGTAATTGACGTAGGCCCAATAACACGGTGCGCACCTGCTGCATCAAGATCGCTCTCTCTGCTTTCAGATCGATCTCCAAACGGTCGCGCAACTCATGCCATCCGCCTGCCGGGTTACTAACGACCGGCGGCAGGGTATCGTCGGCTGCTATCCCCGCTAACAACGGGCGTAGATGTTCAGCCTCGACCCTCGGCAGGGTGCGTGTGCTTGTCTGGTCCCCGTCAAGAAAGCGAACGCAGGCCAGGCCCGCAGCGGTATCTGCACGTGTGATGACTAAAAGATGCAATCGGCCCTCGCTCAGACCATCGTTAACCAGATCCCAAAAACAGTTGCTCTTAGCAAGGGCAGAGGGGGATAACCAGTTGCCATCGTCATCCATGAAACGGTTGCGGTACTGTGCTTGGTAGTCATCGAATTGATCGGCGATCAGCAATGGCCGTCGCCCAAGGGTATGAACTACAGCTATCAAACGCGCATTCAAATCGAGAGCCAAACTTTCTGTATGAGCAGCCAAATCAGGCGACGAGGTCCAGCCGAGCTTTTCTCGGTCTATCTGAGACACACTTTGGAAGAGTGCATCCTGGGCTGCCGAAAGCGCTCCACGCAGCCAATCATCGCCCCAGTCGTAAATTGCTACCGGCAATAGCCCATTTTGAGGCAGCAAACTAGGAATCAGGCCAGCACTGACCAAGGCTGACTTGCCACAGCCTGATTCCCCGTCCAACAGTACCAGCCGATGGTTTTTCACAGCGTTGAGCAACCCTGCTAGATCTTCCGCGCGACCGAGCAGTGAGCCGGGGCCAGTGGGGCGCAGCGTAAACGCATCAGGTTGCTCAAGCYGGCTTGACCGATAGAAGCGCCGAAAGCTTAGCCACAACAACAACCCAATAAGCAGGGCGATGAGGGCTGGAGCGACTATGGACACCTCTGGATACAGACCGAAACGTTTAATGTATGAGTCGAAAAATTTGGTAGTCCCTGCATATATAATTGCGGGCAGACCAAACAAGGCGAGTATTGATTTGCTTAGCCCATCCATTGTGCCAAGCCACTCCGTGAGGCGTTTAAGGTCCATCAACCCTCTCCTTCATTGCCCATTGCTGCGTTTGCACGATATTCGAAGTGTAGACTTCAGGTGCAAAGCTTTAGACTGATGTGAGAGTTACTGAGCACTTCTGCAAACAAAGCCAAGCGCAAGATCGAGAAGGCCAAGACCCAGGTACGCGCCAAGATCGAGCACCCATTCCGGGCGATAAAGCGCCGGTCTAATTATATGAAGACGCGCTTCGTGGTTTGACAAAGAACAGAGCGTTTCTCGACGCTGGTATAACCCGCGTCGGCGCCGACCATCTTTTCCTCGCCGTGCAGCAGCTTATCGATCTGTGATATTCGCCACGTTGGCCGCCAAACGGCCCACCGGTGCCAACCGGCTGCATTGGGTCGATTCTGTTGAAAACAGTCGGTTCACCCAAATGGCCTGGTCATTGACTGGTTAAAACGCCTTTTTTACATACTGCTACGTGAAATCTGAGTCCGGAAACCTCTACCGAAAGTAAAGATTTCAATCTCGGACGCATACTTTTCTGCTGCGGAAATCATGGTCGACTTTTTCACCAGAATCGGTCGACTGCAGCGCTTCGCGAAGGCAACAAACGGTCAATAGCACCACGTTCACCCCTAGCACCCCAAGCACCCCATGCTGGGAACTGTATAAGCCTAACTTATTGTTTTTAAACGAATAAATCCACTTACAGCGCTGGCAAAACACCCACTTTTCTGTGCTTATGCAAACGGAAACTCGCGGCCTCCAGAGGAGGTTTTGCGCGCAAGACTTGTGTAACGCGGGCTTCATCAGCTTCACTTTGCTCAATACAAACTATCGTGAATAGGGGCCACACTCACAATCCATGTCTTGGCGAGGTAATTTTATGACGACTAAACCGGTCCCAGGAATCACAATCGCGAAAATCACAGCATTCCAAGCAATATTGGTTGCTGTAATTACTACTGCAGGAGCGCTCGCGGCGGCAGGGTACATTGGTCGCTCAACGGTAGAGCCACAACGCTGGCTCACTATTGAAAGTGTCGAATCAAATGAGTTCCAAGTTGGGCGGATTGTCGTTGAGGTGAACGGACTACACTTCTCCTATCCCTCGACCGCTGTATGGGCAGAATTTGGGGCTGGCATGTCGCGGGAAAAATTTTCTTTGCCACGATCAAGTGATGGCTATCGCATCTCATTTCGAGCATTCCTTTCTAATCCAGGAGCCTCCTCTCCAACTATTCCTGCGGAGTCACAGGTAGTGGAAACTATCGCAAGCTTCCCAACAAACGGACTCGCATATAGCCTCCACCTATCAGAAGGCAGCTACAAATCGGCAAATTCCATAGCAAGGGTTCTTTATCATGTCGAATGATAAAAACTGTCGTAAAGGGCGTAAAATCAGGATCCACCATGTCAAGGCGACCCAGAAACCTACGCAACCAATTGATCTATAACGATAAATAGACGTTTTAGCAGGGGTACAAAACAGTGGTATGCCCCTATAAGAATCAACAACTTAGCGTTGTATATTCCTACAGTAGTTCCTTTTCTCCGACGTCCTGCCGACCGCTGCATTCCCCTATGTGTGTCACCGCATTTCCGCTGCTACGATGCCCCTCTTTCATGGAGGATTTAGTGATGCCTAACTCGGACCTGCTCCCTTCCCTGCTGTTCAAGATCAACGAAAATCAACTTGCGCTCGAAGCCGCGATCATGGAGCTGACGCTTTGGGTTGAACAAAGAGGATCAACGGAGGTAGCCGGCAATGTTCGCGGCGCCCTGCAAACGATCGACAAAAACGAAGAATTTATCAAAATGAGCCTCGCAGTACTCATGGCGCCGGAGTGAGCACGCAAGGGCAGCAATCGGCCCAGGCTGTGTGAAAACGTATGCGCCGATTTGAAGTCTGCGCTGCTACGTAAAATCTGCCAGTGATTGGTTAATCAGGGCCCGGAAATTTGAGTAGGAACGCGATTCTCGTATTGGTTCTGACCGTCAAACCTGCTCTAAAACGTTTTTGCACAGACTCGGCCAAAAGCGGCCGTTCAGATTTAGCTCCTAGGGGTTCCGAGCGCCACTATCCAAGGTAAACATATGGAGACATATCTACTTACCGGTCGAAAGCAACGTAAATATGCCAACTCTATCAACGTAGGGGGTGTGGGCTTGAAGCACACCTAGGAAAAGCGTGAATACTTCGTACATGCCTGAGCCGCGCTACAGAGCGCTGCTGGCCGGACGCCGGCGGCGAGCGCTAATGTTTTTAGCTAGCGCCGCTTGACGCCCCCGCGGGGCTGATCTTGAATCTTGTTTGCCGCTGGGTTTCCGTGGTCAGCGCGCCCTTTCCGACCGACGCGTCTGGCACTGCTCGCAGCATGTAGCCAAACCCGCCGTCGGGCTTCTTTAACCGGCTCCTGCATGCCGGGAAAAAGGATCTGCCATGCCTAATCTGGTTATTTGCTGCGACGGCACCTGGAACACCCCCGACCAACTCGATCAGGGCGTCCCCGCCCCCACCAACGTGGTGCGGCTGTACAATGCCATAGCTGATTTCGACGCCCAGGGCGCAGCGCAAACCTCCTACTATCACCCCGGCGTCGGCACCAATGGCAATTGGTGGGATAAAGCCGTTGGCGGTGGCACAGGTGCCGGCCTTGACGACAACATCATGAGCGCCTATCAGAAGCTCTGTTACTGCTACCAGCCCGGCGATGCGATCTTCCTGTTCGGCTTCAGCCGCGGCGCCTACACGGTGCGCAGCCTTGCCGGATTCATCGGCCGGTGCGGGCTGTTGCAGATCGCCGGGTTACCACCAGCCGAAGTCTGGGCGCGCATCCAGACCCTGCTCACCTGCGGCTACCGGCGTAAAACTGAGCAGCGCAAAGACTGGACCGCTCAAGGCTGGAAGTTCCATAACAAGGCAGGCGCGTCGATCCCAATCCATTTCATTGGGGTATGGGACACTGTCGGTGCGCTGGGCATCCCCGACGACATGGCACTGCTCAATCT
The DNA here is from genome assembly GCF_056401975.1 of Pseudomonas sp. P4_C8. Lineage (NCBI taxonomy): Bacteria > Pseudomonadati > Pseudomonadota > Gammaproteobacteria > Pseudomonadales > Pseudomonadaceae > Pseudomonas > Pseudomonas sp. P4_C8. Next base: position 2,843 of record NZ_JBFUIH010000001.1, on the reverse strand, counting down.
GCTCGATAATCGCGAACGCTACACCTTCCACGACACCACGCTGCACCCCTTGGTAAAGCACGCCCGCCACGCGCTGGCGATGGACGAACGCCGTGCCTCGTTCCAGCCGACGCTGTGGAGCCAGCCACCGAATGGCACCCAACTCAAGCAGATCTGGTTCCCCGGCGTGCATTCAGACGTCGGCGGCGGTTACCAGCACTGCGGCCTGGCCAATGGCGCGCTGATGTGGATGGTCGATGAGGCGAGCACGGCCGGTCTGAATTTCGACCCGAATGTTGTCGGGCAGATCAAGCCAGACCTCTACGACACCATGCACGACTCCTGTGATGGGGTATTCAACGTGCTGGCGACTCAGCCTCGCAGCGTGGCCGACATGACCACACAACCGGCGCTGTTCCATCAATCAGCACTGGACCGGCAGAAAATCCCACCCATCACCCAATCGCCCTACCGCAAAGCGCGCTTACTGGCACCGCCTACCCCGCTGGTAGTGGACATCTCCGCGCGCCTGCCGTGGAACGAAATCGGTCTGTGGCTCAACGCTGGCACCGCTTACACCTTTAGTGCCAGCGGTGAATGGCTGGACGCCTCGATCGTTTGCGACCCAGACGGGCCAGTGAGTAACAATTTTCAACCCAGCGAACTGGCATACCTTGCCGGCACTGCGCTGGGCAAATTGGAAACCTGGTACGGAAAGCTATTTAACAACAGCAACGCAAACTTTTATTTCACCCGCCGCCACGAGAACTACCCTTGGTTCAGTCTCGTCGGCGCAATCGCCAACAGCGATGGTGTCGATGCCAAAGGCATCCTGCTGAAACCGGAAACCTTCCTCATCGGCCACGGCTGCACGTATACGCCGAAGCGCTCGGGGTATCTCTATGCCTATGCCAATGACGCGTGGAATTGCTATGGGAATAACAAGGGGCATGTCGCGTTGACGATTCAGTAATTCACTGCGTAAGTCCAACACTCGCCCCAGAAACATCGCTTGGCGAAAGAGCTTGGCACAGAAAAACGAGCAACCGATGGCCAAGTAATAAAGAACGAAAGCGAAAACCAAACGCCTTCCGACACAGCAGACTCGTTGGCTTCCGCCACAAAAGACCCCTCGAAGACGGTTGCTGCGGTTTGGATTCCAGTGATCGTTGCCGTTTCCGTCGCCATCGGTGGTGGTATAGGAAGGTATTTCCCACCGGCTTTCCTGTTGTTCTGCAGAAAGAAATTGCGGCACGTAAGGCCTTGCGTACTTCATGAGTCGCCCAACCCATCATTCCACCGGACGCTAGGGTCCGCTTTGGGTCCAGGCTGTGTGAAAACGTTTTAGAGCGAGTTTGACCGTCAGAATCAGAACGAAAAACGCGTTCCTACGTAAATTATTGGTCTGTTGACTAACCAATCACCGACAGATTTTACGCAGCAACGCAGACTACAAAACAGTGCATGCGTTTTCACACAGCCTGGGTCGCTGCGTAAAATCTGCCAATGATTGGTGTATCAGCCGGACCTGAATTTTGCGTAGGAACGCGATTTTTGTTCTGGTTCTGACTGTCAAACCTGCTCTAAACCGTTTTTACACAGCCTCGGCCAGAAGCGGACGGTCACGATAGCCTAGATTGATAGAATTTAATCGTTGGACGCAAACGCTACACAAACAGAGTAGATTTAAGCAAAAGTTAAAGTATTTCATTTTAACGATTGCGAAATTCATGGGCGATTTAATTTCAGCGATATATACAAACCTCGCTTTTGCGCGCTCTCTTGAAGTGATTCTAACAGCACAACTCTTTGAACAGGATTTTTCATGGTTTCAGAGAATAGCATCTCAAACTCGTCATTCTCTGTACAAAGGTCAACTAAAAAAGGGAATACTGACGCTTGCTCTGAAGGACTTAAATCCCAAATGTCGGCCGCGGCAAGTCGGGTAAGAGTTTGTTCCATAGATGTTGAGTGAATCATAAGCCAAGAAGCCGCAAGATACCCGCGCATAAGATCATGACGAAACTCAAATTTCCCGCCACGAGAAACAATAATATGCGCCGAATGTAATGCGGCGACAATATTTTCAGTAATCTGATTATCTACAGCGAAGGTTCGACTACCAGACTTCCATGAAGTCCAGGCAAGCCGACATACTATTTCTTCTGAAAAGGTATCTTCTCCAATTTTAGCCGCAACCCTAAGCGTTTCAGCATAAAGCGCGGTGCGATTTTTTGGAACCGATAGACCGTTATTTATTATGTCGGCTAGAAGAAGGACATCGTATCCGGAGTTAAGTTGCCCTAATAGAGATTCTACCGCTTCATTCAGCGATTGAAGTTTTTTATCTAGGAAAATCTCCAATAGCTCCTTTGCCTCATCAATTGTAAAGGGTGAAAGTATAAGGCGGCGAAATTTTGAGTCGGGACTTGGGCCTTGAGATGTGGCTATAACCTTTGTCTTTTCGGTTTCGGAAATATATTGCAGAAACTCCGAGGTTCGGTTTGCCTCATTCATTCCGTCTAATAATATAGCAAAGTCCCCGCAGGCCAGAAGATTATTGAAATAAGAGCGATCTTCAAATCGCAGGCGTTTAGATCTTAGAGATAGGCGCGTCGCTTCAGGTATCCAGTCCCCCCCGGAAGCTGATATGTTTGCGAAGTCTCTCACTCGAACAAATATCGGAATGCATTTGTAATTCTGCCAAGCAGAATAGAGGTTTTTGTGAGAAAAATACTCACGCATGAATTGTTGTAGCAGTTCTGTTTTTCCGCTTCCCGCAGGACCAGCTAGCCAAAGAACACGATTATTTTTGATTTCACCGGAGAATTGTTTCGAGCTTATTACTTCTCCATCTCTCCATC